>CAZYOZ010000034.1:0-18398 GCA_964649235.1 uncultured Candidatus Bathyarchaeia archaeon
TTCAAGGAAGATGGAAGGACAAACGAGTTGAGAATTCCGGTCAAGTGATGGCTCTTGGTGGGCGGCCGCTACGCCTTAAACCATCTGAAGACGAGAAAATCAACCTTTTTTCCTTGACCCCTGGGAACGGCAATGGTGAACTGCTTTCGCACCGTTGTGGCAAGACGCCCCGCCAAGACAATTTCGAAGGGCCCCATGGTTTCCTCCTCCCTCTTGACGGTAACTATGAAGGGCGCGTGGTCAATGCCGGGACCGTGCTCGTAGACGGCGAAGTCTGCTCCAAACCTTATCCCCGGGGTCACGATCAGGCCTCTTTCACGCAGGTTCTCATACGCCTTGTACCCGAGGCCGAATTGTTTGTAGATTCGATTTGCGAGACTGAGCAGCTTTGATCGGGTCACTCGCTTAGAGGTCCTGGCGTCCACGACCCTGACGATCTTTCGGTCAAGCAAATACAGGCCTTCCATGAGATCTAACATCAACGGAGCTTTGAAGTCCTGGCCCGGCTTCGGTTTAGGTATACCGACAGGTTTGCCGAAGAATCCCAGGCGATAGAGGTTCACGCCATCAGCAGTATCCCAAACAATGAGTCTGGTTCCCATCAGCTCCGCCACGACGGGTTTTGTCATGAGCAACTCACTTTACGTGGTCAGTGCAAGCACACGAATATGATCTACCACGTCAACTCCGATGTCAGCGATACGTTCCGCTCTATCGACCAGATCCCGGAAGAAAAGGAGCATCGGGAGTGGCATCTTGGCTGATAGAAGTTCCAGATCGAGCTTCCTAGACTGCGAGTCGATCTGGCGCTCAAAATCATCGACGGCATGCGATGTCTCTATTGCCTTGTCAGCGTCAAAGGAAAGTGAGTGCAGTGTCTCTCTCGTCTTGGATATCTCCTTCAGAACAAGAGCGAGAAGACTGGAAATCCTTTCCAACCTCTTCGGGTCGAGTTTCCATTTCATGTCGGTGGCCAGCATTAGTCTGTAGCCCATGGCTTCACAATACTCTGCGACTTCACCGAGCCTGAAAAGCAACCTCAGGAAATCCTCCCGGTTGATCAGCAGGCTCCCAACCGACGCCACCTCATTCAGGAATGCAGTCTTGTTCTTGTCCATCTCCTCGATCGTCTTGACCATCGAGTCGAAGTTCTGCTTGGCGGCCTTGGGTTTCTTTTCACCAAGATTATCGACGAGAACAACCAGCTGCCTCGTCATCTCCACAACATTGCGTGCATGAACTTGGCAGAGGTCAAGCATCCTGCGACGAATATTGGCTTCTGTCTCGATCGGAAAGGTCAAGCAAGCGCCACCCATTTTCCGTGCCTAATTAGGGCATTTAGAACTTAAAGCATAGCCCGGGGAAGCGCGCTTTCTTGTGCATATCAGAGTGTTGCGAGCGAATTATTCGTAAGTTACTTGAACTGGCGGCCCAAGGGCTGAGAAGTCAATTTCTCCCTTGAAATACCTCCGACACAGCTCCGAGATCGTCTTCCAGCTGCTTCGAACTTGCTTCCACGTATCCCTGTCCCTGAGCGTCACGGTCCCATCGTTCTTCGTCTCGTAATCAACGGTTATTGCGATTGGAACACCTATCTCATCAGCCCGCGCATACCGCCT
Organism: uncultured Candidatus Bathyarchaeia archaeon; assembly: GCA_964649235.1. Lineage (GTDB taxonomy): Archaea > Thermoproteota > Bathyarchaeia > 40CM-2-53-6 > 40CM-2-53-6 > FEN-987. The sequence goes on from CAZYOZ010000034.1 coordinate 1,620, forward strand.
CCCAATAGTCCCCGCATCGTCGTACTCCACCAGGAAATCGTTCTCTTCTAGGTAGCAAACGATTTCGGTGGCAATTTCTGGAAGGCCATCCTTGGCCATTAGAGGGAACACCATGATCTGGACGGGTGCCAACTGAATCGGCAGCTTCAAGACGACTCTGTCCTTCACTCGCGTGTAGGCGTATTCCAATGTCGAGTACACGACCCTTTCTGCTCCGAAGCTAGGCTCAACGACATGAGGGATGACCCTCCTGCCTGTCTCTCGAACGTTCCGTTCTTCGAAGCGCACGTGCGATGGAAGGACCTTGAAACCTTGAATTTCGAAGTATCCAAACCTGTCGAAGGCGGATTTGACCTCATCTGGGCTGGATGAGGCGAGTCTACTGGCAATCTCCTGAGCCTTGTCGCGCAATAATGGACCCAGCACGGATGTGATTGGCACAACTACTGTTACTCGCTTGTCAACCGGGCTGGGGTGGGGTTTGAAGATTGAAAGGTCTGCTCCTGAGTATTTGATGTGCGACGAGAGATCAAAGTCTGTTCTGTAGGCGTGCCCTGCGATTTCTACCCAGCCCCATCGGTCAAGCAGTATCTGATGATCGAACGTCTGGGCGGAATAGTGTGCGCGTTCAGTTGGCAGCTTCTCCTCAAATCTCTGCTTATCTAGCGGCACACCCAGCGAGCTGACAAACTTGACTGAGAGAGCCATTAGGTAGGCCATCCATTCTGCTTTGACCATTCCTTTTCCCGCGGCTTCTACTGCTGGAATTCGGATAATCTCTGAGCGCTTCACCTCGCGTTTTTCCGCGAGGAGTAGCGGCAAGTCGATTCCTTCCACACGATCCATGAGAGCACATTCTGGCTCCTCAGGGTCGAAGAAGAATTCGACCTCCATTATGGTGAACTCTCTAAGCCGGATCGGCCCCTGTCGTGGAGAGATCTCGTTGCGCATTACTGTCCCAATCTGGGCTATGCCAAGAGGCAGTCTTTCCCTTGTTGTCTCGTAGACGCGCTTGAAATCCACAAACATCCCCTGCGCGGCTTCGGGCCTGCCGTAGCCTGTTACATCACCGTAAGCACCGATATCTGTCCTGAACATCGTCGAGAAGTATTCCGCTTGACCAAGCTCGCCTCCGCATTCGGGGCAACGAACGTGATTGCCCTTGATGAAGTCATCAAGTTCACTGGGTGACATCGCTTCAACCGCGATGTCAGTCCGGGCGGGCATAGCTGCGGAAATGGCGTAGTCGGCCTTGTAGTGTCTGCGGCAGTTCTTGCAGCTGACCATTAGATCTTTAAAGTGCGAAACGTGGCCCGACGCAGTGAAAACCCGCTCAGGCGTTATGACAGGCGTTGATACTTCCACAAAGTCATTGCCCTGCACAAAGAGCTTCAACCATTGCTCTTCAACACGCCGTTTCAATCGCGTCCCAAGCGGCCCTAGGTCAATGTAACCGCTGACTCCCCCGTAAATCTCGAACGAAGGCCAGAAGAACCCCCGCCGCTTTGCTAGGTCCGACAAAAGTTCGTATTTGTCTATTCCTGCCAAGTTAGACTCACGCTTCAATGACCCATCTCTGGGGTAAACAATGCGGATATCGAACATCCCTTGGGAAATCGGTTTTGTTTAAACAAATTCTCTTCAACTTACTTTTGGAGGAGTCTCAACATCTTCTTCATCTCTGCCTTAAAGAGGCTCAGTTTTCTGGAACATCGTTTCATGGAAAACTTCGTCATCTCATCAGATGGGAGGATCCTACGTTGGACCTGCACATCATGCCAGCATGATAATTTCTTTGTAGCGAAATTCACAGTATACCCAGAGGAAGTAAAGTGGCGATGTGAGAGATGTCGCATAACGACTGTAGTCTACAGGCCTGACGTTTGGATCGAGAGAGCTATGTCAATCTATGTGCGTATGCACCGTGACGGGCAGCGAGCTAAGTGGCAGACACCTAACGAGTCGGACGGGTTAATTTCGACAGCTACTGCTTAGGCTCCCGCTCCCGGAACAACATCAACGTAAGTTTCGCATTTCTGACAAAAAGGCCAGACTTCGCCCAGCGAAGCAATATCGCTAACGAAGACCTGAATCCTGCTCCCGCAAGCCGAGCATTTCACGTGCAAGAGAGCAGCCTACTGCCTTTCCGCAGAAAGCTAAGTCAACGCTCATAGGCCGTCACGAACTCCGAGGCTTACGGGAAGTGAGTAAGGGCGCGCCAGCTCGGCTTGGGGCGGAAATTACGAGTCTGCGAAGGTCTTGGATGGCCAAGGCTGGGTCCACACCCTTCGGGCATACAAAGCTGCAAGCTCCCGCAAAATGGCATCTCCAGATACCGTGATTGCTGTCAACGGTTAGGATCCGGCTGAGGGCACCTTCATCCCGTGAATCAGCGATGTATCTATAGGCCTGGCCTAGTGCTTGTGGTCCGATGAATAGCGGGTCTGATGCAGCCGTCGGGCATGCTGCGTTGCACAAACCGCACTTAATGCAGTAAGAGAATTGCAGGAAATCGTCCAGTTCACGTGAGCTCTGCAAGTATTCTGATTCAGTCGTTTCCTGCTCTTCCAGATTTCGCCTGACCAAGAATGGACTGACTGCTTCGTGTTTCGCGAAGAACCCATCGAAATCAGTCACCAGGTCTCTGATCAGTGGATAGTGGCCTAATGGTTCGACGGTGATGGTTTGATTTGCAAATTCCGCCACCTGCGTGTAACATGCGAGCTTAGGGAGACCATTGATAGTCATGCCACAAGATCCGCAGGACGCCATGCGACAGGAAAATCGAATGGCCAATGAATGGTCAACGTGTTCCTTAGCGTAGAGCAAAGCGCTCAGAACTGTCATTCCGGGCTCAAACGGAACCTCGAAGCTCTGATACCGCGGCTTGACGCCTGTCTTCGGGTTTGCACGGAAAGCCTTGAGAAGGACACTCTTTCCCGATTGAACCGGATCCTGGCCACTGGACATCATGCATCGCCCACTAATAATGACGTTCTGTTGGTTGATACTTCGTAATAGTCACCGGCGCGTATTCGAAGCGCGGTCCATCGACTGTGTAGCAGGTCAGCGTATGCCTTAGCCAGTTTACGTCATCTCTCTTTGGATAATCAATCCTGGAGTGCGCGCCTCTGGATTCAGTGCGAGCCAGCCCGCTTGCCAGCACGATCTCTGCAATATCGAACATGGCTTCGAGTTCGAGAACGTTCACGAAACTAGTGTTGTACTCCTTCGCCTGATCATCCACATGCCTGTAGCTCTTCCTCCGAAGTTCCCGGAGCTCCCTCAGCGCTTTCTCCAACCCATCGCCCATGCGATAGACGTAGGCGTAGTCGTCCATCATCGTTTGCACATGGGTGTGAATCTCGTAGGGGTTCTCGTCCCCTGCGCCGTGAAATATCTCGTCGTACAGCCTCTTCTCCTCTTCATGGACTGTTTCTTGGCTAGGGTCATGTGTTGGCTTTCTCATGGCATGTTTCGCAGCCCCAGCTCCTGCCTGTGCACCAAAAACTAAGCACTCAGCAGTCGAATTTGCCCCTAGTCGGTTCGCGCCGTTAATGCTTACGCAGGCTGCTTCGCCGGCTGACCAGAGTCCAGCCACAGAGGTTTCCGCCCCAATATTTGTCCTGATCCCGCCCATGGTGTAATGGCAGACGGGCCGGACGGGCAACGGTTCGTCAATCGGGTCGATTCCCTTGAACTTGATAGCTATTTCTCTTATCGCCGAAAGACGTTCTTTGATCTTCTCGGCCCCAAGATGCCGCAGGTCCAAGAGTAGATGCTCCATTCCGCTTACTGGGTCCTTGAAACCCCTTCCCTCTTGGATTTCTGTTATCATTGCTCTCGATACAACGTCACGAGACGCCAAGTCCAGCTTCTCCGGCGCGTATTTCTTCATGAAACGATCTCCCTTGTTGTTGATGAGAATGGCCCCATCGCCACGGGCTCCCTCCGTTATCAAGACGCCAGACGGAACCAGACCAGTCGGGTGGAATTGCACGAACTCCATATCCTCAATCGGAACCCCAGCCCGATAGGCGAGCGACAAGCCATCTGGTGTAGACGAATACCCGTAAGTGGCAAACCTGTAGAGCCTACCCGCCCCTCCAGTCGCTATGATTCCCGCCTTCGCGCTAAACGAGTGAAATCCCCCTGTCTTCAGATCTATGGCGGTCAGGCCGTGAAACGTCCCATGCTCGACCATCAGGGATGTCACAAACCATTCTTGGAAAAAGTGAATGTTGTCAAATTTCCTAGTCGTGTCATAAAGCGTCTGCATCTCGAAGAAGCCCACCCTGTCTCCAGCGAAAGTAGCTCTCGGGAAGCTGTATCCTCCAAAGTTGCGTTGCGCTACCCTACCGTCCTCGGTCCTGGACCAAGGCATTCCCCAGTGTTCAAGCAGGTATATTTCGGACGGCATCGCGTTCGCAAAGAATTCAACAGCGTCCTGGTCCGCGAGAAAATCGCTGCCTTTGATTGTGTCATAAATGTGAGATTCAATGGTGTCTCCCTTGTCCGGGTATAGAACCGCAGCAGTTCCGCCCTCTGCAGAGACAGAATGTGAGCGCATCGCCTGCACTTTTGTGAGCACGGCTATGCTCGCCTTGCCCTTTGAGACACGGGCGGCTTCTATGGCCGCACGTAACCCTGCTATCCCTGAACCTACAACGACAACATCGTACGCTAACTGTTCAGTCACGGCCTGACCCCAAGCGCTGCATGTAGCTTGCCATGCGCCGCGTCCCAAGCATATAAGTATGAACACACGCGTGTGAGCACAAGACCAGATCGATAAGCCGCAGAGCACATTTTGTTCAACCTTGCGCCAGGGAGGGACAACACTTCAGGAAGGCGACAATTAGCCGACTGGGCAGCTTGGCGTTCGGAGTTGCGATTCTTGTTGCGTTCATCTATCTTGTCGGCGTTGAGTCTTTTGAAAGAATCCTATTACAGGTGAATCCCCAGGCAATCTTAGTAATGGTTGGGCTTCAACTTCTCGGATTCGTATTCTATGCGACTGCTTGGTACGTATTGATTCGGGCAGCAGGCTACAGGTTGCCGTTCCTAACTTGCCAAGGCATCGCTTTCGCGAGCATCTTCGCAAGCTACACTATGCCTAGCGGAGTGTTCCTCGAGGCCGCTCGATGCATTCTAGGATCCAAAGAAAGTGGCATGAAATTGGGTGAGTCGACTGCTGCCGTGATTTTGCATCGAATCTTGTACATCATCGGCTTCCTGGCTAGTACGGCGCTGGCTGTGATGGTTTTGCTGGTTGGGGGGCGAATTTCGTCTTCCGAGGTTTTTGGGCTGGCTGCTCTCCCGATGACCGCTATGGCAGGGCTTCTCGTATTGCTCTATCTGTCGCTGAGTCCGAAACGTCTTCAACCGTTGCTGGACCGAGCTCTTAGGCTTGCTCAACCGCTCATCAAGCTCGTTCAGATGGAAGCCAACATGAACGGAAAGGCCGACCAGTTCTTGGCCGACTATCACAGCGGCTTTCGAAGAATGCTGTCTTCCAGAACGCGCTTGTCACTGTCCTTTCTTTCGAGCCTCGGTGACTGGGCATGCTCAGTCCTCATTCTCTGGATTGTGCTGATCGCTGTGGGTTTCAGCACATCTCCTTGGGTCATAGTCGTCACCATGGCAATTGGGAAGATGATTCAGATGACACCGATTGGGGTACCGGGAATGCTTGGTATCTATGAGGCGGCGATAACTACAACACTCTCCCTGTTCAAAGTCCCTGTGGCTGTTGCTGCTTCTGCGGCCGTTCTGTCCAGGCTCGTCACCTCATGGCTTGACCTGCCAGTGACCGGCATCGCAGCCTATCACTACGGATACAAGCTACTGGCAGACAGGCCATTCCGCTCTACCAAGCCCAGCTAGACATAGATGGGCCGCTTCGGTCGTCCTCGCGATTCCTGTGCGAGTCAGTCAGGTCGGAGTGGGGGCTGAGTACTGTTCGATGCGCGAGATTATCCTCTGCTCATAACTGTAAAACTGTTCCGAATGTCCGTATTTTTCCCTCGGACGCGGAAGGCTGATTCTAATGTCCTCGACAATCCTGCCAGGCCTGGCTGACATGACTAAGATCCTATCAGCCATGAATACGGCCTCGTGCACATTGTGAGTGACCATTATGAAAGTGTTCGTGACTCTTGAAGGTGCGCTCCAAATCTCCAAGACCTCTTTCCGAAGCGTCTCGGCTGTAAGCTCGTCAAGGGACGAGAACGGTTCATCCATTAGCAGAACTTCGGGCTCTACGGCAAGCGCCCTTGCGATGCCGACACGCTGTTTCATCCCCCCGGACAGCTCACGTGGGTATGCGTCCTCAAAACCGCTCAAGCCAACTGCCTCGGTGTACTTCTTCGCTCTCTCCTTCCTTTCCTGGAGGGAAATTCCTTGCGCCTCTAAGCCAAGTTGCACGTTCTCAAGAACAGTCTTCCAGGGTAGAAGTGCGAATGTCTGGAAGATCATCGAAATTTCCGGCGAGGGTTCCGTTATGGGCTCATCGTTGAACAAGACACACCCCGAAGTAGGGGGCTCCAGTCCATCAAGCATTCTTAAGAGGGTGGACTTGCCACATCCCGAAGGTCCTACCATACAGAGGAATTCGTGCCTGTACACGTCAAAGGATACATGCTCAAGCACCTTCACTTTGTGTTCCCTGCTTTCGAAGGTCTTAGAGATATCCTCGATTTGAAGAACAGACGCCGGCATTGCCTTTATGCCTCAAACCTGTACTTGCTTGCACGCATAAGCGAATAGTGCCAAACTGTTCTGTTCATCAAAAAAACGATTCCAGCCATAATGCCGATTGTGGCCAAGACAAGAGGCGTGTCTCCAGCTGCAACCGAAATATCCAGCAGGTATCCCAAGCCTGCAACATGATAGGTGTGGTTGGCGACGTTGATATATTCAGATGCAATTGTCGCGTTCCAGCCTCCTCCCCAAGCTTGAATGCTGCCTAAGATTATGGCGGGGAAGATCGATGGCAGGATTACATGCTTAACAAACTTGAACCCTTTCAGCCCGAAGCACTTGGAGGCCTCAGTGACATCTGAAGGAATTGCCATCACGGCCCCGATTATGTTGAATAGGAGATACCATTGCATCCCTGTTAGGACTAGGATAATGGAAGCAATCTCCAAACCAATCTGTGCCCCATGGAAATAATCGATCACGACGCTCAGAACAATGGGAAAAAGAGCGAGCGCGGGTACGGATTGGGCAATGTCGAAGATAGGCAGAAAAATGTTGAATAGTCTCTCGCTCCGGGCAATCAGAATCCCAGCTGCTAGAGTCCAAGCCAACGCGATAAGGTAACCGACGGCAAGCCGGGACACTGATGCCACGGCATAGCCGGGAATCAGGGCGATCTCTTTTCGAAAAATGAATTGCCTTACAACCTCAGGGAGTCTCGGGGGGACAAGAATCTCAAAAACGATGGCCACGAGAATGATGCCAATCAGGGTGCCAGCAATCCTTCCTGGCTTGCTGTACCTTTGCCAAGAGGCCCTGATGTTGTTGAGCAAATGCGTATGCCGAAAACGAACCACCAGCGGATAATACTTGTGCTCCAGAGCGAGCACAGGCTCGGCGAGTTTCGCGAGATCCTGGGAGATTATGCGTAGCTTGCGAAGGATCAGGCGCACAAGTCTTGATTGCCTACGCCTGTGACTTGGCGTGGCGGTTGATTCATACCTGTATTTCTCAGCATTGTTCATTAGTGGATGCCAGACAAATCTGTTGATTACTCCTACAAGGACAACCATTATGGCTAACCCGAAGATTGAAGCTGCAATTCTCCCGTCGAGGGCAGCTTTGAAAATGTAGAATCCCACGCCGGGAAGCGTGTAGACTGTGTTTGCGAAGCTTAGGTATTCGCATGCGACAAGAAAGTACCACCCCCCACCCCACGCGAGTATGCTGCCCGAGATTAGTGGCGGATAGATCGCGGGAAAGATGATATCTTTCAGATACTTGACTCGTCGGATGCCGAAAGCATGCGCGACCTCTATGATGTCTCTTGGAATCGATTTGACTCCACCATATACTCCGAAAGTGACAGCCCAGACCATCCCGGTAAAAATCAGGATGATGGAGGCCAGTTCCTGGCCGAATATGCTACCCCGGAAGAGTGATAGGAAGAGAACGATGACTCCCGGCAAGTAGCCCAAGACTGGTATGGACTGGAGTACGTCAAGCACTGGAATCATCAACTGTTCAGCCCGTTTGCTGATTCCTGCTGTAATGCCATAGATCAACGCAAAGCCAACAGAAAGCGCATAGGCCGAAACCATCCGAATCATAGTCCGAAGAACATAGTTGTCCCAAGTTAATGCAAAAAACCCCGCAGTGAACGGATAAGAGAGAACCTCGTTCAGACTCGAAGTTAGGATTGGGATCTGAGCCAGAACAATAGCTCCGACAGGGACGATCGGCAGGGCAGTAATTGCGCTAATTCGCCTTCTGCCACCAATCGTCATTATACACCCCTTTGCTTCGATTCGGCAACCTCGGGCCCGACTAAGCACGCTTAAAGGTGTTGCGAACAAATCGCGCTGGAATTCTCAACAGATTCTCGTCAGTGCTTCAGCACTCTTATATTAAACGCATTGCATGCTCTCAGTGTGAAAATCGTTGGCATTAGTCGGATACGAGTGGCTGATAGTCGTAGCTATCATATTGGTAATCTTTCTTTGGGGGCCGCAAAAGTTGCCTGAGCTCGCACGTTCCATAGGTTTGGCGAAGAAGGAATTCGACAAAGCCGCGAAAGAGGTAGCTTCCCCTACAACCTCGACCACAACCCAGGCGCCCGTCTCCACAGACCCGCTCATCACCGCAGCAAAGAGCTTGGGCATAGCCACCGAGGGCAAGACAAAAGAAGAGATAGCCAAAGAGATCGCGGAAAAATCGGCTAAGAAGTAACCTGACCAAGCAGGAACCTGTCTGTTGCCTCTCGAGGGAAGCATTCGTAATAGTAATCATGAAAGGAATTCTACTAAGGACCTCGTTCTGGTGAGTTTTGGGCGCTTCCTAGGAAAGATCGTCGGCGGCCACAAGAAGAGCAGAGGCGGCCAAGTAATCCGTTCCTAAGATCGACGAAGCTGCAGGCCTTCTGTTAGCAGATGTTTTGCTTTTGAGTCACACAGAGAGAGAGCCTGGGCAAGAGAAGGTAGGTACAGTCTGGGAGCATCTGGGTGAACTCAGTGACAGGCTGAAGATCGTGTTCTATTCAGTCGTTCTTGCAACCATCTTTTTCATGGTGTTCCCGGCTAACTCCTCCTTCCTGCAAGATCCGTTCGCCTTCTACGACCCCTTGATAGCCTTGGTCCTGCGGCAGGTGGTCCATGACGTTCTTCCCACAGGCGTGCAGCTGATCGCTGGTGAGTTGACTGCTCCTCTGGAGATCTATCTTATCGGGTCCTTCATTTTGGGTGTTGGAATCACCGCGCCACTAATAGCGTTTGAGGCCTACAGGTATGTTGACCCTGCCCTCTATGCTGAGGAGCGAAGAGCAGTCTACCCATTCGTCGTCTCATTCACTGTCCTGTTTCTCATCGGTGCCGCATTCGGCTACAAGGTTCTGGCACCATTCATGATCTGGGCCATGATACCCTTCTTCAAGCTCGCAAACGCGACGCCCTTCATTTTCGTCATGGACTTCTACAATCTCGTTTTCATAACCGCGCTGGCGACCGGCTTCTCATTTACTCTCCCGGTGTTCTTTGTACTGCTTGTGAGGTTCGGTGTTCTAAAAACCCAGTATGTAACATCAAGGCGTAGATACATCTACGCAAGTCTCTACATCATCACGGCCGTCATCACACCAGACGGTGGCCCCCTAGCGGACATTGCATTATTCATACCGATGCTAATCCTATTGGAGGTGGCCGTCTTTATCGCCAAACGATACGAGAAAGACAGGGCATCTAGCTCCAAAGTTCCTTCTGATAAGACTGTCTTCCTCAAGTGCAGGTATTGCGGAGGCCTTCTTGCGGGGCCTTCAGGTTTCTGCCCCGCTTGCGGTAGGGCACAGGAGTGAGTTCGGGTTCAGCGTGCTTTGATGCGCTTCACTATCGGAGGGCGCGATTTTCGTAGGACCCGATATCCGCAGAACGGGCATTTTATTTCCGGCGTCATCGCTAACTGGTCAGCCGTTAACTGCTTGCCGCAGCTTATGCACTCGTACATTATGCCTGCGGGCCGCTGCTCGACTTCATCTGACAATGGCTGCAACCAGCGCCGCATACGAGGAAAGCTGAATTAAACTTTTAGAAAAGGTCGGTCAAGTGTGCCGCTTCATGAAATCTTCGAGCTTGTCGAACGCCTCTCCCAGCATTGCTTCATCCGGCAGGAAGACAGCCCTGAAGTGATCTTTGCCGTACACAGGATCGAATCCTGAGCCGTGAACCACCAAGACGCCAGTTTCACTTAACAGTTGGCTGACAAAGTCCTCATCATTTCTCCAAGCTGTCCCTATCGGTCCTATCTTTGGAAACAAGTAGAATGCTCCAGCGGGTTTCGAAGCTGTCAACCCTTGAATCTCGTTAACCCGCTTCCACGCGTAGTCTCGACGTGCTCTGAGTTTTGATACCATCTGGGCGATGTGGTCTTGGGGACCTCTCAGTGCTTCTACCGCTGCAACTTGTGCAGGTGTACTTGAGCACAATCTGACCCTTGACAGCTTGAGGATCCCGTCCCACAGGTCTGTGAGCTGCTGGGAATGGTCCTGCAGGTAGAGGTAGCCAAGCCGCCATCCAGTCATTAGGTACGCTTTGGAGAAACCGTTCAGGCCAATCACAGGAACATCTTTTGCCAGCGAAGCGATACTGCGGAAAGTTCCGTCATAGGTTATTCTGTCATAGATCTCGTCAGCGGCTACTAGGATATTGTGGGACGCGGCCAATTCCAGAATTCTGCCAGTGTCGTTCTCTGAATACACTGAGCCGCAGGGATTACTTGGGTTAATGACCACTATTAGCCGTGTCTTCTCAGTCAGCTTATTCTCAAGGTCTGACACGTCAGGCGCCCAGTTCTGGGCTTCGATTGTTCGATAAGTTACTGGTTTGCCGTCGAAGAATTTCGTGTAAGCCAAGTACGGGGGATAACAGGGCCCAGGTATCAGAACCTCGTCTCCCGGATTCACGATAGCTCCCATGAGAAACAGGATGGCCTCTGATATCCCGCTCGTAACTACAACCTGCTCGGGCTCAATCGTGGCGCTGTTTACTTTTCTCTCCTTTTCAGCTATCGCCTCCCGAAGTTCAAATAGGCCCTCGGACGGCGCATAGTAATTCAACCCTTGCCGAACCGCCTTCTCCAATGCATTCTTGATATGCGGCGGCGTGTCGAAATCATACCTCACAGGATCGCCGATGTTGAGATAGAGAATCTTCTTTCCTGACTTCCTAAGCCGTTCAGCCTTCACCATCACATCGCGAATCGCGTACTCAACGCTCTGAGCCCGCCTAGAAGCGATCATTACGATGAGAACCGCCTATCTGGCTAGTCAGGGCGTTTAATAGGATATTTGCGGGTTTTCGGAATGAAACTTAACCCAAATCGGTCAAGAACGCGTTGAGTGCACGTGAGAATATTACGTGCTAAAGTTGACTTCTAACGCGCTATGGAAGACCTGAGGACTATAGGCCAACTGTTCAGTCACGGCCTCGGGTTTCAGCCTATTAAGGCGAACGCGAAGAGCGGTGCCATGGCCAGTGTTATTGTGTTGAGGAGTTTCACTACAACGTGTAAAGAGGGACCTGCGGTGTCTTTGAGTGGATCGCCTAATGTGTCGCCAATTACAGTTGCCGCGTGAGCCTGCGAAGCCTTGCCGCCCAAGTGTCCTGCTTCAATGTACTTCTTGGCATTGTCCAAGGCGGCGCCACCATTGTTCATGAAGAGGGCCATCAATATTCCCACAACTGTGCCGACCATCAGCAGCCCCCCAACCGCTTCGGCACCGAGAACCAAACCAACAGCAACCGGGCCCACAACAACTAGAAGGCTTGGCATCACCATGTTCTTCAATGCAGCCTTCGTGCTGATGTCGATGCAGCGTGAGTAATCCGGCTTCGATTTCCCTTCCATGATTCCCGGAATTTCCTTGAACTGTCTCCGAATTTCAAGGATCATAACCGCTGATGTTTTGCCAACAGCTCTGATTGCGAGCGAGCTGAACATGAAAATCAGCATGGCCCCGATGAGTGCTCCAGTGAAGACTCCCGGTTTCTCAAGATCCACGCCGCTTAGGCCAGCCACTTCGAGAAAAGCACTGAAGAGCAGGAACGCGGAAAGCGCAGCGGAGGCAACTCCGTAGCCCTTCGTCAAGGCCTTCGTTGTGTTTCCCACCGAGTCCAGTCGGTCTGAAGTAGCTCTAGCTTCCTCTGACATTCCTGACATTTCGAGGATGCCCCCCGCGTTGTCGACTATTGGTCCGAACCCATCCATGGCAAGAACCATGGGTGTGACCGAGAGCATGCCCATTGTAGCAATCGCAGTTCCATAGACCCCTCTCTGGAACAAGGGGTCTGTAACACTAAGATGACCTGCGAAGGCTTGGAAGCCGCTGCCCAGACCGAATGCCAGCAGTATCGCGGCCCCTATCACGAGTATGAAAACACCTGTTGATTCCATGCCAACAGCCAGACCCGTGGCAATCCCTGGGGCCGGTCCGCTTTCCGAGGCCTTGGCAATATCTAGCGTAGGCCTCCTCCGGTATGATGTGTAATAATCAGTGATCCACGCGACTACAATCGCTCCGACGATACCGACGAGCGCAGCATAGAAGTAGTTCAACTCTCCGTTCAGGAGGATTTCGGTGAGCAAGTAGAATCCCAGCGCGCAGATCACCCCTGTCACGACAAGACCTCGCGTGAGAGACCTGAATGGGTCTTCATCTTTTCGTGAGTAGACAAACACGGTACCTACCAGAGTACCAATTAAGCCGAATCCACGAGCCAGCAGTGGGAAGATGAGGCCGTTGATTCCGAATACCGCGTAAACCGCTGGCGCGAGGCCGAGGATCATTGCGCCAATGTTTTCTCCCGTGATGGATTCAAACAGGTCCGCGCCGCGCCCGGCGATGTCGCCAACGTTGTCGCCCACTAGGTCGGCTATTACGGCTGGGTTCCGAGGGTCATCCTCGGGAATGCCGGCTTCAACCTTGCCAACTAAATCGGCGCTCATGTCTGCTGCCTTCGTGTATATCCCTCCTCCAAGCTGCGCAAACAGCGCCGCGAAGCTGGCTCCGAATGCGAAACCCACAATCAGGCGTGGGTCTCCTCCGAAGAGCAAGAACAACACGGAGATTCCGAGGAGGCTTAGGGACACAACAGCAAGGCCAAAGACTATTCCTCCGCGAAAGGCCACCTTGAGCGCACGGTCGAGGCGACTAGTGGCGCCTCTGGCAGTCCTGATGTTTGACCTTACGGAGATGAACATGGCAATATAGCCAGCGAGATTTGAACACAAGGCCCCGAGCAAGAAGCCCCCTGCAGTGTAGAGACCAAGCCACTGGTTCTGCGGGTCTCGTATCGCTACGGCCAACAAGACCGTAAAGGCTATGGCAATCACGCTGATCGTTTTGTACTGGCGCCTCAGGTAGGCTTCGGCGCCAGATTTTATTGCACTGGAGATCTCTTGCATTCGCTCTGTTCCAGTATCCTGTTTCAAAATCCACATGACGATGTAAGCTGCGACGGCAAGCGAAAACAGGCTTACTGCAAAAACGTACTCCAGAACCATCGTAGCTCATCTTTCGTATAGGTGGCGTCCGCAAAGGGCTAGGCATCATTATTTAAGCGTTCGAGACAGCCCTCTCAAGCCCTGTGAGTTGCTTGGTGAAAACTGTCACCGTCTTTGGCATCGAAAGAATTCCGCTCGTGGAACCTGGCGATGATCTTGGTCACCTGATTTTCGACGCCTGTCTCAAAGAGAACTTGGAATTGCTTGATGGCGACGTGATTGTAGTCTCGCAGAAGGTCGTTTCGAAGTCTGAGGGGCTACTATACGATATTTCGAAGATTAGGGCTGGCCCCAAAGCCCGGTCGCTTTCTAGGCGCGCTGGCAAAGACCCGAGACTGATTGAGTTGATACTGCGCGATTCAATGGAGGTGCTCAAAGCGGACCGAAAAGTGCTGGTGGTCAGGCGAAGAGATGGTTTCATTTGCATGAATGCTGGTGTGGACAAATCAAATGTGGGAGGCCGGCTCACCTACACACGATTGCCCGTGAATGCAGATTTCTCGGCGAGTCAGCTCAGAGTGAAACTGGAAGCACTGTCTCGGAAGAAGCTTGCTGTTATAGTCGGCGACACCTACAGTCGCCCCCAAAGGGTGGGCCAGGTCGAATTTGCCATCGGAATTTCCGGAATCGAACCAATCGTCGACTATCGAGGTCAGGAGGATCTTTTCGGATACGCGTTAAGGTACAAGTACGTCGGGTTCGCTGATGAGGTAGCCGCCGCAGCAGAGCTTGTGATGGGACAGGGCACCGAACGAACGCCAGTTGCGGTCGTGCGAGGGCTTACTCGAGTAAGGCGCAGTAGTGAATCAAGCTTGTCGAAGAAGCTCCTCCTGAGGAAACACATCGACTTGTTTAGCCGAATCTCATAGGCCACTTAAATGTAGGTCTTCACGACCGTAGCTTTCCAGATTACCACTACGACAATCAATGAGAGTGTAGTTCCGACCGCGGCCGCAATTATCGGCTGTTGAGCGAATGCGAGTATTACGGGAGCGAATATTAGCGACACGAGATTGATGACTTTGATCATCGGGTTCAAGGCTGGCCCTGACGTGTCTTTAAGCGGGTCCCCTACAGTGTCACAGACAACCGAGGCCTTGTGTTCCTCCGACCCTTTTCCTCCATAGTATCCATCTTCGATTTTCTTCTTGGCGTTGTCCCATGCGGCGCCTGATGATGCCATGAAAACTGCAAGCAACTGCCCTGTGACAATAATACCTGCCAGGAATGCGCCAAGGGCAGCCTGTTTCAGTATGAAACCCACAGCCAAGGGAGTCAGCATAGCCAAGATTGCCAATCCTACGAGCTCACGTTGCGCAGCTGATGTGCAAATCGTTACGACTCTGGCGTAGTCGGGGGGAACCGTTCCCTCGAAAACGCCGGGTGTCTTGAACTGATTTCTCACTTCCTCGATGATGTAGCCGGCAGCCCGACTGACCGCTCGAATGGATATTGAACTAAAAAGAAACGGCAAGGCACCACCGATCAACAGACCAGAAAATACAATGGGGTCAGTGATGTTTAGTCCAATTGACTCGAGCCCGGTGGTTTGAGCGTAGGCTCCAAACAAGGAAACTGCTGCGATCACGGCTGAAGCGATGGCTATTGCCTTAGTTACAGCCTTAGTGGTGTTGCCTGAAGCATCAAGGTCAGCCAGCACCTGTCTGGCCTTCGGTTCAGCGCCGCCCATCTCCCCAATTCCGTTCGCGTTGTCAACAATTGGGCCGAAAGTGTCCATGGAAACGTTGTTGCCGGTCAGAGTTAACATTCCAATTCCTGCCAGAGCAACGCCGTAGATCACGAAGACAGGTGATGAGCCTGAAAAGTAGAGCACCGAGGCAAGTATCGTTATGGCGATTATGAGTAGATTCAAGACAGTCGTTTCGAAGCCCAACGCCAACCCGCCGAGAATCTCGGTTGCTGCTCCTGTTCGAGATGAGCGAGCTAATTCCTCGATGGGCTTCTTGGAGGGGTTGGTGAAGTGGTCGGTTATCTTGTTGAAGCCAATTGCCAGAAGAATCCCGGTCGCAGTAGCAGCGAAAACCCGTAGATCGTGCACGTAGAGTTGAGCGAGCACAAGGAAACTTGCGATCGAAATCCCTGAAGAAAAGTCGTATGATAGGTCCATCGCTCTGAAAGCGTCCCCCTTGACCAATCTCTGCGGCCACAAGGAAACGGAGTAGGTCCCGATCACCGTGCTAATGACTCCGATTGCTCTGACCAGAAGCGGAAACACGATCCATTTTACATCAAAGGGAGTCAACGCGAGCCCAAGAATCATCGCAGAGACCATCGTAACCTCATAGGATTCAAAAATGTCCGCGGCCATGCCAGCGCAGTCGCCGACATTATCGCCGACTAGATCGGCAACGACTGCGGCATTCCTCGGGTCATCTTCCGGAATCCCCTTCTCAACCTTCCCAACCAAGTCGGCCCCAACGTCAGCAGCTTTTGTGTAAATCCCTCCGCCAACACGCATGAACAGCGCGATGAGAGTACCCCCAAGGCCAAAGCCCAAGAGTACTTCCGGGGCATCCTTGAAGTAAATCATGAATATCACAGTCCCACCCAAAAGGCCCAGGCCGTCGGTCAACATTCCAGTTATGGTCCCAGAACGATACGCAATCCTCAACGCGTCTCGGAAACTGCGCCGCGAGGCTTCTGCCACTCTGACATTCCCGTTCACCGCCATATTCATCCCAAGATATCCGACGAGACCGGAGAATGTGACGCCGAGGAGAAACGCTCCAGCTCTTCCAAAGGATATTGCGGGAGGACCGCCTACTAGCGCGGATGAAAAATAGAGCGCGACTGCTAGAGCGGCGATGACCAAGAGTATGGACTTGAACTGTCTTCTCAGGTAGGCATTCGCGCCCTCTGATATCCCCTTCCAGACAACAAGCATGCGACCTGAGCCTTTGTCCTCTCTAAGTGTTTGACGGGCTAACAGTATAGCGTAAACAAGGGCGCCGGCGGCGATTCCCAGAATTCCCCATAAGGCAACGCTTTCGAATGACAATGTCATTG
>CAZYOZ010000034.1:18498-21136 GCA_964649235.1 uncultured Candidatus Bathyarchaeia archaeon
ACCTGCCCAAACTTCAACCGAAGAGTTCGTGGCAAGGTAGGCTGTAGAGGTTTGCCCCTACCAGCCATCCAGTAGAAAGCTCACATTCCGTTCTCTAGTGGAATCGCCTTTCCACTTTGTTCGATGTGAAAAAGGGCGAGGCTATTTCTGGGCCCTGACGAGTTTCGCCAATTTCGGGATCAAAGGCTGTAGGCGCGATGGCACTATTTGCGCCACAAACTCAACATCATCAGGCGTTAGAAGACGGAGCGTTCGCAGGAGACCGAGATAAATGAGCCCACCGCCTGCTATGAGCACTGGTACCAAGGCAAGCTTAACCAAGAATGAGGTGAGCGCAGATTCAACAGCGAAGACAACTATCCCCATGACTATCGCCGAAAAGGCAGCGCCTCCAAAAGCTTTCGCGTCGAACTCTAAGAAGCCAATTCTTCTCGTTGCGAATCCGTATAGGGCTAATGTGATTGCCATAAGGGCTGCTCTCCCCAAGGCCGGCCCGTTCAGGCCGATTACAGGCGTCATCATTGCAGAAACGCCTAAGAGCCCCAGCAGTCCGCATGCGTTTGCCGCAGTGTACCACTTCATCTCTCCCGAAGCCAGTAGAGCTGCAGCGTATACGGATCCTACAGCAGTCAGCCCTGTCGCCACTGAAACTACAACGGCTGGGCCAAGACCGACCACGTAGTCTTGCCCAAAGATACGTAGAGCCAGTTCCATTAAAGACGCCAAGCCCACCGCGACGGGAATCACGATGATCGACACGTAGCGCGTGTAAGCACGTATCATCTGGCGCGATTCCTTGATCCTATTTGTTGCACGAAGTGCTGAGAGAGCGGGGAGGAGAACTGTTAAGAGTGCGTAGGGCGCGAATCCCGCAAGAGTAGACGCAACTATCGCCACGTTGTAGATCGCCAGCTCGCGAAGACCTTGCCTCGCTAGAGTGAACAGCTTGTCTGCTTGGTTAATCGCGAATCCCATAAGCGCGCTGAGAAGGGTGTACAGAGAATAGCGGAACAGCTCAACGGAAGAGAAGCCGGTGCTAGACGCAGTGCGGAGATCGTGTCTTGACCTCAGAAACGTGACGATCAGGAGGAAAATGTCCCCTATTATGAAACCGACCAGGACTCCCGTGATTGTGTACTGGAAGAGGAGGATCGAGGCGATGGAATATCTAGCCACGCTCCAGGCAACAATGTAGCCGCTGGCCCTTTTGAGATCGCCGCCCGCAATCATCATGCCAAGACAGATCTGCCCTAGCGACAATGCAAATACGTCTGCCGCGGACAGGCGGATGAACACAGGAAGAACCACCTCGCCCCCCACCAGCGGGACAACGAGCTGAGGAGCCGCGTTCAGAATCAAGGCCACAGCCAGAGCCATTCCTCCTGTCATTATCAGAGAATGTCTGAAGAGTCTACCAACTCCGCCAGCCGCTCCCCTGAAGAAAATCTCAGGAACGAACTTGAGGACCGCTAGTGGTGCGGGAATGGGAGATTGGAGAGTCACTGGTTGAGCAAAGATGCAGATGGTCACTAACAGCCATATCATGATGTTGAGCGCGGTGACAACGCCAACATCAATTGTGGAGTGGAGAATGTTCGTCAAAACCAGAAAGTATGCGGTATTTGCCAAAAGGACGGCTACATTTGCGACGTAGAGTGATGTCGCTCCTCGAGCGACAGAGGATTGCGTTTCCAATTGTGCACCGGCCAAATCTGCGTGAAACTCTTCGCCACGCCAACTAGACTCTGAAACATCTCAGCTTTGATCGATACTAAAAAGCTCCGCAAAACACGGGTTGCCGGTACGCCAAGCCTACTCACGAACTAGATCCCAAGCACTTAACGCGTACCAATCTACATGGAGTGTTTAGACAAGTACTTGATTTTCATTCCTCAGGCTTAAAACGCCTGTCGCACTACGTAGCATTCGTGGTTCAAATGAAGGCCGCTATATTGGCTGGAGGTGCAGGTACACGTCTTTACCCAATTACGGCTTATGTCCCCAAGGCCTTGATTCCCATCGGTAACCGATACGTGATAGAGTACCAGCTGGATTACCTGAAGACCCATGGAATTCGTGATATCGTGATGCTAGTTTCGGATAGTGAATACGAACTCTTCAGAAACCATCTTGGGGAAGGCAGTCGTTTTGGGACGAGCGTCGAGTACTCCGTAGAGAAAAGGATTGGTACAGCTGGTGCTCTGAAAGCAGCGGAACGACTACTCGGCCAGCGGTTTGTCGTGTATTATGGAGATGTTCTTACTCACATGGATTTGAAAGCCATGATCGACTTTCATGAGGGACACGGTTCCATCTGCACGCTGGCCATGAGCACTTCTGTTCCGATGGAGTATGGAATTGGGAAAGTGGCCCCTGATGGACACGTCGTATACTTCGAGGAAAAGCCCATTTTGAATGAGTATCCTGTAAGCATGGGAATCTACGTTCTCGAGAAGGAAGCATTGTCCTACTGCAAAGTCAACATGGATATCGCCCAAGATGTAATACCGATGCTCATACGCGACAAGAGACCAGTCTTTGGCTATCTGACCCCGCAGAGGCATTATGATATTGGCACATTCAAGATTCTTGAAGAAGTTCGAACTCTTGTGGAGCGGAATAAGCAGCTTTTCCAAGG
>CAZYOZ010000035.1:0-20707 GCA_964649235.1 uncultured Candidatus Bathyarchaeia archaeon
GTTGATGATCCTCGCCGGTTCGACCATTCTTTTTCGGAACATTTCATCCATCACCGAACCAGACGTTAACTGTCGCCCAATTAAAGGGCAGGGCACATCAATCGGTTGCATCACGTACTCACAAAATGTGTGTTAAGTTGGTCCGCTTCTAGGTAAGCGGGGCGGTCATAGATCATCGCCGCCGCATGTTCCTTGATTGCTGATGCGTTCATTGCGCCGACCGACATAGGATTCGGAATGACATTGATTACAAAGTACTGAAATCTCGTTCAGCGAAATCTCTCGCGTCAAGTTCTCCAATCTATTAATGTGATGAATTGCCAAGTCTGATGGGTCTCGGATCGTGCCACATTTGACACATCGAGAGCCTAACGCCAAAACGAGCAACCGACGAAACTGCGTCAATCTTAATCCTTCATTGTATCGTGATGGAAATATGCGGCGGTATATTCGCATCTTTTCACGGTGGCGCTTACGGTTCCGTTCGAGATTTGCGTAGTACCATTGCCTGATTCGAATGCGTTCTTTGACTAGATCCCGAGGCCTCGCCAATTCAATCTATCGTCGAAGGCTTCGCGGGCGTATAAAAATCAAGAAGGCACACTTAATCACTGTCTGCAATGAGACAGAGTCAGGTTTTGTCGTACCGTTCAATTTCGTCCGAAAAGGAACATGAATGAATACTAGAATTGACAGATTATGCCCCAAACGTTTTCTGGGAGCGCGCACTCGAGGAGCGAACTTCGAAAGGTTTCAGCTTGGATCGGGAACGATTAACGCCGGTAACTTCGTAAAACTTTGACCTAGGGCAGTCAACGCGGCCTCGGCGGTTTTCCCACAAGCCGTCGGTAGCTTGTTAGCAAGGTCGTTCTTCTGCCGGACTAGTGCAGTTGTCTGATTCTTACCCAAGTCCTTCTAACAACATGTGATTACTATATGCGGCTGCTTTCAGCCAACTAGGTCCATCGGCACGCCGCTGGGTCCCCGACGCCGCTCTGTCTCCAGGTAGGTGATCAATGCCTGAATCTTCTTGTAGGCGTCGAGAAACTCCAAACCTTTCCTCGTGATGGAGAAGTAACGCCGCTCCGTTAGACTCGCCTGCAACGGTGGGCCTACGACATGAATCTTGATTAGCTCACAGCGAGCAAGGATATCCAGCATCGGTTTGATCCTGTCGATCGGCAAGCCTGCCCCGTAAGACAATCTGGTGACTTGGACTCCTTCGGGCTGACGTTTTAGGTATTCTATGATGTCAGCGTAGATGTCTATTCGGGAGCGCTTCTTCAAGGACTCTCCTCAACGATCTTCGAACCGCAGCATGAGATGGAGCTATCAGCACGGGACTGGTTGAAATATAGATTGCTCTTATCTCCGCAGAATCGTATACACTACGGCGGCCCACAAGCGAAGTCAAAGCATTCGGGTTGTGGAGACGGATTCACAGTCTGGTTCGTGACAGATCGTGAGAGCCTATCGTCTAGCCTTTGAGCAGCTGTCTGGCTTTCTTGGTAGCATCAACCGCATCCTCCCCGTAGGCATCAGCTCCTATCTGTTGGGCCCATTCAGGAGTCACGGTAGCGCCGCCGACCATCACAGTCACCATGTTCCTCACGCCCGCCCGATTCAGAGCGTCTATCACATCCCTCTGTTTTGTCCGCGTAGTAGTCATGAGGGCGCTCAAGCCTAAGATCTGAGGCTTGATCTCCTTCGTCTTCTCAGCAAAGATTCGGTCGGGGATGTCCACGCCTAAGTCGACTACATCGAAACCCTCAGCCGTGAGCATCGCGGACACGATTGATTTCCCAATATCGTGAAGGTCTCCTTCGACGGTTCCGATTAGAAAAGTGCCTAGGCTTTTCAATTCCTTATTCTGTTTGAGCATTTCCGGTTTCATTATCTCGACGCCTGCCTTCATTGCCTCAGCACTCAGAATCAGATGCATCAGAAACATCTCACCGCACTCGAACCTTCGGCCAACTTCCCTGAGGCCTTTGGCTAGGCCTTTCTCGATTGCCTCAAGCGGATCCAGCCCTGAATTCAGTACTTCGATTGCCCATTTCTTAGCCTCCTGCGAATTGCCCTCGATCACGGAATCCGACAATTTCTGGAGAATATCCGTAGGCGCACTCACGAGAATCTTCCTCGATCAGTTATGACAGCATCGTTAGAGGAAGGTCATGGGAATATTAAACGTCGTTTCGCATCACCAAGCTCGGTTTGAAGGATGGCTCGACTGAATAGAAACCCCAGAATGCTTCGGAGGAAAAAAGGTCGCGGAACAGGCCTAGGCCTTGGTTCTTCCGGCTTCCTGTCTCACATTACGCTTAAGCTGGAGCCATCCAAGTGGCTGAGGGACCTGCTCACATGCCCAAGAATTTTGCATCCCTTTCTTACCATGGCCAGGCGTTCCAGCCCAAATCCGACTCCCGCCCAAGGTTCGACCACCTGCCAGTTTCTGTCCAACCTGTGAGGACCTGTGGCTGCGGAAGCAACCTCGACGCCGTCGACGAGCACGTCAATTGTTTCTCCGTAAACCTCGGACTTGACTTCTTCTAAGTGATACTCGGCCATTCCAATTGCCTGTAGACTGACATCGATCATTTCCTTCAGCCGTTCGTTAGCGTCCATCTTGGGGGCAAGCTCCACAGCATTCAGCATGGTGAATTCCTCCGCGTGCTCCCGCCCCTTGCTTTCTTTCCTGAAGCAGGAACCCACCTCGAAGATGCTCACGGGCTTCGTAACCCTGCGCAGCTCCCTCATAACATGGTAGAGGTTCGGGGCGAGCATTGGCCTAAGGCATCTCTTCTCGTCAAGCCAGAAAATCTGTCTCCAGAGATTTTGGGCCTCGGTTATGTCCATGCGTTTGATGAAATCTCTGGAAATAATGGACGGCGTTACAACCTCAGTGAAACCCGCCCCAGCCAGGGCTTCTGCCATTTCTCGTTCGATCTGTCTGATTGCGGGCTTTCTAGTTGACCTTAGGAGCCTCAGCAGCTCCTCCTTGTTTTTTCTCTCCAAGGCAAGTTGAATGTCGCCGAACTTCTTCTCGCGCTCGTTCACCCCTAGGAATGTTAGGTGAACAAATTCCTCGCCACCGAGCTCTCTTAGCCGCTGCTTCTGAGTGGCCGTTAATTCGAGAGTATCCATGACATCAGCACATTTACGATGCGCTTTTCGTGAACCTTTCGACCTTCCAGGCGGGAACCCCGCAGTGATCACAGGCCGTCTTCATCCACCGGTTCCTCAACCATCGAGCCCCCCGGCCTCTTCTAGACGACTTGACAAGAATTGTCAGCCCGCAATGCGTACTTATCCTGATTAAGGATCCCAGATCCTCTGCTTCTCTCACTCCATGAAGGACACCCTTCTTGGAAGGCCAGAGCTTGATCTTGTTGACCTGATCAAAAAGGAACGGACGCTTGAATACAGCCAAGTGAGTACCCTAACGCTGACGGGTTCAATGCCAACCCATATAGACTTAGCTTCGCTGCTGGCTTGAAACCTAGTCCTCAGAACGATATACGATGAGGTCAGTATGCCTACAGAACTGTTGCGGGGGCCCCGGGAGTTGAACCCGGCTACAAGAGCTTAGAACCCTTGCGACCTCTTCGGCCAGGCCCCCACACATCTCATCTCGGTGCTTGGGAGCTATTAAGCCGGCGCAAGTTCCGAAGGTGGAGCTTGCCGAGGCATCGGTAGAATTCCGACTTGGGTCAAATGCGCGGTGGGTTGTTACGTGACGCCTCCTCCAACAGCAGAGAGGTACTTCTGTGTGCGCACCATCAGACCCACACATCGGAATGCTGAAATTGACAAGGTCATTGATGATACGTGACCGGGCCTAGAGGAGGCTTGCCTTTTGCCGAGTGGGCTCACCCTGCCGTTCCTGAAGGAGCTGATTGAAAATCCCGTTGATTACGGGACGAATTTACTGGTTGAATTTGAACCAGATTCAATCTGGTATGAAACATCTTTTACCATAGCTGCCCATGCCTTGAGGGATGGCATAAAAACCGATTATCATCTTTTTCAACACATGCCAAGCGAGCTTAGAGAAGCCCTCGAAAGATTCGGATTAGACGTTGAACAGCTAGAGGACAAAGACACCCTCAGAATCCTCGACAGCTATACTGTCCAAACCGGACTCAACGTGGAAATACAAGAGAAGAGCCGTGTTCCCCGCCATTACTCTCAATCCCTCAAGCTCTCCGACTGGAGCATCGCAAATGTCCAACGAATCAAATCCGGAGTTCCAGAAGAAGACAAGAGGCGACTACACATCGACGACAATACCGGAGTCTTGCTCCAATACAACGATGAGAAGGCGTTTATCGATAATTGGCGAACCAGAAGCCGACCTCACACAAAAGTCCAGGAGATTGTCTCGTTCAACTCCCTCATGAAAGGGGCAGCCTCCGACGGATTCACGAAACAGTTCGAATCGCTAAGCGACGCGATAATAGACATCAAGAGTGGGGAACGGGAAGGACAGATCGAGCACGTTCTTAGAGTGAGAGCGATGCGAGGTCGGCCCTACGATTCCCGATGGCGACGACTACGCCTGCTACCGACTGGCGAAGTCACGCTAGCGGACTGAAGACATGGGAGGCCTAAGGATCAGGTGCCAATTGCTGAGTACTTCTCTGAAGACCACAGGAAAGTCGAGATGCTCCTCGAAAGTTTACTGAAGAGTTTACAGGATCAGCCTAAAGCTCAGCGCGCCTTCGAAGAGTTGGAGCGACTACTCCACAAACACATCTACTGCGAAGAGGAGTTGCTCTTCCCCGAAGTAGAGGCGCGTGGGCTCTCAGGCCCCACTGATGTAATGCGCTCTGAGCACGGGCAGATAAGTGGTCTTCTTGCGGCCATCCAGAAAAGCCTGAGAGAAGGAAACATGACCATCAAAACATTCATTGACGGGCTGAAAGACATTCTGGCCGCGCACGACCTGAAGGAAGAAGGGGTACTGTATCCCGCTGCAGATAGCATGATCGAGCATGAATCTGCCAAAGCGCTCTTGGAAAGAGTAAGGAATGCAGTTTCACCGAAGGACTGGAAGTGCAGGGCTCTCAGGCCTAAATGAACGCCCTGCGCGGCAGTACTGTGAATGCAGGAGGCCTGCAGGCAGGCATGCAGGCAGGCAGGCAGGGAGCTATTCTATGACGACCGTCGTAACTGTGGAACGTACCCCTGTAAGTCGTCTTATCTTCCATGTGACAACCTGTTTGAGCGTGTCCATCGAATCAGCTTCAACTTTTGCAATCATGTCGTAGATACCATAGAGGCGGTGACATTCCTTCACATTGGGAATCTTGCGAACCTCTTTGAGTATCTCATCTTCTGAACCCAATTCCACATTGATCAGAACATAGGACAGCGGCATATCCTATCCTCAACCAACTTCTTATGCCGAGACTGCCACTAAAATACTTCTCAATCGAGAAAATTGAAGACGCGTCAGCATTTTTGTTGGACTGTGTCTGTGGCTAATTATGCGCACACAAAAAGGCTGTCGAAAGGCAGAAACCGAGCATTCAGTTAATGATACCTAGGTATTGATAAGGGCAGTTTTGACGATATCTGGTGGCTCTGAGGAGCGTTTTTGCTTGTCCATCAGCTTGACTCTCCCAATTCTTAGCGAACTCGTTCAGGGTGGCTTTCGGTATGGATGTAATCTGCTTGCGAAATTTGACCCGCATTCCATCTGGTATGAAACGTCGTTGACGATTGCAGCTCATGCATTGAGAAGCGGTGTAAAGACCGAGTACCATACTTTCCAACATATGCCACGCGACGTTAGGGATGCTCTCACTAGACTCGGCTTGAACGTCAAGAGGCTGGAAGAGGAGACGATTTTGGCAATTATCGACAGCTACACTGCTCAAACTGGGATTGGCGTCCCCGAAAAAAGAGAAGGACGGCTCGGCCGAGCCGTCACCGAATCTCTCAAGATTTCCGATTGGAGCATCGGCGTCGGACAGAGTCTAAAGGAGACTGTTCCCGAATCTGCAAAAGGGGGATTACACGTAGATGATAACCTTACTGTTCTACTTCAATACAACTCGGAGAAAGAGATGATCGATTTCTGGCGAACGCGAATGATTCCCTTAAGCCGTGCTCACGAAAATATTCTTCTGCATTCCCTCCTAACTGGAGTGGCATCAGATGCCTTCTACAGGCAGTTCGAATCACTATGTGATGGAATAATCGAATTCAAGAGCGAAGAAAGCGCAGGACAGATTGCGCAGCACATTAGAGTTGCTGCGATGCGCGGCAGAACTTATGACTCAAGATGGCGACGGATCAGTCTGCTGGAAAATGGTGAAGTCATACTGGCAGACTAGAAACACAGTTGCATACTCTAAGCGCTTCTTTGACTCGACCCGGCTTGTTTGTGTATTTCTTGATTCCAGCTTCTCAGCCTGTTTAAGTCGATGAACGAAATCCTTCTGCGCTGTGTGAGAGAAGAAAAATATGGATGAGGCGTCGACCGCAACGATCAAGCTAGGATGCGCCTACCACGGGTAGGCGTAGTATCCGTACCATGGCCAAGCGTAGTATCCATACCATGGGTAGTACGGATAGACGGGAACGACTGGATATTCTAACACTGGGACTTTGATTTTCATTGTTTTCATGTTAGTCGCTCACCTCTGCCTGGTCCCTGCCACTTGATACCAGATAGACGCATCTACACCTGGTAGAAGAAGTAGAGCAAACTTTACGCTTCTAGGGATAGCGAATACTAAGATCTCGGTAAATTTCATCCTCCTGGGATAAGATGGAAATGCGCTTCGATATCGATCTTAGGGATTTCCGCGGCGGAGCTTCCGATGATCAACTGCCACTAATTCGGGTCTACTGTTGCCTCTATTGCGGGCGCTACTTTAGCATCAAGCGTCAGCTGAAGCTGCATTACCTCGAAGTTCACGCGCAAAGTATTCCAAATTATCAGGGAGTCTAGTTGCTCTCCAAACCGGAGCGGCCCTTAAGATGTTAACCAGCTTCTTGCTTCCCATCAGCTTCGGAGAACTAGTGATATTCCTGATTCTGTTAATTGTCGGCATCATCATAATTCTGCTATTGAAAGCCTTGATTCACTTCATTCTACCCATTGTCGGGGCCGTCGTGATATATTTACTGACGCACAGTCTGCTGTATGCGGGCGTAGCTTTTGTCGTGATCGCAATCCTTCAGATGATCGTAGGACGCCGATAGGATTTCAAAAAGACGATACCTGCGCGGGAGGAAATCCGAACATCATCTCGGGTTAGGAGGAGTTCGCGCATCGTTGAGAACACACACATTCTTCACGCATTGGTCTCAAAAAACTGGAAACAAGAAAAAGAAGATTTCCGTGAGTTGAACGGTA
The DNA here is from genome assembly GCA_964649235.1 of uncultured Candidatus Bathyarchaeia archaeon. Lineage (GTDB taxonomy): Archaea > Thermoproteota > Bathyarchaeia > 40CM-2-53-6 > 40CM-2-53-6 > FEN-987. The sequence continues at coordinate 7,373 of CAZYOZ010000035.1, forward strand.
GTCACCGAGCCTAGGAAGCTTGGATTATCCAGCCTTCCAGTGTGGCAACGCCAGTGTTATAATCCAACGCCGTGGCTTTGCCCTGTATGAGTGTTCCATGTCCTCTCATCTCAAACGTACTGTAGTAGATTTGGCCGTGGTGGACAGTCGCCCAAATGAACATGGTATACCCATCGATTGTTCCCCAGGCTTGGAATGAATAATCTTGGAATGGCTCTGGTACTGGGAACGTGGACCAAGTGCCCCAACTTATGTCCGCGTCCTTCCGCGTAATGTCTCCTTTACCACTGATTGTCCCATCCAGAGTCCATGTTCCAGCGATCCCTCGAAGGTGTACGATTCTGCCGTTTGCTATTTGTCCGACCCAAGCGTACCTCCACCACTCACATGGATTTAGAGGTAGACCCGTGATCTCGTCCGCACAGACGCCGTAGTTGAAGGTGAGCTGGCCGCTGAAGGGCGTTCTAGTTGCAGCTAGACCTGTCGGCATGGCAGATATGAGGGCAAGCATGATCGTCGTTGCCAACAACGTAGTTTTCACTTTCGTCTCCCGCACCTCCCTTTGTTGGGTATTTGTTGTCACCGCGCCCCTCCTCGGCGCTCGCATAACAATGAACAGTCGCGAGGTTCCACGCCAGTTCAGAAGTCAGCTGGATAGCAGTTGAATATGCAACCCACATCCAGTTTAGTTTTTCATGACATATGGATTTCAAAACGCGAATCTGATGCAAGGAGTTCCCAGAATTTGAGACCAACAACCTGTGTGGGTACCTTGGTGCGCCAGATTTGGTTGCCCTCAAGATCTCGTGAACGGGTTCGGTGCCAAAGGATACGGGCTTAGCTTCGTTGCCATCACTCCAAACTGGTCACACGCAGTTTTGCAATCTGACAGTCTGCTATGGACGGCCTCGGAAACCATGTTTCGGCAAGCAGAGATTGATTCGGCAAACTACTAGGATTGCTTTGTTAGGTGGCAGATGAGAGTTTGGCTTCAGCCTTTTCCAGGTCGCGTTTTGCGCCTAGTTTTCTGAAGATTTCAGCGGCTTGCTCCAAGCGCTTCTTTGACTCAGCTGGGTTTGTTTGGGTAATGGCTTCAGAGTAGGCTGCCAGAGCTTTGGCATGATAGTAGGGCCAACCGGCTTTCGTCCATAGCTCTAAAGAATTCAAGTAAGCCTCCTCGGCTCCCTTCATGTCGCCCACGGCACGCAGAAGGCTTGCTTCAGCTTGCAAAGCTATCGCTAAACCTGCATCACTCTTCAGTGTCTCGGCAAGTCGCTTAGCCCAGTCACACATCTTGCGAGCCTCATCCGGTCTGCCTTGCTTGGCGTAGATTGGGACTAGGCAAAGTAACGTCTCGATCTGTTGCGGCGGCCAAGGGCTGAATTCCCATTTTCTGAAGGCATTCACACAGGTTTCGAAGCACGCTTCCGCCTCATCCTCTTTTCCCTGCTCCGATCTTAGCTTGCCCAAGGCCAGATTGAGATTGACAATGTGCTGGGTCAGTGGGTTCTGCTTGGCGTTGGAATCTTCAAGGTACTTTTCCGCTTGGTTCAAGTCTCCCATGCTTAGTTGCATAAGTCCTCTCAAAACTTCAGCTAGCAGAATGGCGTCACCCGCGAAGCCGAGTCGTTCCGCCATTTCGAGGGCCCTATTGACTTCCTCAAGGGCAAGTACCCAATCTCCCTTTAACCAATCTAGCCACGACAACCAAGCATAAGAGCCGCCTTCAAGTGGAACAAGGTACTCACGCCTGGCCACTTCGAGCATTTGAAGGGCAAACTCTCGCCCCTTTGCGAAGTCTCTCGAGTATGTGGACACGCTTAGGTTGAGTAGAACTTCTGCCGCCCAAAATTGGAGGTTATGTTCTAACGCGATGCCAAGAGCCTTCTCGTAGAGCTGCAGGGACTCATCGATTCGACCTGAATCCGATAGAAAAGCAGCTTTCGTCATGAGCGTTATCACGACCGCAGCAAAGTTACCGCTTTTCTCTCCGGCCTCAAGAGCCCTGTCAGCCCAGGTGTTGGCTTCATCATACTCATTTAACGAGACAAGCCATTGGGAAAGAGTCGAGTAGATTTCAGCGGCCTCGTAACTCAGAGCGCCGGCCTCGACGTACTTGAGCGCCTGTCTCAGCACTGCAATCCCACCTTGAAATGCGCCAGACGGACTAGCCCTGAAGAGCGCCCAAGTCAGGTCCACGGATATTCTGGCGCATGCCTTGAAGTCACGAAGCTTCTCATAGAGACTGAGCGCCTGCTCATAGTGGCGAACGCTATCTTGTGCCTGACCAGCAAGATTGTAGCAGCCTGCAAGCTTCTGGAGAACGCCCGCCTTCTCTGCTTCTCCGCCTTCCTCAAGTTCAATGAGGTCCAGAGCACGCTTATAGTCGGTTATCGCTTGTTGATAGGCGTGGATTGCTCTGTTTCGTTCGCCTGCCATGATTGAGTACTTGATGGTTCGTTCACTGTCTCCACCTTCGGAGAAATGGTTGGCTATGGCTTCAGCATGGCCTTCTAGGTTCCTCGAGTAGGCTTTTTCCATAGCCTCAGCGATTTTGAGATGGTACTTGGCTCTTCGTATGGGGATGAGGTCATTCAGGAGTAGTTCCCTTATCCGGTTGTCGGTGAACTTGAAGATGTTCTTCTGACGTGGAATTTGTTGCACCAATCCAGCTGAGAACGCTGTTTCAAGCCTCTGAAGTAGGGACTCATCCTCTAGCTGAGATACCTCATGCAAGACTCCGAAGTCAAATTCGGAGCCTATGACCGAGGCCATTGTGAGAAGATTCAGAGTTTCTGGTTGGAGCTTCGTCAATCTTGACTTGAGTACCGACTTGACGCTCTCGGGTAGGATGATTTCTTGAATTGGCTTCCGGTCCCATTTAGTTTCAGTTCTGAAGATCGTCCCGTCTTCGACTAGTGAACGTAGGACTTCCTCGACGAAGAAGGGGTTACCCCCTGTCCGGTGGTGTATTAGGTCTGCAAACTCGGAGGAAATGGTCTGTTCACCGAAGGTTTGTTTGATGAGTTCCGTCGTCTCTTCTTTGTCCAGGTTCTTTACTTGAATCGTTTCAAGCAGACGTTGCCTGTTGAATTTCATGAGCGATTGATACAGCGGGCTGTCGGATTGGACATCTTCCGACCTATAGGAGCATGCTGTCAGTACTCGAAGGCTGCCGGTGCTCCTAACGAAATACTCCAAGAGTTCTAAGGATGGGAGGTCGGCCCACTGCATATCATCAAACAACAGAAGCACGGGAGATTCGTTGCAGATTGATATGAAGAATTGTGTCACGGCCTCGTAGAGGCGAATTTTGTCCTGCTGCTCACCCAGAGGCTTAGAGGGTGGAACAGTTCCAAGTTTGACTACAATATCTGGAACCAGGCGTGCAAACTCGGAGGCGTACCCCCCAAGAAGCCTACGAAGCAATTCACTTGGAGCCTGACCTATGTATTGACGTGCCACCTCAATCCAAGGAGCATAAGGCAATCCGGCCCCCGAAGCGCTACCTATTAGGACTACGCTGCTCTTTGATTGAGCGTAGACAGCCAGTTCCTGCATTAGACGGGTCTTGCCTACGCCGGCTTCTCCTTGAAGTGCTACCACGGATGACCTGTTACCAAGAGCGTTTTCGAATGAAGCTTTGAGTTTCGAAAGTTCTGTCGTTCTGCCAACTAGTGGTGTGAGCCAATGTGGCTCCCTGAAGTAAGTAACGGTGACCGCTGGCTGCTTGGATAGTTCAAGCCTCTCAGGTGTCAAGTCAAGTAACGGTAACTCCTTCTCAGCTGCCTCTACTCCGTGTATCCATCTGATTCGGAGAAACTTCTGGAGTTGGCCCTCAACGTCCTTCTCGACTATCTCTAGGTTACCATCGAATAGATCTACGACAGCTTGGACTTCTTCGCGTGGATGCATGTAGGGGTTGAGAACTGATAAGCTCGTAATGGACTTCGAACGGAGCTTCTCCAAGAACTCGTTAAGCCATTTTCTCGTTTGAAGTGCCTTGTGTCTGAGCAAGATGTCTGAAAGGATATCTAGCACAATGCGTTTCGGTTGAACGGAATTTATCGTTTCCGCGATCTGGAAGTTCAATTCTGTCAGGTTATCAATACCCTTCCCCGGAATCATGTTCTTGGATCGTGGAATTGGTTTCTCACTACAAATCATACATTTCAGAATATTTTCGTCAGCCTGCGAGACGGCTTCAGCGGAGGATTGACTTCGACAGATTAGGAGGCTTACCTCATTGGAGGCCTTGAGGAAGTTTCTCACAAGAATCGGAACTTCACTACTGGCAGGGGCACTCAGTAGAATAGCGGAACCTTCAAGGAAGCCTCCTTGAAGCACTTCATCCAGCTTACCATAACCAGTCGGAACTCTGCCTCTAAGAATGGAAGTTACCGAGGGACCACCATAAGTCACGAGATTCCCAGACCGTGAAGAAATGTCAGAGTTGAGAGAAGAAATTTTCGGTGGACCACTAGGCTCTATGGCATGGTGTGAGGGAGCTGATTCGAACCCCTAGTAGATAGGATCTTAGTCAGTCCTCGAAACCAATCTAACGTGATGGAAATCAAGTTCTCTTCCGCGCCTTTGAATGTATGTCCGGTTTCGGCTAAAACGATCAGCCCTCTCCCGGTTGATATGAATTTTTCAAAGATCCTTGCTTCCTGAAGAGAGACGTACTCATCTTTCTCTCCTACGACCAGCAGAACCGGTGGGTGCCCTCTCGCTGAAAGCAGCTGGGAATTCTTGAGAGCCATCAGTTTTCCCCGCAAATCCTTAAGGCGCAATCTCAGTCCGAACACGTCAAGCCTCATCCCCCTAGTGACATTGTGTAATCTATCAATGAACGAGAGAAGTAGGAACATGAAGTACCCGAGACCTCCACGCCTTTTCACAACGAAGTTCTTGATGTTCTGGTAATGATCTGGAGGCGTTGCCCATAGGGCGAAGCCCTTCGCCCTTGGATCGTCGATTAGGGAATGAAGGGCTATGGTCCCGCCGAGGCTTCGACCGATCACGAATGCTCCTCTCGAATCTACGTGCTCTCGGCTTAAGAGAAATTCAAACGCTGCTTGCGCATCTCTCTGTTCACTCCACCCATAATCGAACTGCCCGTCGCTCATGCCGCAGCCACGGAAATCAAAGAGCAAGCACGCGAATCCTCTTTCAGTTGCCCTTTCTGCAAGCATTCTGTACAGTGGAAGCCATCGAAAGCCCTGGGCATGCATCGCGTGGCATACAAGAATTCCTGGAGCGATTGTTTGCTCGGGGAGGTAGATCTCGCCGCGCAGAACCAAGCTATCCGATCGAAACTGAACATCTTCCTTCTTCATAGACATCCCTCCTAGGGACAGCGGTGCCTCTGGGTTTTCCCTCATCGCAATCTTGACGCAGGCAGGGCTCCTGCGGCCCTAAAGAGTCAGACCGTTAAAATACTGACTCAGGACATGAGTAGTCCAAGTGCGATTCTCATGGAGAAACCTTGGCTGAGTAGCTGGCCTCAGGACGTTCGCCAGTCACTAGAATACCCTGAGATTTCCCTCGGAGAGGTCCTCCATAAGTCCGCAACCGAGTCGCCCGAAAAGACCGCTCTGGTCTATTTTGGCACCAAGCTGACTTTCGGAGCCCTCGATGGCCTAGTCGATAGATTCGCGGAAGCTCTTCAGAGTATGGGGATCAAGAAGGGTGACCGCGTGGCCATCTATCTACCAAACATCCCTCAGTTCGTGATAGCATACTACGGCACTCTGAGGGCTGGAGGTGTTGTGGTGGCTTGCAGCCCACTCTACAAAGAGAGAGAGCTTGCCCACCTCCTAATCGACTCGGGCGCTCAAGTTGTGGTGGCTTGGGACAAACTATATCCCTACGCGGAGGCGGTGAGAGCCGACACCAAACTTTCAAATGTCATCACCACGAGTGTTCGCGATTATCTCCCTCCGTTACTGAGACTGCTTTCACCTCTGAAGGGCGTCAAATCCTACACCTGTCCCGGCGCCTTAGACATGAAGAAACTTCTTGCACAGTCCCGCGGACAGCCCAGGGCTACGGACATTCAACCAAAGAAAGACCTTGCCTTGCTGCAGTACACGGGCGGGACGACCGGTACTCCGAAAGGCGCAATGCTAACGCACTACAACCTAGTTGTCAACGTCGTACAGATTGCTGAATGGGCGAAGCTTCGTCCAGCTGAGGACGTGCACCTAACAGCTCTTCCACTGTTTCACATCTATGGCATGACAGTGGCCATGAACGCGCCCATCTACATGAGGGGATCGATGATCCTGATCCCTGATCCGCGAGATATCGGAGGCGTCCTCAGGGCCATTGACAAATACAAACCGACCATTTTCTGCGGTGTGCCCGCCATGTACGTGGCGTTGATCGATCGACCGGACATTCAGAAGCACAACCTGCGTTCGGTTCGCACCTGCATCTCCGGGGCTTCCGCGCTCCCTGTAGAAGTTCAAAGGAGATTCGAGGAACTCAGCGGCGGCCGGCTTGTAGAGGGCTACGGCCTAACAGAGACTAGCCCCGTCACGCACGTGAACCCACTCGACGACCCGCGGAAGAACCGCCCCGGCTCCATCGGAATACCAATTTCGGACACTGAGGCCAAGGTCATGGACTTGGAAATGGGAGACCGAGAGCTTGTGCCAGGTGAGGCTGGAGAACTTGTCATACGTGGTCCACAGGTCATGATAGGCTACTGGAAGAAGCCTGATGAGAACAAGATGGCGCTCCGAGAAAGTTGGTTTTACACTGGTGACATTGCAACTACCGACCAAGACGGGTACTTCCGAATCGTTGATAGAAAGAAAGACATGATCAACGTCTCCGGCCTGAAGGTGTGGCCCAGAGAAGTTGAGGAGGTACTCTACGAGCATCCCGCCATTAGAGAAGCAGCAGTGATAGGTGTACCCGATCCGAGGAGCGGCGAAGCCGTAAAGGCCTACGTCGTTCTGAAGCAGGAGCACAGCGGAAAGATTCCGCCAGAAGAGATCACAAAGTTCTGCAAACAGAGGATCGCATCCTACAAGGCTCCCCACCTTGTCGAATTCAGAGAGGGGCTCCCCAAGACGCAAGTTGGGAAGATCCTCAGAAGGGAGCTGAGGGCCGAACAGAGCGCACAGATCGCTTAGTGGCGGGATAGCAATTGGAGCGCGTAGCAATAGTTGGCGTCGGCCATTCGAAGTTCGGCGACAGACGTGATGTGAACCTAGTTGAACTCGGCTTCGAGGCGGCCAAGCCTGCTCTTGAGGAAGCAAACCTGACTCCGAAGGATATTGATTTTCTAACTGTCGGGACGGCAGGTGGATGGTACGAGGAATTTCTACCGGCTGTCGTGATTTCAGAATACTTGGGCTTGAGCGGCAAGGGTCTGATGAGGTGCGAGGCGGCGTGCGCTTCAGGAAGCGCAGCCGTTGCAACCGCCTACAACATGATCGCAACAGGCCTATGCGAAGTAGCGATGGTCGTCGGCATAGAGAAGATGACTGAGATAGATGTGCTAACAGCTGTTGAGCTGATAGGCCGGGCCGGGTACTATACGTGGGAGTTTCATAATTTTGGCATGACCTTTCCCGCATATTATGCTCTCTACGCAACTCAGCACATGAAGAAATATGGGACAACTGAAGAGCAGCTGGCACAAGTGGCCGTTAAGAATCACAAGTACGGCTCCATGAATGCCAACGCACACCTACAACGCGCCATATCCATTGAAGATGTGCTTTCATCGCGCGTCGTTGCATGGCCCCTGAAGTTGTACGACTGCTGTCCCATGAGCGACGGATCCGCGGCCGTGATCCTCGCTTCGGAGAAAAAAGCAAAGTCCGTAACAGACAGCCCGGTCTGGATCGACGCCATTGGAATGTCATCGGATACAGCGAACGTTAGCAAGCGGCCTGATTTCCTGGGACTGCGCGCCACGGTCACCGCCGCAGAGCAGGCATTCAAGATAGCAAGGGTTGGACCATACCAACTCGATGTAGCCAACGTCCACGACTGCTTCACGATAGCGGAGATACTGGCGTACGAAGACCTAGGTTTCTGCAAACGCGGTGAAGGAGGACGAATGGTCGAAGACGGGCAAACCGAGATCGGAGGAAAGATGGCTGTCAATGTGGATGGAGGCCTCAAGTCGAAAGGCCATCCGATCGGTGCAACTGGGACATCCATGATGGTTGAGTTGACACGTCAACTTCGCAAGCAGGCGGGCAATCGCCAAGCACCAATAAAGAACGGTATTGCCCTAGCGCACAACGTCGGCGGTACAGGCCACTACTGCTACGTCACAATACTCAGAGGCTGAATGAATGTCCCTTAGTCCTCCGATTCGAAAACTCAAGTCTAGACCAGTTACATTCGTCTTTGATATCCCCACCGACAAGCTCACTGAGTTCTGGGCAGGCATCCAGAAGGGAAAGGTGTGCGCCACGAGATGCCCCAGATGCGGGAAAATATCGTTCCCACCTACGTCCGATTGCTCGCAATGCCTCCACTCAGGACCAGAATGGATCGAACTCCAAGGCGAAGGAGAGATCGAGACCTTCACCCACGTTGTGATTCGACCTGCCAGTTTCGCAGATCATGAAACATACACAGTGGCTGTGGCCAAAATGAAAGAGGGCGTAAAGGTTCTGGCATGGCTGACGGGGACCAAGCTTAACGACGTCAAAGTTGGAGCAAAAGTGAAGCTCGTGGCAAGGGAATCTGATGATGGCCCTACCTACGAATTCACTCTAGCCGAGAGTTAGCCTTCAAGACGCTTGGATGGAGGATGAGTGTTAGTTTGGCGGGAAGAGAAGTAACCAACGTTGCGGTCATAGGGGCCGGAGCCATGGGTCACGGCATCGCGCAGATCTTGGCGATGGCCGGAGTAGGCGTCTCGATGACTGACGTGAACCGCGAATTCATGCAGAAGGGCTACGAGAGGATAAAATGGAGTCTGGAGAAATTCGTTGAGAAGCGAACAATACGCAGAGAAGAAATGGAGAACGTACTCTCGAGAATAAGACTTGTTGACGGTTACAGAGATACCGTGTCCAACGTGGATTTCGTTATTGAAGCAGCCCCTGAAGACCTGACCCTGAAGAAGAAGATCTTCTCTGAACTAGACACGTACGCTCCGCCTCATGCAATACTCGCCTCGAACACGTCGAGTCTCAGCATAACAGCCCTCGGCTCGGCAACGAAACGCGTTGACAAAGTGGTTGGGATGCACTTCTTCAACCCGCCGCAGCTGATGCCGCTCGTGGAGGTTGTCAAGGGCGCGAGCACGAGCGATGAAACCGCGCAGACAGCGATCAGCCTAGCTAAGAAACTGGGGAAGACGCCCGTTCTTGTGAAGAAGGATGTTCGGGGCTTCATCGTCAACAGTGTGCTGGCCTATGTGTTCAACGAGGCCTTCTGGGCCCTGCATCGAGGCGAAGCAACCCGGGACCAAATCGACTCCGCCGTCAAGTACAAGGCAGGTTTCCCCATGGGAATCTTCGAACTCGCCGACTACATCGGGCTTGACATAATCGACAGCGCCTCAAAGCAGATAGCTTCAGAACATGCCGACCGCGTAAAGATCCCCCCAGTAATAGAACCGCTCGTGAAAGCTCGTAAACTAGGTCAGAAGACAAAGGAAGGATTCTATGTTTGGAGGGAAGGACGGCCGAGAATTCCCTTTGAACTTGCAGACGAATTTGACGTTGCCCGAATCTACGTCAACTCGATCAACGGAGCTGCTTGGCTCGTTCAGGGAGATGTAGCCTCGCCGCAGGACATTGATACGGCCATGAAGTTCGGAGCCGGGTGGCCGTCCGGTCCCTGCGAGCTCGCTGACAGACTGGGACTGGATGTGGTGGTCCAGAAACTCAAGGAACTTCAGACGCGATTCAATGAGCCCATGTACAAACCCTGCCCAATCTTGGAGGAGTACGCGAGCAAAGGTTGGACGGGGCGCAAGAGTAAGCGAGGATTCTACAGTTACACTTGAGGGGCGCCAGACAGAAGTGGTTGCCTTCAGGCCAGACTAAAGTTCAACTTCCGTGCTAATTAGACTATATTCAAGGCCCTCTTATACGGGGACGCAGGGATAGCTAGACCGCTATTCTAGGAACTGCATGAGGGTTTGACAGATGAGTGAGCCAAAACACTATGAATCAATCCTCACCAAGAAAGAAGAGAGCATCGGTTGGATTACACTGAACAGGCCGCACAGGCTTAACACCTTCACAGCTGAAATGATCGATGAGATGCACTCAGCACTTGACGAATTTGAAGCTGACAAGGAAGTCAAGTGTATCGTCATCAATGGGGCAGGCGACCGCGCGTTCAGCGCCGGCGCAGACGTCACAGCATTCACAGGCTTGACGCCTGCAACTGCGGTGGAAGCTTCAACGAAAGGGCAAGCACTCTTCACGCGCCTCGAGAAGCTTGGCAAAGCTGTCATAGCATCGATCAACGGCTACGCACTGGGCGGAGGATTAGAGATGGCGTTGGCCTGTGACTTCAGATTGGCCTCCGATAGTGCCCAACTCGGCCAGACCGAGACGAAGCTTGGACTCATTCCGGGATGGGGAGGAACGCAGCGACTTGTCAGAGTGATCGGCTTAGCGAAGGCAAAGGAACTCATCATGCTCGGCGAACGCATCTCAGCCGAGGAGGCTGAGAGGATTGGACTGGTCAACAAGGTTGTGCCGAAGGAGAAGTTGAATGAGGAAACCATTGCTCTTGCCAAGAAGCTTGTTGAAGGCCCGCCAGTCGCCCTTAAGGTCGCGAAGGAGATGCTGAACTTCGGAACACAAGTACCATTGGACATCGGGTTGAAACTGGAAGCGGAAGCATTCGGAATCGTCCTCTCAACGAAAGATGTCATGGAAGGCGTTTCGGCATTCATGTCGAAAAGGAAACCAGAATTCAAGGGAAAGTGACTAGTGGGGAGAGAGGAGAAATGCCGCTGGACTTTACCTTCACAGAAGAACAGGAACTCTTCCGCAAGACGCTTCGCGAACTGATGACTAAGGCCGTAGCTCCTAAAGCGAAAGAGCTTCGTGACGCCAGAGTTCTCGTACCTGACGTACACAAGGCTCTCACGCAACTCGGGTTGTACGGCCTCCTGATTCCTCAAGAGTACGGTGGCTCGAACTCCGATTATGTGACCTTTACTGTCGCGGTGGAGGAGCTGACACGCGGCGACCCCACGGGTTTCGCAAGCCTGGCCGTTTGGTACGGCGCGTCCTGCGCGCGGCTCATCTCGGTCTATGGCACGGCGGAATTGAAGGATGAGGTCCTACCTAAAGTGGCGAAGGAAGGGTGGGTGACTCCGTTGCATTCTACCGAGCCCGGTTGTGGGACAGATTTCACCGCCATAACCACAACGGCGAAGAAATCGAATGGAGAGTATGTGGTCAATGGGGAGAAGATCTGCCTCAGCTGCGTGCCAGAAGCGGTCAAGTATGGCGGCGGATTCATCACCACCGTCAAGACACGGCCGGAGCTGGGCAGCAAAGGCATGAGCGTACTCTACATTCCCGCAGATTCCAACGGAATAACCACTTCCAACTTCACCGGCATGGGAATTGACATTGGCGGGGTCCGCTATGAGAATACACGTGTCCCCGAGCATTGCCTGGTCGGTTTCGAAGGCACCGGATACCAGATGACCTACGAGTCCTTTGTTCATGCAAGAGTGCCGACGACCATGAGCATCATAGCGGCGGCCGAGGCCGCTCTCGAGAAGGGCATCGAATACCTGAAGCAGAGGAAGGCCTTCGGTCGACCCATCGGCGCCCACGAAGGTATCCAGTTTGAACTCGCAGAGGACTACTCCAATGTGCAAGCCGCGAAGTGGCTTTGCTACCGTGCCGCCTGGCTTGTAGACCAATACCACAAAGGAAAAGCGTCATTCTACGACGCGATGACAGCTGCTTCCGCAGCGAAACTCGTAGCCTCTGAACACTGTGTTAAGGCAGTAAGTGACGTTCTTGAATGGTATGGGGGACTTGGCACAACGACGGAATACGATATCCAACACGTCTACAAGACTGTGAGGCAGGCCGTGATAGCAGAAGGAACGAGAAACGCTCAGAAAATAGTCATAGCCCTCCAGCTACTCGGCAGAGATTACATTTCATGGGAAAGACACGAATAAACAACGTTCATGTTCAAGGATACTTGCAGCTTTCTCAATCGAGAGTCCCGGAGGGATTCCACTGTCTGATGCGGTGAACCACATTTAGACTCTCGTTTTGGAAGTACCGAAATAGCAGATAAGCAATACAGAGTCTCGGGTTCATGGGAAGAATTCGGAGGATTCTGGTCGACTCGAGCGTTTTCGGGGCAGCCATTGAAGATGAAGCAAGCTATTCTGTTGAGAGCGATCAATATTGGGACATCGTATATTCTAAGGCTCTCTTGAGAAGCGGAAAAAGATTCGAGATATTCGGCTGTCCGCCTGTTGAGGCCGAGTTAAGAGAGGCACCTCAGCATTTACGCGTGAAACTGCTCGCCTTGTATTTAGAAGTCGGGGCCCTCAAACCAACTCGAAAGGTGTTTGATCTGACAGAAAGCTACATGCGGGTTGGATTGTTCGCTCCGGATGCTTTGATCGCCGCTTTCGCGTCCGCCCATGTGGTAGATGTGCTTGTGACGGTAAACAGAAGACACCTCAAGAGGCCAGATACGGTCAGAAAAATTTCGAACGTTAACAGGCGATTCAGACTACGGGCGCCTAGGATTCTTCTTCCGGGAGAGCTGCTGGAACTTCTCTCCTAGTCCGATTTTCTCCATGTATTGTTCTAGCTTCATTCGACGATTTTTCTCCCTAATAGCGAGGACTACCTCCATTGCCGAGACCTCTTCTCCAATCTGTTTCTGAGCCAAAGTGTCTCGAGATTAATGAGATGCTCTCAATTCAATTAATCTTGCGCAATTTTGCCAGTAGGTAAAGCCATTTTGGAACGAATCAAGAAAAGCCTCGCCAGAACTCAAGTTGTTTCTTGTTGTTGTCTTTTGGAACAGCCAGTGGACTAATTTCTATGTACGCAAGTTCGCCTCTTTTTTCGGTTCTCTCGGATAGAATTCTGGGTAGTTGCATCATTCCCACGAGAAATCTGAGCCCAATTTACTAGCAAGATTGCTGGGTAGAGATGTTCTCGTTATGCGCGGAATCTTGTCGAAAGCTTGGTCATCCGTGACCATGCTGAGATCTTGAGGCAACGCTGACGCTGCGCTCAGACTGTCAAAGTAGCTGAGACCGTGTTTCTCTTCTATTTCGCACTGCCCTGCAAAGAGAACAGGATCAGGAGCAGAAGATTCCGTTGCACCATTGATCCTGAG
>CAZYOZ010000036.1:0-19439 GCA_964649235.1 uncultured Candidatus Bathyarchaeia archaeon
GGTGATGGATGAAATGTTCCGAAAAAGAATGGTCGAACCGGCGAGGATCATCAACCAGTTCACATGCACAATGGAAACCATGCTCGTGCTGGCTAAGGTCAAGGCAGGCTCAATCTTTGCAGGTATATCTACCATCGGTAGCGCAGGAGACCGAAAACTGGACGTTGAACTACGCCGCGAAATCGCCTTGGCACACGCACAGCAATTGTCCAGGATCCCCCGCTGATTCGAGAAAAGGAAATATTAGAACCAGGATAGGATGGTAGGCGGCGTTCGTGTGAAGAGATGACGGTAGAGTTCAAGCTTAAAGTGGCCCCCAGCTACAAGGTCGCCTACATCATGCGCCGCGGCCAGTACACGGGCCAGAACATGTGGCGCACCGAATTCAATCAGCTGGTGAAGTGGGCAAGAAAGAGGAAGGTGCGTACAGGAAAATGGATCATGTACTTCATAGACGAATGGGGAAAGAAACCTGAAAGGGAGCGTCGTTCGGTCGCCTGCCTCGAGATAAAGGGGAGGGCGTTTCCCGAGGGGAAGATCCAGATGAAGAAGATTCCGAGGCAAAAGGTCATCAGCGTCACCTTCGACCCCGACAAGGTGTCCGCTGACATCATCTACTATGCGCTCGAGGGCTGGCTGCAATATGCCCCCTATAAGCAGGCGGCCCGTTCGAGGGAACTGTACGACGGAAGCCCATGGACAAATCGCCGAGCCTGGGCCAACTGCGAAATACAGGTTCCACTAAAACGGAAATGACACCCTCACGCATGGCATGGATGATCTTGCAGAGTAAGTCCTGACGTTCTTCCGTCCGTGTTTGGCGTCCATTTCTTGGGCTCTGCGTTCTGTTGAACAGTTGTAAGCAAGGGATAGCGCATTCTAGGCTCTGTTCGGAAAAGAGTCACATCTCGAATTCGGGAAAATGCCTAATTACTACAGGTATAGTAGCTTCGCGCCATGATCCAGCGAAAGCCTTTCCTCTACGTGCTTCTCGCTCTGATTCTGCCGCTTGTGCTGTCTTCCTCGACTTTGGTGCAGTCTGCCTACGACCGCGGTGACCCAGATATGAGCACAACCACTACCACGCGGTCTGTTACAACCCAGGTTACCTCAGTTCCGGAAAACATTAGCCTTCTCCCCGTGTTCCTACTGATTGTGGGAATAATCGCTATGTACCAACGCGCAAGGACTACGGGCAAGACCTGACCAGTCATACAGGACCGCAAACGCTTCTACACACAAGCGCTCATGATTCCGTCACCACAACCCTGACTGGGTTCCCAAGGTTCTCTTCCAGAATGTGAATTCCGCTGTTGATTTCTTCCAGCGATACTCTGTGCGTGACTGATTTTGAGAGGTCTATCCTCCCGGAATCTACCATTTTGACCAGCTGAACAAGCTCCGTCTTCAAGTGGTCGTTTACCCCAACGATCTCCATTTCCTTGCCAATTATCATCCGATATGGCTGGAGCCGCATCTGTCTCGCTCCTATGCCTACCAAGACCATTCTTCCTCCTTTCCCAACGCACTCAACCGCTTTTTCCATAGTCCTCTCCTGACCGACGAAATCGATGACTACATCAGCTAGTCTTCCGTCCGTAGTGCGCCTAACAGTTTCGACGGGGTCGCGTTCAGAACCATTCACGACTGCGGTTGCTCCCAGCATCTTGGCCAACACAAGTTTCGCTTCAAGCAAATCCACCGCAGTAACGCTGGCAGATTTGAAGATCTTCGAAGCAAGCTGAATTGCGTGGGCTCCGAGCCCTCCTACCCCGAACACGACTACATGGTCTCCTCGCTGTGTTCTGCCCCTGTTGAGGGCGTGGAAGGCTGTGGAGACCGCGCAGCCCATGATTGCGCCCTGCTCAAACGGTATGGCTCCGGGTAGGCGCACAATACTATTTGCTGGGACGCTTACGTACTCGGCGAAGCCTCCGTCCACGTCCTTCCCCATCATCCTGTACTTCGTGCAGTAGTTCTCCTTGCCAGTCCGGCAGAACTTGCACCGCCCGCAGTGCACTACATAGTGGACGCAGACTCTTTCACCCTGTTTTATGCCCCTGACTCTTCTTCCGGTCTTTGCCACAACCCCCGCGATCTCGTGGCCCAGCGTTATCGGCAGTCTTCCGACGGGAGCGATGCCGCGAATATAGTTTATGTCAGAGTGGCAGACTCCGCTTGCCGAGACTTTGACGAGAACATCTTCCGGCCCAATCCGCGGAATATGAACATGGTCCAAGCGCAGTTCCTCGCCGACTGCGTGCAGCCTACCGGCAATCATGAATTCAGTCGTTCCCTCCACAGCTACTCTCTAGTCGAATTTCGGCATAAGTGAGTGTCGCATCACCCTAAGCTTCGGCCCCGGTGCGCCATACTACTCGCCAATAATGTTAGTCTCCAGTTTGCGAGAATCGAACTTCCAGTTCCTCGAGAACTCACCGGTTGGGAAAGATCGCGTTGTTGACAAAAAAGCTCGCAGCCCCAAGAGTCGCGTTATTCATTTTTCTATATTCTAAACCACCTTATACCTCGTTCAAGGGCTGTATCTACTCGGTATAATGGTACCAAGGGGAAATTTTCTGTTCGATAGGCGCGCTCAGATGCTGAAGCCTAAGCAGTTGAGCAGCATCCAGCAAGCAAGCATCAGGAAGCTCGTCCATTACGCCTACCGGAACACTGCTTTCTACCGAAAGCGTTTTGACGACGCCGGAGTGCGCCCGGAGTCCGTCAAGAGCCTCGACGATATGTCAAAGATACCGTTCACCGTAAAGACAGACTTGAGAGACAACTATCCGCTTGGTATTCTCGCTGTTCCATTAAACCGATTGTATTGCCTTCACGCATCGTCCGGAACTACTGGAAAACCGATTGTTGTGGCGTACACTCGTGGGGATCTAGAGCGCTGGAGCAGGCTTATGGGCAGAACATTCGACGTCGCAGGTGTCAGAAAAGGCGACATTGTACAGAACATGTATGGCTATGGCCTCTTCACGGGTGGGCTAGGTTTCCACTACGGCGCTAGAGCAGTCGGCGCGATAGTCGTACCCACGAGCGTAGGAAACACAAAGAGGCAGCTCATGCTCATGAAGGATCTCCAGACCACGGTCGCTGCCTGCACACCATCGTACATGGTGTACCTGTGCGAGGCCAGCCGCGCCGAGGGCTACGAGCCGAGGAAAGATTTCGTGCTTAGAATCGGGCTTTTCGGGGCCGAGCCTTGGAGTGAGGAGGCCCGGAAACGAATAGAAGATTCCTTCGGCCTCCGGGCACATGACTGCTACGGAATGTCAGAACTCTGTGGCCCTGGGGTAGCAATCGAGTGTGAGCAACGGGAAGGCCTCCACGTATGGGGGGACGAGTTTCTGGTCGAGACGATAGACCCTGACACAGGCGAGGTTCTGGAACCTGGCCGAGAAGGCGAGCTTGTTTTCACGATGCTCTCGCGGGAAGCGATGCCTCTGCTTCGCTACAGGAGCAGGGACCTCTCCCGCGTGTTTGAAGATGAGTGTGCGTGTGGAAGATACCACAGCCGGATTGCCCGCATCAAGGGTAGGAGCGATGACATGCTGATTGTTGGAGGCGTGAACGTTTTCCCCAGCCAAGTAGAGCATGTGCTCATGAATGTCCCAGGCCTCGGCGATCAGTACCAGATAATCGTGTCCCACGAGGAACTAGACAGATTAACTGTCAAGGTTGAGACAGCTAAGCATAGGCTGCAGGATCCCGAGCTGACGAAGACGGTTCAGGAAGATCTCTACGCCACTCTCGGAATACGCGCCAATGTTGAGTTTCTTGAGGAAGGAACACTCCCCCGCCATGAGGGGAAGGCGCGTCGTGTAGTCGATCTTCGGCCGAAGGAGTAGGTTCCGAGGCCATTCCGTTTGCCAAGAGTCCCAGCCGGTCTGGTACTGGTAACAATCCTAACCTTGGTCGGGGCATTTCTGAACCTGAGGTTCGTTCTTGCGATTCTGGCCTTAGTCGTCGTTTTCGTCGGGATCGTCTGGCTACGTCAGTCAGGCGCAACAATGGCAATTGTAGGGATCGGAGTAGCTTTGGCCTTGGCAGTGGCCTTCTTCAGCACCAACCCTCTTGTCGCATTGGGAGCAGCGGCTTACGGTGTCCTCAAGTCGTTCGGTATCACGATTTCAATCCTCGCGACGATGCTGATGATTTTCCTTATGAAGGAGGTGGGAGCGCTTGAAACGATCTCCACTGCTGTCAAACGCGCGGCCAGAACAAAGGAGCAGCAGGCCCTATTTCTTGGGGTAGGCTTCGGATCTTTCGCGACATCGCTCGGGGTCGTGACACCTTCCCTCTTTCCGCCGCTCTTGCTGGCCATGGGCTTCAGTCCCTTAGCCGCAATGGCCATCGCGGTCCTAGGCTACAACGCAACCACATCCTACGCGCTGCTTGCAATTCCTATCACCCTTCCAGCGGACATCTTCAAGCTTGACAGTTTTCTTCTCGCCTACAAAGTGAACATTTTCCTTCCGGCCGTTGCCATTCTAGTCTCCATGGCCATGCTGTGGATTGTCGGCGGCAAGGAGTCGGTTCGCAAGGGCGCTGCACCAGCAGTCTTAGCTGGGCTCTCAATCGGTTTCTCATGCTTACTGTTAGGGCTCATG
The DNA here is from genome assembly GCA_964649235.1 of uncultured Candidatus Bathyarchaeia archaeon. Lineage (GTDB taxonomy): Archaea > Thermoproteota > Bathyarchaeia > 40CM-2-53-6 > 40CM-2-53-6 > FEN-987. The sequence goes on from CAZYOZ010000036.1 coordinate 4,626, forward strand.
CGTGTGCCCATAATGCTGATTGGTGTTCTGGCCGGGCTTGTCACCATGCTATTACTATACCTCAGCCAACATCTGAAACACAGAGGAGCGAGGATTTCTGAGCGGGTCGATCGGATGCAGGCCATCAGAGCCCTCAGTCCTTGGCTGATCCTGATAGCCCTGGCCTTGATGGTGGGCATCCCTCAGGTTACGGATTGGTTGAGACGCCTCGATGGTCCTGCATTCTGGGTCTTCGACAATCCACTGGATTTTGATGCCTTCGCCCAAGTGTACACTTGGATATTCGCTGCAACATTTCTATCACTGCCGATTCTCAAACCTACCAGAGAACAATTGGCAAGAAGTATGAACCTCTGGCTAAGCAGAATCTGGCAACCATTCGTAGCTTACTCTCTCTTTTTCGGCGTCGCCTATGTTATGGCGTGGAGTGGAATGGGCCTCCTGAACGGCAGGCTAGTTGCCACACCAGAATTTGCCTCAGCGAACATGAACAACGCCGTCGGCCTCACACTAGCTGCGACGTTCGGGCAATTCTTCGTTCTTGTTGTCCCATGGCTGGGCCTCTTCGGCGCAGTCGTGGGCGGCTCAGAAGCCAGCTCAAACGTAATGTTCTTTCCCATACAACACAGGGCAGCAGAAGGCATAGGACTCACGGGCAACCAGCAGAACAGCTCAGCCTTCATGACGATCTATGGGTCCCACGCAAACGGAGGCGCAATCGCGTCGGCAATCACTCCGTCAAAAATCAACAACGCCGCTGCCACTATTGGTGCCGAAGCCAAGCTGGAAGGCGAAATCCTGAGAAGACACGTTCCAATCGTGGCCGTGATGACTCTAGTCGTCAGCGTTCTGACGGCTCTGTTTGTCATGCTTGGAATCTGAGAGATCACTGTCGATACGTGGTCTAGACCGCAAACCCTTGCTACACGGTGAGTAAGGCCTACTCATCTGTCGAAGCCTCCCCGCCAGTTGGACTTAGCAACCTTGTGATAATTCACGACGCAAGTTTCCCGAGTATCTTCCTGAGCTCCGCCCGCTTCTTCACACCACGCAGTCGATGCCATTCCTTCCCTTTCTTGAATAAGATTAGAGTGGGTATGCTCCAGATATTGAATTGGGCAGCCAGGTCCCTGTTGCTATCAACATCCACCTTCGCGAAAATGACGCGGTCGCCAAACTCTTCAGCCATGTCCCGCAGGATCGGAGACATGACGTGGCAGGGTGCACACCAATTAGCCCAGAAATCAATAGCAACCGGTTTTCCACCGCCCAGGATCCCAGGCAAGTTCCCCAACGTTGCTTGAACAATTCGTGTTCTCATCCGAAAACCCGCCATTCACGGGGGCGATTAGGCAAGTTGCCAGCCTACCACCTGTTCAGGTGAATGAAGTTCTCGATGGGCGCCCGCTTAGGTTCGCTGAAACGCGAGTGGGGATAGCCCACGTAAACAAGAATCCCCGGCTTCACATACTCCGGGAGCCCGAGGAGCTGTTTCAGCTCGTCCATACGGAACAATGGAAAAATCGATAATGCGGTCCCAAGCCGGAGTGCACGTGCCGCAAGAAGAAGATTCTGAACTGCAGGAAAGACAGAAGCCCAATTCGCATGCTCTTCAAGCGTTGCCCAATCATCAGTGAACCTCTTCGCACGTTTCGTGTTCAGGCACGCTAAGATCAGAACCGGGACTTTGTCCGTATTCAATGCCAGAGAGGCGACTGGGTTCTCCGGCTGAAGGAATGAATCAACTGCCTCCTTGGGAATACGCAGATTCGACCTTGCGTAGGTCTCCAAGCCTAGAACAGTCAGGTCCCGAAGCCGTTTCTTCACCTCGAGGTCTGTTATGACGACAAATTCCCAAGGTTGCGTGTTGCCTCCTGATGGAGCTTTCCCGGCCGCTTCAAGAATTTGATGAATCTTTTCTGGTTCCACTGGATCCGACTTCAGCCGGCGCATGCTACGCAACGTTCTGATTGCTTCAAGACCACTGACTTCCATGCTCAAACATTCCTCATAGGTGCAGTTCCGTCTCACTTGATGCGTCGAAACGTCCAGGTCCCGACCGCCACCATCACTGCAGCAAATCCCAACAGAATCATAAGATCCAACAAGATAGGAAGTTGTGATGCTCCGAGCAGGGCTCCTCGAAGTCCGTCAACCGCGTAGGTGACAGGGTCTAGCATGGTAAAGATGAGCAGGTAGCTCGGCAGGTTGTTTATGGGGAAAAGTGCGCCGCTAAAGAAGAACATGGGGAAGATGAGGAAACTAGTGATTAGCTGAAAGCCTTCAACGCTTTCCATGTTGCCTCCGATGATTAGCCCAAGACTGACTAGAGCCGAAGCTAACACAAACATAAACACGAATGAGGTGACAAGGCCAACAAGATTGTATGCTATTCCGAGCACTAAGCCGAACGCCAGCATCGCGCAACCCTGCATGAGAGCATCCACGGTGCCCCCAATCATTTTGCCTGCGAAGATGGTCGTTCTCGACAATGGCGCGACCAAGACTTCCTTGAAGAAGTCTATCTTCTTATCCCAGACTATGTAGAGCCCAAAGAAGACGGATGTGAAGAGAATCGTCATAGTGACGATTCCCGGAAAAATGTAAACCTGGTAGTTTACGCCTCCCAACGAAACGGCAGAACCCAGGCCCCCACCGAAGACGGTTATCCACAGCAATGGTGTGATAAGGGACGAGACGATCCGAGATTTCTCGCGAGTGAATACCTTGATTTCACGGTACCATAATGCGTAGAAGCCTTCAAGCTCGCCCATCAGCGCCCGCTCCTCACCCTCGCAATCCTTTCGAAAATGCCGCCCTCACCCGAATCTTCCCGTATCTCTCTGCCCGTGTAATGCAGAAACACATCGTTTAGAGTGGCTGAGCGGACTTCAACGGAACTCACTTCTCCGATCTTACTCAAGATCTCCTGTAAGTGCAGGCTTGCATCTTTCACTGTCAACACGAGTGTGCTACCCGACTGGTCTATGGACATCACGTAGTCCAAATCCTTCAGGGAGTCTAGCCTAGGCGGTCGGACCCGGAGCTTGATGATTTCACCACCAACCTTGGCTTTCAGGTTAGGCGGCATATCGAGCGCAACCACTCGGCCGTGGTCAATTATTGCGACGCGATTGCACAGCCTGTCGGCTTCGTCCATGTAATGCGTCGTAATGATCACCGTGACCTTTTCGGCTGCCACGATGTTCTCAATGTACTGCCAGATGTGTTCACGCGTCTGTGGGTCAAGCCCCAAGGTAGGCTCGTCTAGGAATAGGATCCGCGGGTTGTGTAAAAGACCTCTGGCCAACTCCAAACGGCGGCGCATTCCGCCAGAATACTTCTTCACGATATCGTTAGCCCGGTCCTGAAGGTCGACGAGGCGAAGGACCTGGTCAATCCGCTGCTTACGCTCTTCCTTGGGCACGCCGAACATCAACGCATGAAGGTAGAGGTTCTCCCAGCCGGTCAGAATGTCGTCGCTGCTCGGATCTTGAAAGACTATTCCGATAGATCTTCTGACATCAGCGGGCTGCTTGATAACGTCGTATCCATTCACACGTGCCGTTCCGGACGTGGGCTTCAATAGGGTTGCGAGCATTGAGAGCGTAGTAGTTTTGCCAGCCCCATTGGGTCCGAGAAGGCCAAAGATCTCGCCCTCCTCAATTCTTAGGTCTAGGTTGTCGACGGCAATGAGGTCGCCGTAGTTCTTGGTCAGGCCGTCTGCTTCAATCGCTATTGTCAAGGCGCTCATCTTACCTCTTCTCTAGTGGCGTGACTTCCCTCTCGAGTGGACCAGTGTATTGGACAGCAGGCCTGATGAGCCGATTGTTAGCCGCCTGTTCGAGAACATGAGCAGTCCATCCCACGATTCGGCTTGCAGCGAATGTTGCTGTGAAGAGATCCGTTGGCAGTCCAACCGCGTGCATGAGCAGCGCGGAATAGAACTCGACGTTCGGGTACAGCTTCTCCTCGGGCCTGTGCTCCTTAAGCAGTCTCACCCCAGTTTCCTCGACATGCTGAGCGAGTCCGAAGAGGCCCTTGTCTTCAATCTGGCTGGCGATTTCCTTCAGAATCGAAGCTCGTGGGTCTGTGGTCTTGTACACCCTGTGACCGAATCCCATAAGCCGATTGCCCAGCTTGAGTTGCTCCCTCATCCAGCCCTCAGCCCGGTCTGGCATGCCAATATCCTGAAGCATCTGCAGGACCGGCCCGGGCGCACCCCCGTGTAGCGGGCCTTTGAGTGCACCAAGGGCAGCTGTCAGTGCAGAGTACAAGTCTGACCGCGTCGAAGCAACAACCCTCGCCGCGAACGTTGACGCGTTCATTCCGTGGTCTGCGAGCAGTATCAGATACTTGTTTAGTGCCTCAACCTTGACCGGATCCGGGTCCTTGCCAGTCAGCATGTAGAGGTAGTTCGCAGCGTGGCCTAGGTCCGGATGCGGTTCTATCGGCTTCTGGCCTTTGCGGATGCGGTCGAAGGTGGTTGTGATCGTTGGTATCTTTGCTGTTATTGCGATGGCTTCTGAGAGTTCAGGTTTCGTGAGGAGCGAACCGGTTCCTATCGCGGATATGACGGTACGCAGCACGTCCAATTCATCTGCGGAGGCAGGCAGGCTCCGAATGAGATTGGTCACAGACTCAGGAATGGGCCGCTGCTTACTCATTTGCCCGGCCAGTCCGGAAAGCTGGCTAGCTGTCGGGAGTTCGCCGCTCCAGAGAAGATACGCGACTTCCTCGAAGGACGCATTTGACGCAAGGTCCCGAATTTCGTACCCGCGGTAGTAGAGGCGGCCTGCTTGCCCATCGATCAATGAGATGCTGCTCGTGTCGACTATGACACCTTCCAGCCCCTTCGCAACAACAGCCATGAACTAGCTCACAGCTCCACTGCGATTTACCGTCCCTTATTACTGAATCTCACAACAGTCCGAATCGCTCAGGCGACGTCGAAGGGCAGGCTTCCTCATCGAGTCTCGGGTGCAGGTGCAACATTTCTTAAACGGGTATCATACTCTACTGGCGAGGTCTTTCTATGACCTACGAGGTCTCTGGCCGGGAAACAGGGATTCTCCTGTTCAAGGAGGGTGACGAGGTCAGGGTGAATGATGACGCCGTGCTTGCACCCGAAGCCATACGTGGCGAAGGAGGAAGAATCCAGAAGATCAGCAGGTTCCTGAGCGAGGCCACGGAGGTATCGCCCGACCGCATAGCCGTAGATCGCTACCAGCAGCTGATCAAACAGCCAAGGGAAACCGAAATTCTTGGCTTCGCGCTCCAAGTCTTCTTCCCGAAGATCGGAGACTCTCTGCTGGTCGCTTCCAATGAAGTTACTCTTTTGACGAAATTTCGGGAGCGAATTGATAAGCTGGAAGAGAGACTCCTCATGCATCTCACGAACCCTCGGCAATTTTGCGTTCTAGGCGACGGTGGCTTGGATGTTCCATTCATCAACCAGAACTTCGACGCGCCCTTCTTCGGGGATTTAGTGAGGTACGTTCTCAGGCCCAAGCTAGGAAGGAGCTCGACTAAGGTCCTTTCTCCCGAGGCTTCAGGACCGCCGCTGGCCGCGGTTTACGCAAGCATGGCAGGGGTCAGTTTTGTGAGGGCGGTGAAGATCTACGATCCCACGCGTCCCCAAGTACCCGGAACTTGGCGTGGCACCGTAGTCGGTGATGTGAAGGTTCCTTCCGCCACAAAAGGGACAGAACATTACTTCGCCATCCCGCAGGGCTCAGTATCGCCTAATGACCGGGTAATAATCTTCGATGACGTTGGCTTCACAGGCAGAACCCGCAGGGCCTGTATTCAGCTAGTGGAAAAACTGGGAGCAAAAGTGTCCGCCATTGTGAACGTTATTGAGAAATCTTATGGCGAGCACCGGGACGTGGAAGTCGATTCCAGGGCATTACTCGGGATAACGGGATTCGAACCTGTTAGCGACGACAAGTGCGACCTAACCATCAACGAGCTTCTCATGGAACGCCTCTCGACCCCACGGATAGTTCACGGTGTCGCATACCAGCCAAAGAGAACACTCTCGAGCATTCGCGCCCAAGCCTAAGCGTATCCACGAAATGGTCGGGCGTCAGAACGCGCTTTGCAGGTGGAATACTGCGAATTCGCTGAGGATGCGCTGTATGACTTAGATAACAATGTCTGGATACGCTTTGAAAATAGTGGGATCGCGAAGCTGGGTATCACAAGCGTTCATGCTGCTCTAGCCGGCAGACTGAACCAGGTGAAATTCAAGCCTGTTGGGAGCACGGTGCAGAAAGGGCAGAGTGTTGCCACCATCGAGAGCGCGAAGTACTTCGGTGCTGTCCGGACGCCTGTTTCTGGAACAATAGTAGAAATCAATGACGCGCTGCAGAGCAGACCCAAACTGGCGAACAATTATCCCTACGATGACGGCTGGTTCGTAAGGATAGAGCCGACCTCTCTTGAAGAAGACAGAAAATCGCTAGTTGATGCAAGGTCGTCGATAGAGAAGATCAAGTCACAGATCGCTGAACTCCGCGTGCGGTGTTTCAAAGCCTTTCCTGACTACGACATGTGGGAGGTCGGTGTTGAGTGCGCAGCAGTATTGGTTAGGCTGAACGAGCTCATGGAACGAGTGTCCCTGGACGAGGTTGTCCACATAGTCTCGGACGACCCAACCGCGGACATAGAGATGGCAAGGTGGTCAGATCAGACAGGTCAATTGGTGCTGGAAACGAGAAAGGAAGGCAAACTGGCGCATTTCATTGTCAGAAAGGTGAAGTGAAAAAGGATGGGTCGAGGGAGGTGCCTAGGGTTTCTCTATCGGGCTACGGACCAAGTTCCCCCATTCGGTCCATGACCCGTCGTAGTTCTTGACGTTCGGATAACCGAGCAGATATTTCAGCACGAACCAGGTGAAGGATGACCTCTCGCCGATTCTGCAGTAAGTTATGACCTCCTTGCTGGGCGTCACGCCCTTGGCCTGGTAGAGCTTACTGAGTTCATCCGCCGACTTGAAGGTTCCATCATCCCTCACAGCCTGCGACCAAGGTATGTTCACAGCGCCAGGAATATGGCCGCCACGCTGTGCGTGCTCATTCGGATACTCGGGCGGTGCTGTGATCTCCCCCGTGAACTCTGCCGGACTTCTGACATCGACGAGAACCTTGTCAGTTCTGTTGAGTGAGCTCTTGACATAGTCTAAGTAGGTTCTAATCTCCTCATTCGGCCCCTTCGCCCTGAAGTTCGTTTTCGGGTAAACCTGCACGTCTCTCGTCACTTCTCTGTCTTCGGCTAGCCACTTCTTGCGGCCGCCGTTCATCAAGAGAACTTTGTTGACGCCGTAGTATTTGAAAATCCAGAAGGCGAACGCAGCGAACCAGTTGTTAAAATCCCCATACAGAACGAGAGTTGTGTCGTCGCCTACGCCGTTTCCTCTTAAGAGGTCCTCCAGCTGTTCCTTGCTGAGAATGTCACGTTTTACTTGGTCGTTCATGTCCTTCTTCCAGTCGAACAGCACGGAGCCCGGAATGTGGCCTAGGTTATAGTTGGCTATTGGATCGTAATCGACTTCGGCGATTCGAACCGACGAATTCTTCAGGTGTTCTAGGACCCAGCCCGTTTCAACGAGAACTTCGGGATGTTTGTAAGACATCTTCGTCACCGAGCTGACAAGCATGACATATGTAATATTTAACGATGAGGCTAGGTTCGCCTAACAAGGCGGGAACGGCCCTCAAGTTCTTGTGTTTGCGCCGAATGCCCGGACGTTTCTCTCCTAGCGTTTCAGTTTCTCGCGGTAGTGCTCTCGTAGCTTGGCAACTTTTGGTGCGATGAACATCTGGCAGTAGGCTTGCCCCGGGTTCTTCTCGAAGTACTCTTGGTGGTAATCTTCGGCCCTGTAGAAAGCCTCGATGGGTGCTACTTGTGTTACGATCCGCCCGTTCCAAATTCCTGCAGCTTCAATTTGCTGAATGACTTGCTCGATGGTCGCCTTCTGTTCGTCGTTGTGATAGAAGATCACGGAGCGGTATTGCTCGCCGACATCTGCGCCTTGGCGGTGCACTGTGGTTGGGTCGTGCATGGTGAAGAAGACCTGTAGAAGTTCATTGTAGGACATCACGTTTGGGTCAAATGTGATCTGAACCACTTCAGCGTGTCCAGTTGCACCCGTGCAGACTTCTCGATAGGTAGGGTTAGATACTGTTCCGCCCGAGTAACCCGACTCGACTTTCTCAACGCCCCTCAATTCGGTGAAAACGGCTTCCATGCACCAGAAGCAGCCGCCCCCGAGCGTCGCTAATTGTTTGCCGCTTGCGATACTGATCTGTGACTGCTCTTCATCCATGTTCCACTGATTTACAGTTGCAGCGTATAAACAATTCAGGGCCTACAGATTGGAGCGCAAATCGATTCTAATTAGAACCTGAAATTGCGCATCATAATGCGAGGGTTCCGCGTCAAGTTTAAATGCCGTCGTTTGACTGTGGCGCAGTAACGGGCACGTTATTTGAGCCCGGTGAATCGGATATTTCTTCAAGCACACGAACTCTGCAGGTGGCGAAGTTCTCGGGCCAAGCCGTCTTTAGTGGGTGTTGAGGTTCTTGGCAGAAGGTAGAATCATCGAGGGATTGACCTTCGATGACGTCCTGTTGGCTCCCAGAAGATCCTCAGTTCGCTCTCGCAGAGAAGTGGAAACGAAAACACTACTGTCTAGGCATTTGGAGCTGAAGGTTCCAATCGTCAGTGCTCCTATGGATACTGTTACGGAGCATGCCATGGCCATAACCTTAGCACGGGCAGGGGGCATTGGGATCGTTCACCGTTTCCTTCCGATTGAACAGCAGGTTGAGGAGGTACTTAGGGTGAAACGGTCGGAGAGCATCATAATTGAACAACCCTACACGCTGAGGAACGACCAGCGGTTGAAGGATGCCAGACGCCTCATGGCCCAGTATGGGGTAAGTGGCCTGCTAGTCGTCGATGGTCACGGGAAGCTGCTTGGGATTCTCACCGCACGCGACATTCAGTTCGAGCGGGACCCGGAGAAGAGTGTTGGGGAAATTATGACTCAGCTGAAGGATCTTGTCACAGCACCGTATGACGTGAGCCCCAAAGAAGCTGAGCGTGTGCTTCACGAACACAAAGTTGAGAAGCTTCCCCTCGTCGACAAGGAAGGAAAACTCCGCGGCCTAATCACCAGCAAGGATATGCTCAGCCTCGAACAGTACCCGAATGCCTCAAAGGATGAGAAAGGGCGGCTACTGGTAGGCGCTGCAGTCGGCGTTAAGTCGGGTTACCTTGAACGGGCCAAAGCCCTGCACGACGCAGGCGCCGACGTGCTGGCCGTTGATGTAGCGCACGCTCATTCAAACATCACAATTGATGCCGTACGCACCATAATGAAAGAGCTGCCCGACGTTGAGTTGATAGTCGGAAACGTCGCCACAAAAGAGGGAACCGACGATCTCATCAAGGCCGGAGCTAACGCCGTAAAAGTCGGAATCGGCTCTGGGTCGATATGCATAACGAGGATTGTAACAGGTGCCGGTGTACCTCAATTGACAGCCATAATGGAATGCGCAAAGGTTGCAGACCGAGCGGGCGTCCCTATAATTGCTGATGGCGGCATTCGCAATTCGGGCGACATCACCAAAGCGATCGCGGCTGGCGCGTCAACCGTCATGATCGGAAGCCTATTCGCCGGAACGGAGGAGGGTCCTGGCATAACGGTGATGAGGGAAGGCCGGAAACACAAGCTCGTGCGCGGAATGGCCTCAGTTGCCGCATCCTTCGATAGGTCTTCTCGCGAAACAGAGCAAAACGAAGAGGACAGTGCCGTCAACCTGATCGACTATGTGCCAGAGGGCGTTGAAGCATTCGTTCCATACAAGGGCAGTGCATCAGAACTCATAAACCAACTAATCGGCGGCCTAAAATCAGGAATGAGCTACTGCGGCGCTACCAACATACAACAACTCCGCGGGAAAGCGAACTTTGTCCGGTTATCGCCCGCTGGCCTGAAAGAAAGCTATCCACATGACGTTGAAGTAATTTAGGCCAGTTCACCGTTCAGAATCCTCTCGCAGAAAGGTTGGTTCGAAACGTGTCAGCATAACACTAGCCATGGGAAGTTGACCGGAGCTTTTTCACTGAGCGCTGTGCGTTCGGCTGCTTAACCAGATGCTAACCGTGACTGCTAGAATCATGATGCCAACTATGTGGGCAGAGGTGCAAAGCGGGCAGATTGAGCGTACTAGGAAGATCTGGATGTATTGCAGACCTACGACGCCTGCAACTCCGAGAACAGACCAGCCGAGGAGGAAGGAAAGCCACTTGTCGTCTTTGCTCACGAGGACGCTTAGGGGCATTACGGCAACAAACCATAGGGCTCCCAGCAGGGCGACTGGCACGCCGGCGATTTTGGAATAAGAGCTCGTGAGGACAGCGGAGCAGGTGAAATACCCGTTCAGAGGGCACACGCCGACGGCTATCACATAGCTGTACCAAGTGAGGTAGCCTGAAATCCCCAGCCCCAGAGCAGCAAGACCAAGAATGGCCCAAACAGCCTTACTCTGCCTCAACAAACTGAGCCTCAGGCATTTAGCCGGGTGATATCCGCGGCCAATGTCTCAGCTGCTACTTCCCCCGAGTAGGTCGCGGCGATGGAGCCGTCCTTTGAGATGATGAAGAAAGTCGGCGTCCCTGACACATGGTACGAGTTGAAAACTGAGTTGGATGAGTCGTAGACGTAGGTCCAAGTAGACCCGTAGTCTCGGATGAATTTGGCGGCATCGTCAGCGTTAGCTGGCCGACCGTCGGGCCCAGTCCAAGATCCTGAAACCGAGAGAAAGACAACATTTTGAGGTCCAAACTGTTTGTAGAGGTTTTCCAGCGCGGGGGCCATGTTTTGGCAGTGGCCGCACCATGGAACCATGAATTCTAGCAGGATAACCTTCCCGCGAAACGACGACAATGAGACTCTCTCTCCTGTAAGTCCGTTTGCTGTGACGACGGGGAGAGTGAAGTCTGGCGCGCCTGAAGTCTGGGTTGTTGTGGGCTGGGTCTGAGGCTGGCTGAGTGTGTAGGCCACTCCGATCACAACAACTAAAACAACGCCTATGATGAGCTTGTCGAGCCAGTTGAAACCTTTGCCCTTCTTCGCTTTGGCGGCTTTCGAACGTTTTGACATTGATGGTCTTCACTCAGGCTTCTTTCGGGTTTCGTATCGGTTCGCTACGCAGCGAATAAATCTTGCCTAGTAGCTCTCTCAGAACGTGAGAGTTCGATCCCGATATGGGCAGAGCGCTCGGCCGGAATTCTCAGGTCTAGGGAAGCTCGACCATTACGTCGTTTCCTTGGACTTGAACCTTGTAGGTCTTCTGGGGCGGGATGTTGTCAGGGCTTTCTCCGTCGGGACCGCCGATGACCCTGCCAGTTGTCACTTCGAATTGTGCGCCATGCTCAGGACACGTTAGAACGTTCTTGTTCAATTCGCCCTCAGACAGGTTTCCCTGTTCATGGGTGCACCAGTTTTCCATCGCACAGAAATTTCCGTCAATGTTGGCGACCACCAAGTCCTTTCCGCCAGCGCGCACCCACTTCAGGCCGCCCTCAGCTACCTCGGATTTGTCGCAGGCCCGGACTAGTCTCATAGAAAATCAACACCTCAGAACGTACTGTTTAACCTCTGCGGTGAGCCATTCATCGAATGGCGTTTCTTCACCTGTCGGAGCTTTTCGGCCAGCACCGGAACTACTTCAGCATAGTCTCCGACGATACCATAATCGCAAATCTTGAAGATGAACGCATTCGGGTCGTTATTAATGGCTACCACTAACTTCGCGCGCCCGACCCCTACCATATGATTGAACGCCCCTCTAACAGCAACGGCAACGTACAGTTTGGGGGTGACTGATCTGCCAGTCAAACCAAGCTGCAGTTGCCTCGGCAGCCATCCCAAATCCACAACCTTTCTCGTGGTTGCCAAGGGAGCATCCAGGACTTCTGCCAATTCCTGAACAATCTTCAGGTTTTCGGGTGCGCCGATGCCCGCCCCAGCCGAAACTACAATCTCCGCATTGTCTAGCATCAACGCGTCCTTGTCGGACTCGTAGCGCTCGTCGAGTAATCGTGTGAGAGGTTTCAGGTCGCGCGGCGTGAACTCGATGACCGAACCTTTTCGTAACGGATGGGCCGAAGTGGGCGGAAGCATGCCCGGCCGGATTGTAGCAAGCTGGGGTGTCGTCTTGCTCAGGATGGGTGCCACAATGCTTCCGCCGAAGGCAGGTTTCAGTTCAACTAGTCGCCCACCGTCGTTAATCTCTAAACCAATGCAATCGCTAGTCATTCCAAGGCCGAGCCTCGCAGCCACCCGGGGCATGAAGTCTCTCCCGAGCGATGTAGATCCGGCGATCACAGCGTATGGTTTGAGTTTCTCCATTGCTTGGGCGAGTGCAGCGGCATATGCATCACTCGAATATTTGGTCAGGGCTTCGTGCTTAACAGCGAGGACCCTGTCAGCCCCATGCATGATAAGGTCCTGATGCTGATCCTTAGAAGACTCTCCCAGGATGACCGCGTAAAGTTCGCTCTCCAACCTGCCCGCTAATTCAACGCCTGCGCCAAGCAGTTCATACGTGACGTCTCTAATCTGTCCCCGAACTGTTTCAGCCACAATCCAGAAGGCCCCAATGTCCTTCCGAATCTTGCTTCCGGCCGGCGGAACAATCGTCCTGTCTTCGACATCCTTCCATCCGACGAAGAGTCCTCTCGCTACAAGCTTTTCGACGAGCTTTTCTACCTTCTCTTCAACGGATGATCCTTCAAGGATCTCACACGGTCTCTCCGTTTGGACGGAGAAAATCTCGGTAACATAAGTTGGGGAACCGCTGAACCCGAATGCCGAGAAATCAGCGCTAAGCTCAGAAGCCGTCATAACCTTGTAGGGCTTGGATTCTGCAGCTTCAAGCTCCTCAGGTATTGGCCGAGCAGGTTTGATCAGTCTCTCCGAGGCTGTAAGGACGGCTGGCAAATGTACCTCTATGCGCTGGAAGCCATAATCGGTTTCACTCTCAACAACCATTTGGTCAAGTGAATCAGCGAACTCCACATTTGTGGCACCACTAACATGTGGCAGGTTTAGCAGTTCAGCAACCTCAGGCCCGACATGTCCGGTTTCGGCATCAACGCTGTATTTCCCGCAGAGCACCAGGTCGATAGGCCGTTCTCTCTCAATAACCAGAGAGAGAGCGCGTGAGGTTGCGAGAGTGTCCGAACCGGCGAAGGCTCTATCCAGCAGATGTAGGGCCCTGTCGGCTCCCATGCCTAAGGCTTCAATCAAGGCGTCCTTGGCTTGGGGAGGTCCCATTGTCATTACAACGATTTCCGCGTTGTACTTCTTCTTGCATTGTGCCGCGAAGGTGATTGCGCGCCTGTCGAACGGGTTAATCTCGTTGCGCACCCCTTCGCGGATGAGTGTCTTCTTCTCCCTGTCAAACCGTAGTTCCGAAACCTCCGGAACCTGTTTGATGCAGACAATGATTTTCATCACATTCTCAAGCCTTCATGTCCTGATGCGAAGCGGTGGCATGGCGTGAGGCGTGTCGCTTTGGTGGAAAAGCAGAACTTTCTCCATTTTTTACTTTCCCTCCAGGCCCCGTTAAATACTGAGGCCCCTCAGCTCGACGCCACGGGCGTGTTCGAGATGGGTGTGTATTTCATGACCAATTGGCACCAGGCGAGAAGGCGTCAGTGGCGTTGTCTCTTCTGTGAAAGCCTCTTTGATTCCCGCAGCACCCTGAACGACCACTACTTGGACGAGCACGAAAGCGCCTTCACGGAGGAAGAACTGAGCATGGCTCGTCTGCAGCATACGCACCAGGTCCAGGATGCGAACAGGTCACCGGTCCAATCAGAACCTTGAATCGAGGGATGTATTTTCTCCTGGATTTCTAGTGCAGATGCTATCCGATCGAAGGATGAGTAGGAAGAGCTGCGGTTCATCCGATTGTTTTGCCCGTCACTGGGGAGTACGAGAGAGACTGCACTTCGTCTAGCTTAATGCTGACGACTGCTTTCGGTTTGAATCCCATGTTCTGTAGGTGGTTGGCTGCTTGCTGGAATAGTGGCCCGAACGTTTCGAGTTCTGCAGTGCCCTTCATCCTGTAGCCTATGACCGCCTTCGGGTCAAAGAATACGACTGCAACGTCTGGGGTTTTCTTCAGTACGTCGCCCAGCGTGTGGGAGAATACGTCTGTAAACTCTAGGTGCTCATTATCCCTGACTCGGAAATGTTTGGGGGCAGCGTTAGGTTTTCCGTCGATGCCCATCGAAGCCAAAACGCCGACCGCGCCGTTGTATTCTTTATCGAAGCGTTCCTCAATGAATCTTCTCACGCTCTCAGAAAGTGAAGCCAATAGTCTAAATGCCTCCGCTGCTGGTTCTAAGAAATGGAGTTATTTCGGTTTTCCTGATTTGGCGAGGGTAAACGCGTTAGGTGCCGGATAATGTCAGGACAGCGGCACGTCCTCATGTGCCAAAAGTTTCACCAGAACGGACTCGGAACTCGGATCTTTCCCAATCGAGGGAAGGTCGAGCTGGGCGAATGCATTGCTGACGGGGGCGCCCTTGTGCAGACATTTGGTGGTGAGCCCTTAACACGAAACCTAGACCGCGACTGCCGAGTGAATAGCTCGAAACGGGGTTTGTTCCATTGTCCCTCGATACCATGCGGCCTGAGTGGTCGGCTCTGCATCGAAACATTTAACCAGAAATCTATGGTCTAGGAGAATCCAGGTGGACGCGATGCCACATCACTATGGCTTTGGGCTT
>CAZYOZ010000037.1:0-19374 GCA_964649235.1 uncultured Candidatus Bathyarchaeia archaeon
GAATAGATCCCTCCACCGTAGACACGAGCTACATCAGGTTTGATGCAAATCTGCCGAGTACCTCGTACGAGGTGGTTTACTATCCGCAGCCGAACCTCACTGGCGTAGTCTACAATGTAAACTACAGTTTCACCTTCGCAAGCGACTCTTACAAGTCCAAACTCGTATCCTATCTCAAGAGCATCGAAAGGGAGAAGACGGCGCGAAACCCATGGTTCTTCACTTACGTCGCGGAACCTGATGGCTACGTCAGCACACGATTCTTCAGGAGCACGTATGCGGCCTACGATGCTAACCAAGTCGAGTTCTGGATCTACAGCAACCAGCAAGAGCTGGGAGGCTTTCCGTCAGACGGCTGGACGATCATGCTGCTCAACTTCACGGAGTTGCCTTCGTATGACTTCAAAGATTGGAAGGATTTTATCGGTTCCTACAGGCAGGCACCGCCCAATGGAACAGCACATTATTACAGTGTTGAATATGGTGACAGCGATCTCGGCTATCAGCTACGTTACCGCGACTTTATGACCGCATGGGGTGGTGTAAACAAATTCTGGTTCTATGACTTGAGTGCTGGACCAAGCTTCCAGAATTATCCGGAGGACATACCAATCCAGATCGCACTGAAGGACAACAACATAGACCTTCACAGTAGTTACGGCAGGAGCTGGTTCACGGAATACGTGTCCGACTACATCTACCAGGCGACTGTGAACCTTGTCACTCCCTGGTTCCTTTACCCGCCCTTGTACTCTGAGAAGTACAGCTTCCATGTTCACGTCTTCGACAACCGAACATCTTCCGAAAAGAGTCAAGTAGACATAAGATCCACCATCGACGCAGACAAAGTCAAACAAGCATTTGAAGACCTAATCCCGTACTCGAAGATTAATGTGACAGTCGATATCCAAGATCTCGCGAAATACCCAGACCTGCAGAATGTCATCGACTCGAATTACAAATACGCAGACTCCTACACAATGGGCGTCGAGTTCGCTTCGCCTCAACAGTTTAGAATGGTCGACGCAAGACCAGTGTACGAGTATTTGCAGGGCAACATGCAAATCTTCGAGCCGGATTATCACCGTGACAGGTCTGAGTTCACTGTACCTGTGTACGCGTTCGCTTTCAGCAACGAGACTTACTTCGCCTGGAGCTACAAGTGGATCGTCGAACCCTTCGGGGGAATAGCACTAAACGACATAGCGCTCGTCGGAGCGAGCCAGTACGACTTCACGAGGGGAGAATACATCTCGCCATCCCAACCAGGCAAAGGACTGGGGTTCACGCACGACGTCATTCACGAAGCGGGCCACAATTTGGGCCTGACACACCCCCACGACCCGGGCGGCCCTGCAGGCGATTTCTCACTCTCTGTGATGGGCTACTTCACGTACGACTACGTGTTTGGGATTCGTGATAAGGATGCGTTGCGACGGGGGCATGTAGACGAAATCTACTTGGAAGTCCTCTCAATGCTACAGCAGATCTCTGGATCCTCGGCCGATAACGTAAGGAACCAGCTGAAGGATGTCGACGCGAAATATTCCCAGATGGACTACGTTGGTGCGTTGGCCTCGGTCCTGAAGGCGGAGGAAATGGCCAAATCAGCCATTACCGCTGGTCCCGGTCTCGCCGTCGAATCCATGCAATACGTGATCCTCGGAGTCGCTGCAGGGCTAGTCCTGGGCTTTGTCGCCGCGTGGATCATCTTGAAAAGAAGACACCCAAGCCAGCAGACCACTGTCTAGAACCTCGTCACGCAAGTTCGGCACAGTGGAACTAGGATTAAGTATGATGCGCAGCTAAAGCCAGCCGGTTAACATTGGTCGAGAAGAGGAAGATCGGCGCCTACGTTCTGATCAAGATCGCTCCGGGGAAATCCAGAAAGATAACAGAGCAAATCGCGGCAATTGACGGCGTGAAGTCAGCTCACCCAGTCACCGGCATGTTCGACATAATTGCATACGTGGAGGCACGGGACATTAACAGCCTGACTGGGATTGTCAGGACACAGGTCCAGACAATTGAAGGTGTACTACGAACTCACACTGCAATTGTGGGCGAACTCGTAACCACAGGCGACTAAGCGAACCTACTGCAATTTCCGCTTTGATGGCTTGGACTCATTGTACTCTATTGCGATAATTAGCGCGACGAGCAAGATTATCAAGGTCACCCCTATGGGTCCGCGCAGTTCGAGGCTGAGAACTCCCACGTACGGTATCCTGGCGACGTACACGCCCATCAGGTTCTGAGGTGGGACCTTCCAGGCATCAGGGGCTGGGTTGTTGTCTCCCTTCGTTACGAAGAAGGGTGTTCCACCTTGGTTCTCTATGGCATAGACGCGATGCACTATTGCCATATCGTAATTGCTGGGGCTGTGGAAGATTATTATGGTTCCCACAGTGATGTCGCGGGGGTCAACCCCTCGGACGAGAATTATGTCCCCCACGTTCAAAGTTGGGACCATACTCTGCGACGAAACCACCATCAACGGCGATTCCGTGCGGAGGCCAATACGCAATACTTCAACGCCGCCGTAGGTTACCCCGAATAGAATAGCCAGCATCAGAATGACCCGAGCAGTAGGGTTGCCCTTTAGGAATTTGACAGCTCTAGAGATGGAACTAGCCTTCTGCATGATGGAATCGCAGCTTCGGAAATCACTCTGCTACATATTGCTTTCTGATGTTGAGCAGAGATCACTTGAGTTCCTGCGCCTGGCTCTTGATCAGCCGGGCAAGCTCCACAGTCGCCTTCTCGCCTGCTTCCAGGAAATTGATTCCGCCTTCAGTGATTTTGTATATCCTTCTGCCGCGGCCGCTCTCCGACTGCCATTCACCTTCGAGATAACCTTCCTCTTCGAGGGAGTGGAGCAATGGGTAAAGTGTGCCAGCGCTAAGGTAGACGTGAAATTTGTCGCGGATCGCATTGTTCACTTCATATCCCCATTGAGGTTTCGACTGCAGGAGGCGGAGAACGATAAGGTCGAGATTGTTCTTTACAACTCGCTCGCGCCATTCTTTCTCGATATTCTCTATCACAGGGTGAAACCTCGTCTGCGGTCACAGTCTCCTTAGGAGGCTGCGTACCTACTTTCTCTCGGTCCTCATTATAAGTAGCTGGTCAAGCTCCGTTGCATGGAGACCGTCTGTTGACGCCTGCATGCTTTCGGCATTGGGCCCGACGCGTCATGATCGACTTTCTCATGTCACCTCGTTAACGTTCTATTCTGCTATGGAAACCTGACTGCCTTGTCCTAGGCCTAGGGGTGTTTCGTCGAATTGTACGACGAGAAAATCTGTTTCTACACCGACTACTTTTCCTTTGAAATCTTTGGTTTTTGAGAATTGAAAACTGGCCTCATGCCCAATGAACTGTTCCAGGTCTGATTCGGAAACGGTTAACCAAGCCTTGTTCTCCGCATCATCGAAAGTGATTACCACACCAATCATCATGCCACGCTCGTACGGCTACGTAGCATAACTCAACGTTCTTGAAGTTTTCCCGGCCTTTTGTTACAAGCGAACGAGTTTTCGGAAGCTAGCTTTCACCACGTCCAATTTCTTTGAGTCTGAGGCGACGCCTTCGCTCAGCCTCAGCCCATCGCCTCTTTTCCTCTTCAGTCTGCGGAATCAATCTGGGCACGGATGTGGGTTTTGCGTCCTTGTCGAGCGCTACATAAGTGAGAAAGCATGTCCCAGTGTGCCGAACTTCACCGGTAACTGGGTTTTCTGCTTCTACTCGAACACCAACTTCCATCGACGTTCTGTGAACGTAGTTTATCGACGCGATGAGTCGAAGAAGGTCGCCAATGTAGACTGGGGAGTAGAAGTCCATTCTGTCAATTGAGGCAGTGACAACATTGGCGCGGGCATGTTTGAATGCAACAATAGAGCCCACTTCGTCGATCATCCTGAGGATTGTTCCCCCGAAGACATTCCCGGCTACATTCGCATCCATAGGCATCATGATTCGCACGACTGTCGTGGAGGATTCACCCGGCGTCTTCCCCGGCGTTGTCATTTCAGACATCTCCCTGGCTGAGATGGCAGACTGTGATTAATCTGGGGTTGGTTTGCCTTGACACAAGGGCAGTTTATTAGGTCGAGCAAGGAGGTCCCACGTTTCACCTTCGTTTTGGTTTGGAAAGCATTAATATGGCCAAAAACGAACCGGCCGTTAATTCACCCGATTCGGTGGTTAAACTGGAAACCATTCAAATTGAAAGGGCTGAGACTAAGCTAATCCGTGAAACACGAAGCATCTGTCCAGATTGCAACCGAATTCTACCTGCCACAGTTTTCGAGCGAGAGGGCAAGATTTGGATAAGCAAGAATTGCCCAGAGCACGGCGAGATCGAGGAGCTGTATTTCGGCTCCGCCGACATGTACTACAAGTTCGCCAAGTTCACCCACAACGGCAAGGGTATCGAAAACCCGAACGTCCCGCTTGAAAAGTGTGCCTGCCCGACAAATTGCGGACTCTGCACGAGTCACCTCAGTCACTCAGGACTAACTAACCTAGTCATCACGAACCGTTGTGACCTGACCTGCTGGTACTGCTTCTTCTACGCGAAGAAGGGCGTTGAGGGGGCATACGTCTACGAACCGACACTCGATCAGATACGCCAAATGGTCCAGGTCCTGAGAGCAGAGAGGCCCGTCCCGGGGAATGCCATACAGATCACCGGCGGAGAACCAACACTTCGAGACGACCTTGCGGACATCGTCAGGATATGCAAAGAAGAAGGAGTCGAACATATCCAGCTGAATAGTAACGCGATCAACATGGCGCTAGACCCGGAGCTTGCTAGGCGAGTGCGCCAAGCTGGCGTAAACACTGTCTACATGAGTTTCGACGGCGTCACACCACGGACCAACCCGAAGAACCACTGGGAAGCGCCCATCGCCATCGAAAATTGCAGAAAAGCAGGACTGGGCGTCGTACTTGTACCCACAGTCATCAAGAGCATCAACGACCATGAGCTCGGTGGCATCATTCGATTCGGACAAAGAAACATGGACACTATTCACGCCGTGAACTTCCAACCGGTCTCGCTGACAGGCCGGCTGACCAAGTCAGAGAGGGAGAAGTACCGAATAACGATCCCCGACTGCATCGAACGCATCGAAGAACAAACAAATGGCGAAGTATCGAGGGATTCGTGGTTCCCCGTACCAAGCTGTGTCCCAATCACACACTTCGTGGAGGCTTTGACGAAGCGCCCGCGGTATGAGCTGTCAATACACTTCGCCTGCGGAGCTGGCTCCTACGTATTCAAGGAAGCTGACAAACTCGTGCCCTTAGCTTCCTTTGTGGACATCGAGGGCCTCCTCGAATACTTGGAAGAGAAGGCCGACGAACTCAGGGCTGGTAGGAACAAGTACCTGGTTGTGGCTAAGGTTCTTGCCAAGATTGGTACGTTCATCGACAGGAGCAAGCAGCCCAAGGGACTAGCACTGAGCAAACTACTGTTCAACGCATTGGTCAAGAACGACTACAGCTCACTCGGCGCATTCCACCACAGGGCAATGTTCCTAGGTATGATGCACTTCATGGACAAGTACAACCACGACGAGGAACGACTCCGAAGATGCGACATCCACTACCTCAGCCCTGACCTCAGAATCATCCCGTTCTGCGCGTTCAACGTGATACCCGAATGGTACAGAGACGCAATCCAACCAAAGTACGGCATTCCGATTGAACAGTGGGAGCGAGAACACAAGAGCACACTGGAACAGGGCTTGTACAAAGGGACGCTCAGAAAGGGTAAGGGCCATGCGGCCGGATGCGGATGCCCCCTGGGAGCACTAAACACACCCAACTCAGACCTTCTGACGATCGAAAACGGCATGATACAAAGCAAGTAAGCCATAGACGGCTCTCCTGCTTTCCTCTTGTCTGTTTCTTCCCGGTGTTTTCTTGTCGGGGAGTAGAGTCTGCAATTCAGTGGCTTTCCATTCCCTACTTCGAAGTCCTTCGAGTACCCGAACATTTTTCTGTGGAACGATTGTGTTAGACCGCAGCCTCGGGCTACGGTGTCATCCCTCTCATGGACTATGACTATGACGTGATTGTGGCTGGGGCTGGCGTTGCGGGGATGATCGCCGCGGCATCAGCGGCCAAACACTCTAACCAAAACCTGCGCATACTGTGCGTTGACAGAAACCCTAGGGAAGAGGCTGGCAAGAAGACTGCTAGCGGCTGGGTGTGTGGTGACGCGGTTAGCAAAAACAGCCTCGACTTTCTTACATCGCAGGTTGGCGTTCGATATGGCAAGCCGGAGCTTGAGTACCCTGTTCATGGTGTAGTTGCCTATTCTCCCGACCACGAATCTAAGGCCATCTTCGACGGCGAGGGCTATGTTCTAAACCGGAAGCTCCTGCCACAACGACAGTTACATGACGCGGAAAGGCTCGGCGTCGAATTCCTATTCGACACGTCGGCTGAATCGCTCATAGCTGAAGATGGGCACATACGGGGCATCGAATGCAGGTCAGCCAAAGACAACTCCAAATTCAAGAGGACGGCGAAGCTCGTCATAGACGCAACCGGGTCAGCTTCACGGCTCAGAACGAATCTACCCGTAAGGACCTACATCGAGAAAGAAATCGACAAAGAAAACGACATGGAATCCACAGGCCGCTATATCCTCACCTTCGAAGTCGGCAAAGAGGACACGACCTTCTTCGATCCAGATTTCTGCATCATCCATCTCGACCAGGAGATAGCGCCCGGCGGATACGCGTGGGTCTTTCCTAAGGGCCGGAACAAGGTGAATATTGGGCTAGGGGTTCAGAAACGTCTCCTTGAATCTAGGAACAGAAAGCTTGGAAGAAAAGATACCCTCCAATCTATGATCGATGAATACGTTCGAATGAATCCCGTGATAAAGAACGGAAAATTGGCCGCAGGACAGGAGGACAAGGGAAACGAGAAAGGAACCTGGCAGGTCCCCGTTCGAAGACAGAATGACTGCTTGGTGGCCAACGGCTACATGATTGTGGGAGACTCTGCCTGGATGCCGCGACCAATCGACGCTGGCGGAATCGGCCCCGCAATATATGCTACCGTGATCGCGGGCCGTATTGCCGCTGAAGCCCTAGAGGCAGATGACACCTCGGAGCGCAGTCTCTGGCGGTTTAACACGGAGTACGTGGAAGCCTACGGTCACCGCATGGCGAGCTTCGAGATTCTCAGGAGATTTCTCCAAACAATCAGCAACGATGATCTGAACTACGGGATGAAGCACTTCCTTGGAGAAGATGATGTGGACAGCATCGCAAGAAGAGAACATCCGGAATTCAGGCGGGTCAACCTTGCTAGCCCCCACAGAATTCTCTGGGCCCTCCCACGGCTTGGGCTTGCGAGAGGGCTACGGTATACAGCCGAGAAGAGCAGGGCGCTGATTCAACTTTACATGAACTATCCCAGGTCGCCCGAAGACTTCCCTGGATGGCACCGAAGATTCATGGCCGAACTGCATGAAGCATACGCTCGGCTGTCTTAGTCCAAGCCGCGAAAGTGAGCGCAACCGAATCGGCCTCAAAATGCTCGAAGTAAGTCTTGATGGGTTTCATCAGGCCTTTGGCTGAATCTCATATCTAGCCAGACAGTTTGGCTGGCGCCTTCCCTAGGTCTCGTTTTGCGCCTAGCTTCCTGGATATTTCCGCAGCCTGCTCGCAGCTTTTCTTTGATTCATCAGGATTCGCTTGCGCTACTGCCTCGGAGTAGGCGACAAAGGCTTTCGCGTGATAGCAAGGCTAAGCAGCATGAGGGGAGGGTCATTTTCTTGTGTGCGCACCACTAGAATTGTTTTATGCAGTTTACAAATTTCTCTTGTGAGGCGTTGGCTTCTTGAACCAACCTTCTCTATGCTACCAAGCTTGCTTCTCCTTTGGAATTGACACTGATTTCGTGCCAGCGGGAATCTTGTGGCTGACCCTTGAGATTTCTGATGCGCAACATGTTCCTAATCGCGTCATCATGTTCTAGTGCTCGGACCTCAACGAGCCCATCAAACATCCCCTCCAAGCTTCTGTAGAAAGGCTCACTGTGAACTCCTCGAGACATGCCTATGATGATTATTCTCCCTAGGTTTCGATTCAGTTGTAGATCGCGAGTTTCCATCCATTCCAGAAACGCTTTCTCTTCATTGAACCTGAGAAACGGTGAAAACGAATCAGTAATTGCAAGCACATCCGACTGGTCACTTCCCCATTTACTTAGCCGCTGTACTTGACCCCTGATCATTCTTAGCTGTTCGATGCTCCAATCCGCGATTTTCGGAGATCCGATACGCATGTACTTATCGTCAATGGCGACGAAGCCGGGATTATCTTTGTCTTGGCTCAAGGTTGAGGTGTAGTGGTCATCAATCCTGAGCAGACCGGCTTCCTCTGCAGCGTCGACATCAACACCCAGCTTTGTCAGCGAAGCGATGACATCTTTCCGCGAACGAGCGGTAGCACCATACAGAACCCGCAGACCATTCTTTACCCGCAACGCAGCCATGGTTCTGGAAACAGCGAACCATTGTCCTTCTGGGTCGAACTCCACGAGTAAACTGGTACCTGGGCTTAGACCGTCGGGTATCAGGGAACCGAGGATGGGCACAGTCAACGTTTTGGCGGACAATGTGTTCGAACCAGTTACTATGATCTAGAAAGGGCACAGATTAATGGATTTTCGAGTTGCTCCGTCATATGTGCGCACCAGCATACTCACACACGAGAACTGAAGCGTAGGGTCTGAAACGACGCTCTAGCACGTGAACAATCATTGCAACTCATGGCTTGGGCCATGTTGAAGCGCGCTCCCATGAAACGCGGTGTAGGGATGAGGATATGATCTGGTTTCAGATGGGTCCACTGAACTATGCTTTCTGCAGCAGCAATTCGGCTACGCTAATGAATTCCGTTTCTTGCCGTTTGCGTTGGTCGGTCTTGAATCGGCCCATAGATATTCGAAGTAGTTCTTGGCGAATTTCGCTAACCCAATGTGGTCCGACCAAATTGCCAAACCTATAGCCTCATCGCCCTCCTGGCCTAGCAGCAGTATGACCTCACGCCCATCCGCGATTATTCCGCCCCCGAACATTTGCTCCCTAGCACGGACCTCGCAGAACTTCGCCAATCTCGTCATAGGTTCGCTCATTGTGCCTTTCATCGTCATGATCTGGACTTTCACGCCTCTCTCTGCAATTGTCTTCACTAGTGGTATGAGCATCTCAGCCACAGGGTCTGGCATCGCTGGGACTGCAGCTAGAATTTCCTTCTGAACCCGCTCGATGGTTTCTCTTATTCTGGCTAGAACATTGAAGTTGCCTCTCACGATCCAGATGTCTGGGCGTTCTCTGACGCCTTTCTTCTCGTAGAGGGGTTGGAGCTCCTCTAGAACTTGCGCTTCGTTTGTCTTCAGTGCAATCTCAAGTTGGGACTTTGTGATCTCCATGGCCACTGATGGAGGCTTGGGGTAGTACCTGCTTGGGCGCCCATGCTCCATTTCGATCCAGCCTTTCTTCTCGAGTGAACCGAGAACTTCATAGATCTTCGAGTAAGGCACGTCCGACGCTTCACTCAGCTTGCTCGCTGTGGCCGGTCCGATTTCAAGCAGCGACGTGTAAGAGCGGATTTCGTAATCAGTCAGGCCGAATTCCTGCAGCGCGCGCCTAGCCCGGTCGCTGATGGTCAAGGTTGATTCTCAGACTTTGGGCATGAGTTCCCGGGAACTGAATATAAGATTTCACAACTTAAGGTGGTTAATATCTACGGATTTGTCTGGTCAGTGGAAACCCAGTAAGCATCTTTCGTCGTGAACTCCTTTTTCCAGATGGGCACTTCTTTCTTGACTCTTTCGACAGCTTCAGTGAGGGTCGGAAACGTGTCCTGTCGGTGCTTTCCCAGAACCGCCACAAACAGACTCGGCTCGCCCACGCCCAGCCTGTCTATGACATGGTGAATCGAGACCTCCAGTACGCCAGACTTCTTCATGAGGTCGTCTCTGATTTCCTGCATCTTCTTCAGCGCAAACTCGCTGTACGCTTCGTACTCAAGGTGAGTAACCCGAGCGTCTGCTCCGCGGACCGGGTCTTCACGAACTATGCCAACAAAGCATGAGACAGCCCCTGCTTGATGATAGGTTGGTAGCTTGGAGAAATCCTCTAGGATCTCCGAGAGTTGGACCTCTCCTTTCCTGTGAAGGCCTACAACTTCCAAGGCTGAACTGCCTGGGAGAAAGTCATCGACCTACCATAAAAGTTCAGGCCGTAGAAGTTGCTTGGTTTTCGCAACGGATGATGAGTAGCGCATATTCTACTGGGACTTAAGGCCGGCTTTCATTTTTTCTATGTGCTGATTTTCTGTATCGAACATCGTCCCGATGAGCTGAACTTGGTAAATGGTCTCCGGGGCACTGCAAAATTCGCATGGCGGACCAAAACCCTCGGGGTTGGGTGATGTTCTCAGCCAGAGCTGATTGATTCCGGCAAACGTCAGATCTAACTTGACTTTGTCTCGGGCGCAATTTTCACACAGGTAGAAGGGCATGGTTGGTCCCCTGGGCCGAGCTGTGTTTTCAATTCGATATTAACCCTTGCTGACTTCGCTAGAGAGCGCGACTCGGGGTAAATGCCTTATCAACATCGCTGTTTCAGGTTAACTCTGATTCCCTCATCGTCGCAGGTCAGGTTTTTACTTGATCGTCAGTTTAAGTGTTCCTCGCGTAGGGCGCCGTACGTCAACGTAGTCTTATATAGAAACACACCCTCGCATATGTATCAGCACAATAGAGTGTTGAATTTGGTATCGAAACTCAGACGGCTAGTTCTCCTCGCAATTATTGTGGCGCTTGCGTTTGGTTTGCAGCCCAAGGTACATGCTTCTCCAATCACAGTGGCGGTTGCTCCAGCATCACAGATTGTTTCCGAATACTCAATGGCCACTTTCAGCATAGGTCTCTCTGCACCCGTGTATCCAAACCCGCCCAACCCAGACCTCTACTCACTTTCTCTGTCCGGGTTCCCCAGTGGTGTGGCGTTCGGCTTCAGCAGCAATCCCGTGGCTGTCCCTGCTGGCGGGGTTACTGTAACCCTGACTATTGACGCTTCTGACCTTTGCCCTGGTACATATTCGTTGAGTGTGTCGGCTAGCTCGAGCCCGACAAGCCCTCCTGATACGGGGTCCACGGGGATCTTCTCCTTGACAGTGACTCCTGTGGGCCCGCCACTCCGTGCGACTGTGTCTAGCGACAAACCTTCCTACAGGTTGGGTGACAGAGTCACCGTTCTATTCTCTGTGAACAAACCCGCGTATGGGCGACTTACCATAAGCCCCCCATCGGGCACTCCGCGTATCTTTGACATGGTCCTTGCAGGCGCGACTCAGAGGACGTTTAATGCTGACACGGTCGGCCGGTGGACTGTGACATTCGAGGCCAATGTGTGCAGCGAATTTGACAGCGCTGTGGTGTATTTTGATGTGGCCCCCGACACCTACGACGCCTCGATATCGTTGTCTGGAATTCCTCCGCAGCTGAGTGCCAATGTGCAGGTGGATGGTCAGCCCCAGGGAGCGATGGCGGGTTCGGAGATTAGGAAGCTTAGCTTCAAAGTTGATACAAGCCACACGATTTCCGTAGACCAGTACGTTTCTGGAGACCCGGGAGTAAGGTACTATTGTGCTCAAAACACCTGGACTGTTGGCTCTGCGGGTAGCCGTACCTTCGAGTACGAGACTCAATATCTCTTAACTGTTGGAACTGATCCGGAGGGTGTCGCGCAGGTAACTGGTGGTGGATGGTTCAAAGCTGGAACCAGTGCGCAGACAAGTCAGGCACCTCAGACACTAACGGGGTCAGCTGGAACTCAGTATGTCTTCAAGGGCTGGGAGGTTGATGGCGTACTCCAACCCGGCAACGCAATCACATTAACGATGGATAAGCCTCACGAGGCGGTGGCAAAGTATCAGACTCAGTACCAGCTCGTTGTCGACTCTGAGGGAGGGCTTGGTAGCCCGCAGGGATCTGGGTACTATGACGCGGGTTCTACAGCGCAATTTTCGGTTACCTCGCCGGTAGGCTTGCTGATACAACAAGTCTTCGTGCAGTGGACGGGGGATTACAGAGGAACATCACCCCAAGGCAGCATCGTAATGGATGGGCCGAAACATGTGATGGCTGAGTGGGAAACTAGCTACACTCAGCTCTACATGGTATTAGCAGCGGTCGCGGCAGTCATCATAATTGCCGGTTTGCTGCTCTGGAGAAGGCGTCGAGCAGCCGCTGTCCCAGAGATGAAACCTACGCCTCCCATGCCCAGTGAAGCTGAAGCCGGGCCGCCGCCCGCAGAAGGCGCGGGCGAAGCTCCAGCTCCGGAAACTGTCACGTGCGCTTCGTGCGGCACGAACGTCCCCGCAGGTCAGCAGTTCTGCCACAATTGCGGAGCAAAAATAGGCTAGGTCGCTTCCATCAAAGTTAACAGGGCTCTCTAGCATCATCAGCTTGAAGGCAATGGCCGCCCTAGTCGAGTCCGTGCGCGAATCATCGAAGGTATCGCCTCTCTTCTTTGTCGTTTCAGGGGAGCATGCGAGTCTGCCCGCCGCGGAAATACAAGCTGTCTTGGAATCCGAATCGGTACCCTTCACAGTTCAATATCGAAGCTACAGGCTACTCACACTGGAAGCCCCCAAAGAGGCATTGAGGGCGGTCTCGGAGCGGAGCCTAATGTATGAATCATGCGGGTTCCTCCTAGGAAGCTGTGAAGCAGGCCTATCGGCCATTTTCAGATTTGTTAGAAGCCTACCTCTCGAGGCCCTGACTAAAGGAGCAAAGACTTTCGCGGTAAGGTCCGCACGCCTGGGGGGTGCTGGCAGACCAATCCTGCGAACAGAGCTGGAACGGGAGGTGGGTGCGCTCGTGAAGGAACAGGTTCCGAGCCTGCGCGTACAACTTCAGAATCCAGACTTGACTTTCATGTGCCTCCTCTTCGAAAGTTCCTTCCTTTTCGGGTTGTCCGGTTACACGAAGCCTTCGGGGTTGGTAGCACCACGCAGACCTCGCAAGCGGCCAGTCTTTCATCCCGCGACAATGCCTCCGAAGATTGCGCGATGTATGGTAAACTTGGCGAGGGCAAAACCGGCCGCAATCTTTGCAGATCCGTTTTGTGGCGTGGGGGGACTATTAATCGAGGCTGCGGTAATCGGTTGTGAGCCAATTGGAGTAGATGCCGACTTACGGATGATTACAGGAGCGCGGAGGAACTTGAGGCATTTTGGTCTGAGAGGTGAGCTCGTTCTGGGAGACGCGCGCTACCTACCTCTGCACGGAGTGGATGCGATGGCGACGGATCCGCCTTATGGTCGCGATTCGTCAACACGCGGAATCCATGTGGCGTCTCTCATCGATGAGTTCCTTGGAAGAGCTAAGGACATGCTGAAGACCGGCAGTCACCTTTGCATATCGGCGCCGGATGAGGTCTCCGTGGAAGCATATGCCCGAAAGGCAGGTTTCAGGATGAGGGAACGGCACCTAGCAAGGATTCACCGAAGTCTTACGAGACAGTTCGTAATCCTGCAGAAGCCATAACCGGTCTAGGCCATGAACCATGCCAGTCTCAGTCATTTTCCTCGGAACGGGCGGCAGCATACCGAACAAGTTCAGAAACTTACCTAGTGTTCTACTCCGAAGGGGGCCTGAACTACTCCTCTTCGATTGCGGCGAAGGAACACAGCGCCAGTTTCTTCAATGCAAAGCTGGAACAAATCGGAAGATGCGAATTTTCATCAGCCATATGCACGGCGACCATGTCTTCGGCCTCCCCGGGATGCTTCACTCTCTCTCATTCATGGGAAGAAGCAGAGAACTCGAGATCGTGGGGCCTGAGGGAATCAGACAGTTTGTGAATTCGGTGAATCGGGCTGTGCGATGGTACTCCCAATTCCCTATCCAGGTTCGGGAAGTCTCTGCGGGCCGAATCGTGAACGAGGAGGAGTATGAGGTGCGTGCGGCTTGGGCAAGGCATGGCGTCGAATGCTTAGCCTACGCCTTTCAGGAAAAGCCGAGACCAGGCAGGTTTGATCCGGTGAAGGCAAGAAGGCTGGGAATTCCCGAGGGGCCGCTCTGGAAGAACCTGCAGAATGGCCATGTGATAAGGGTACGAGGAAGAAAGATCCGCCCGTCCTTAGTGGTGGGACCTTCAAGGAAGGGAGTAAAGGTCACTTACGCGGTTGACACGCGGCCCTGCGTCTCGGTCGTAAGGCTCGCTTCCGATTCTGATCTGCTCATCCATGACGGAACATTTGATGAGTCGGCCTCAACAAAAGCTAGGGAATACGGTCATTCAACTGCTGTCGAAGCGGCCCGGGTTGCAAAGGCTGGCAAGGTTCGTAGGCTTGCGCTGTTTCATATCAGCGCCATGTATGAAGACCCAAGGCCGCTGGTGAGGCAAGCCTGTAGGATCTTTCCGAAAACGATTCTAAGCGAGGATATGTCCTCGATCTACGTTTCTCGATGAGCTTGACGGCGCATGAGTTGATTCAGGCTAGGGGCAAGATAGTCTAAGACTACTTTGGGGTCCGATGACTCTATCTCGATGCTGATCGGCCCCAGCGGTGATTCCCCTTCGGCTTCGCAGAAGGAGACCTTTCCAACGAATGCCGCTTGCTTGTTAACGCAGAACCGTATCCGCCCACCCCGGGAGCTTCTTATCAGGATGGATCTCGCTGCGCTGCGGATTCTCTCCTGCCTGATCAAGTCACGAAGCTTGCTCAGGAATTCGAGGCCACTACCATGTATTGTGAGCAAAGTAGCCCCGTCGTCTATCGCCCTTTGATTTACAGTACTCGAAGGAAACATGTTAACTAATGCACGGTTGACCTTGCTTTCGTCTTCCGTCGGGTTAACTTTGGCCTGGGCGAGAACTAGTATGTCCATTGCGTTTCCAGCTTGGCTAGGCGATTTCTGAATTCTGACTGCAAGTCAGCGATGGTTCCTTCGTTCACGAGTAAGGTGTCCGAAAGCGAAATCACGTGTCCCAGACCCACATCGAGCTCTCGGTTATCGCGCTCGCAGAATTCTTCCCAATTCTTGGGGTCGTCGCTTCTCCCGCGGGAAAGAAGCCGTTGGAACCTAGTCTTAGGAGAGGCGTGAATAGCGACTGAATGAACTTCAAATTCAGAGCGCAGCTCGGCGAGCTCATGAAGGCTCCTAATTCCCTCCACAACAACTCTTGAATGGCCGCTTGACTGTATCTTCGGTAGCAGCCGCTTGGCCACAACTGCGGGCCCTTCCGCATTTCTAACCTGAAGCATTACGCTGCCCATGTTCTGGGGTGTTGGCTGCAGACCTCTCCGTTCGGTTTCTTCCCGTATTATGTCGCCGAGAACCAAGACCTGGAAGCCAAGTTGCCGCGCTGCTTCAGCCGCGATGCCCTTGCCGGCCCCGGGCATGCCTGAAATCGCGATTACCCTTTTCTTTGACTGCATCTGCCGGCTATCGTCTCCGAGGTCACTTCCGTTTTGGCCCGTGAACCGTTAAATTCAGTCTCTCAATATTAGGCTTCAGCCGGGAAAATCAGTGTCGCAGGAAAGGATCCGGAGCTTCATCGCAGTTGACCTTGATGAGCCGACGATTAGAGAGCGCATTGTGAACGCCCAGAGGGATCTGGAACGTACCGGAGCGCTGCTTAAGCTCGTTGACGCTGGATTGATGCATCTCACGCTCCGATTTCTTGGCGAGATACCTGCAGCCACGGCAGAGGCTGTGAAGGAGGCGATGGATTCACTGCGTTACGAACCCTTTGAAGTTGCCTTCTTAGGTCTACGCGCTTTCCCCAGTCTGAAACGGATCAATGTTGTTTGGGTTGGAATCACTCGAGGATACGAGGAACTTCAACAAATATTCAGCCAGATCGAGCCTAGGCTCAGGCAAATGGGTCTTCCCCCGGACGACAAAGGCTTCAGCCCGCACATGACAATTGCACGAGTGAAGTCTGGCTTGAACAGAGCCGCCCTTGCAGACTACGTGCTGAATACGCGCGAACAGGAATTCGGCAAGATGCGGGTGACGGCGGTGCGACTGAAGAAGAGCACGCTAACCCCCAAGGGGCCGATATACAGTACACTTCATGAAGTGGCCGCGTCATCGTAGGCCCTGGCGCTAGTGCAGCATACTTGGACAAGTCGATAGCGGTCTGCAACTCAGTCAAGAGGAAGATTGCTCCCCCCGACCGGTTGAAAAGGCTCGTGGAGGATAAGGCTGAGGAGATCAGAACCGCCGTTGAACGTGAATGCGGGAAAGCGTCATTGGATGCTGAGGTAAGGCTTGACGGGTCTGTCGCGAAGGATACTTGGATAAGGGATTATGTGGATGTCGACATCTTCATGCGCGTCCCGCCCAGCCTCGGAAAGCCAGAGCTCAGAGAGCGTTGCCTACCGATTGCCAAACGTGCCCTTCAGCCAGCCGAAACTGTTGAGAGGTTTGCTGAACACCCCTACATCGAATCGCTGGTGCCCCTGCCAGGAGGGCAGCTCAAGGTCAACGTTGTGCCCTGCTACAAAGTAGAAAGGGGTGATTGGCTCAGCGCAACTGACCGAACTCCGTACCACACAGAGTACATTCGTGGGCGTATCACTGACCAGCAAAGGGACGAGGTTCGTCTACTCAAGGCGTTCATGAGGGGGATAGGAGGTTACGGCGCTGACATTAAGACCGGTGGCTTCAGCGGAATGCTGTGCGAGACACTGGTTCTTGCCTTCGGCCAATTTCTGAACGTCGTCCGCGAATTCAGCGAGTGGAAGGAAAATCGGTATGTTGACGTTGAAAACTACTACGAAGGGAGAAGTGAAGAGGTCCGCCAGATCTTCAGGGAACCGCTGACCGTAATAGACCCAGTGGATAAGGGCCGAAACCTCTCAGCGGCCGTACGGGCAGAACAACTCTGGAACTTCGTAGCGGCGAGCCGACATTTCCTTCGACACCCTTCAACATCGTTCTTTACCGAATCCAAAGTGAAACCGCTGACCGGGGCTGAGTACCGGGGGCTCTTGAGAGTTCGGGGCTCGGCAGTCATTTGCCTGGTCCTAGGCAGAATCGACGCGGTCGTGGACATATTGTGGAGTCAATTGTATAGAACCCAGAGGGCCCTGACTCACCTGCTAGAACGCAACGATTTCAACGTCATAAGGTCCACGGCATGGACTGATGAACAAGCGACTAGTGTTCTCATTTTTGAATTAGAATCGGAGGAGTTGCCATATTCAAGGAGGCAGCGCGGACCACCCGCTACGAGAGTCGCGGAGAGCTCAGCATTTCTATCGAAGCACCTGAACAAGAAGTCAACAGTTTCCGGACCATGGGTCGAAGGGGAACGGTGGTTCGTCGAAAGGAAAAGGCCGATTCTATCCGCACGCAGGCTGCTCACGTCGGCGCTCAAGAATGGAGGTTCCGATGTGGGCGTCGCATCACTGCTGTCGCAATCATTCGAACGCAAGGTACGAATTCTACAGAACGATCAAGTCGCATTACTAATCTCGGCGAATGAGGAATTCGCCCGCTTCATGCGAAGATACCTAAGCGGAAGGCCCACATGGCTTGCCTGATGACCAGGAGATCCCCCTTAACAAAATTCCAGGGACAAGAGAAGGGGCCATCCTCACATACCCATCTCTAAATGAAGGAGAGCTCAAGTCAAGGCTGAAGGAGCTCTCCGCTATCGGGGTTACCGCAATTCGTTTCACCGGCCACACCCAGATTGGTGGAGTGAATGTTCTGGGAAAGGGTTGTGTCGGGCTAGTGGCTCAGGCAACCCTCGACGGGGCTCCTGTTGCTTTGAAGATTAGGCGCTTAGATGCAAACCGTCCATCGATGAAGGAAGAGGCCAGACTGCTGAGGCTTGCGAACAGCGTTGGTGTTGGGCCCACGCTCCTCGTAGCGACCAGGAATTTTCTTGCGATGCAGTTTCTGGAAGGATTGCCGCTGCTCAGGTGGTCGGAGAGGGCGGTTGCCAAAAGAATGGTGAGAAATGTGCTTCGAGCACTGCTATTTGCATGCTTCAGGCTGGATGCGGTAGGCTTAGACCATGGAGAGCTGAGCCATGCCCCCAAGAACATCATCGTAAGCCCAAAGGGTGGACCATTCATCTTGGATTTCGAGAGCGCGAGCATGAGTAGGCGTCCCGCTAACGTCACTTCATTGCTCCAATACTTCCTGTTCGGCCAGCTCTCCGGAAGAATTCGCCACACAAACCTTGTTCAAGACAAGAGGGAGGTCCTCGGTTCCCTGACCAAGTACAAGATGGAGCCTTCAGTCGGGAATTTCCAAGATATCCTTCTCGCTCTACGACTGTGATGAAAGATTCTTATGATTCTGCAGACGTTTCAGCGCCCGATGGGGCCGTCGTCTAGAAGAGATCGGTTGCGCAAATCTCTGGGCAACTTGGTCTGGGAACACGATTCCGCCAACAGGATACCAGAACGCGAATGCGCGCGGTGAACCTGGGGCGCTGGCGTCCTCAAGAACCATAAGTCCTGAGGCCAGAGGTCGTGGGTTCAAATCCCACCGGCCCCACCATTTCACAGGTTCAAATCACACAACCGTTCACGATGCGCCTGCGTACGACAGTGGTTTGCGAGCTGGACTAGCCAGTAACTGTAGCCCTCCCATTCGACTCCGGTGTGCACTATTGTCACCCTTGTTCTTCCGTCCGGCAGTTCTTCCAGGGTCCAAGTGACCACGGTCCCTTCCACGCGTCGGTCGGAGCCTGGATAGGAAGCGTCGAAGGTGTATGATAGTTTCTCGTTGGGAATCAGTTCGAGTATCTTTCCCGGGCAACTGCGGTTATGTCTCTTGCCTCCCAGTGGAATTTGAACTCGTACTCGCCGCCGACACGGACATCCATCTTAGCTTCTTTGTGCATCCAATGAACAAGTTCCGCTTCGTCCGCAGGCGCCTTGAAAATTACGGATGGTGGAGCATCGATAATAGTCGTTGTTCTAGTCTCTACCATTTTCTCTTCGATCCTTTACTCGTCTTCTTTCTTTCCACGTGTTTCTTCAGATCGCTCAGTTGTTGCTCCCAGAAGGAGTCGAAGAACTGCATCATCCCGGTCATAGCGTCTCTGTTGATCGAATACAGCCTGTTCCTGCCCTCCTTCCGTTCGCTGACGAGACCTGCTTCGCTAAGAATTGTAAGATGGGTTGACAGTGCCGGTTTGGTGAACTGGAAATGTTGTGCTATTTCGGTAGGGGTTTTTTCTCCACGCTTGAGAAGTACTAGCATCTGCCGGCGATTATCGTCAGCCAGCGCCTTCCAGGGTGATCCCAAACTCGATCGCACCTAACCATGTTGCGAGCTCAGTCCTCAGCTCACCGC
>CAZYOZ010000038.1:0-18421 GCA_964649235.1 uncultured Candidatus Bathyarchaeia archaeon
GTGATGGACCACAAGTACTATGGACAGACGGGCGAGGGTACGAAGATCGAGCTTCCGGAAGCAGACATCGGCATGGTCAGCGGATGTGTACGAACGGAAGAGAACAAGGAAGTGCTCCAGGAGGTGCGAGCGAAATGCAAGGTCCTGATTGCGAATGGTGCATGTGCCTGCTGGGGCGGAGTTCCATCCCTGGCGAACATGTCCACACGCGAAGATATGCTGAAAACAGTTTACGAGAACACGCGAAGTACCGTGAAGAGTGTGATTCCTTCCGAGAAAATTCCAGCCCTCCTCGATAGGGTGTATGCCGTGGACGAGGTGGTGAAAGTCGATGCTTATCTGCCTGGATGCCCGACGGAACCCGGAGTAATGGTGCAGGCTCTCAATTCTCTTCTCGAGAACAAGCCGTTCGTGATGGAGGAGAAGGCGGTTTGTGAAGATTGCCCCCTCAAGAGAGAGAAGAAGGCTGTGGCGCCTGGTACGGTTTTGAAAAGGACTCTTGAGCTCCCCGCTCCCGACGCGGAGCGTTGCCTGCTTGAGCAGGGTTACTTCTGCATAGGGCCTGCAACCAGAACTGGCTGCCATGGAGGAGGCTGGGGCGGCCCCAAGGTCCCGAGATGTATCGCAGCGGGCATGCCCTGCGAAGGATGCTTTGGTCCCATACGCGCGGGCGCCAGCCAGATGGTTGACATGATGGGTGCCCTCTCGACCATAGGGGTAGACGTCAAAGCCATGCTTGACAGGCCTGCAAGTTTCAGCAGGTTCGTTGGGGCCAAGGCGAGACTGAGGCCGAGGTGATACAGATGACAAAAGAGATCGTAATAGAACCTGTGAGTCGAATCGAGGGACACGCAAAAGTAGCGATACAGCTTGACGACGAAGGAAACGTTTCAGACGCGAAGATGCATGTCGTCGAACTGAGAGGCTTCGAGAAGTTCTGCGTCGGGCGAATGGTGGAAGAACTTCCTAGGATTACGCCACGCATATGCGGCGTCTGTCCCTGGGCACACCACCTCGCCTCAGCGAAAGCAACCGATGCCGTCTTCGGCGTCAAGATACCCGAGCCCGCACGGAAGATAAGGGAACTTGTCTACATGGCTGAGATGGCATCTGACAGAATCCTACACTTTTGGATCCTCTCAGGTCCCGACTTCGTTCTTGGCCCAACAGCTGACTACAAAGAAAGGAACGTCTTCGGAGTAGTCAAAGCAAACCCAGACTTGGCGAAGAGAGTCGTTCACGTCCGACACCTTGGGACACGGATAGCCCAGCTGCTCTCTGGAAAGGCGATACATCCGGCAGCCGCAGTTCCAGGAGGCTGGAGCAGGCCGCTGAAGAAAGAAGAGATCGAAGAGACCAAGACCATGGCGAAGGAGATGCATGACTTCGCTCTCTTCTCAATGAAGTTCGCAAAGGACGAGATCTTCCCGAAGTACATCGACTTGGTCAAGCGCCTGGCCGTATTCAATACAGGATTTCTGGGCACCGTGATGGACGATGGAGGCCTCAGCCTCTACGACGGTAAGCTCAGAATGATGAAACCAGACGGGTCGTACGAGGACTTCAACGTTGAGAACTACCTTGACTACATAGCCGAACTTGTCGAGCCTTGGACCTTCCTGAAGTTTCCATACTACAAGAAGGCTGGCCAGATGACAACGGACTTGGAGAACCCCGTTGGCGTCTACAGAGTCAACGCACTGGCACGGATCAACGTCGTCGACAAGATACCAACGCCGCTGGCGCAAAAAGAACTCGAAGAGTTCAGAAGTCAGTTCGGCCGCCCTGCCCAAGCCACCCTGCTGTTCCACTGGGCGAGACTCATCGAACTCGTGTACTGTACTGAGAGACTACTCCAACTGTTGGACGAACCGGACATCACGAGTACGGATATTAGAGCACGGGTGACGCCAAGGGCTGCCCGAGGGATCGGCTCAGTGGAGGCGTCAAGGGGCACACTGATCCATGACTATGAGACTGACGATAGGGGCATCGTGAAAGATGTCAACCTACTCGTGGCCACGGTTCAGAACAATGCAGCAATGAACATCGCTGTAAAGAAGACGGCACGAGACCTCATAAAGGGCGGCAAGTACGATCAGGGAATTCTCAACCAGATTGAAATGGTCATCAGACCGTACGACCCATGCTTCAGCTGCGGCACACACGCATTGCAGGGTAAAGTCCCGGTCAAAGTCGACATTTACGACGCTGGCGGACGACCTATAGACAGCCTGAGAAACTACGAGTAGACCCTGCTCTTATTCGGAGTAGAAGAAAGATCGAGGCTAGAACGGCTTAGAAGTGTCACCGGACCGAGGTCGAACCGAGAGCCAAGGTTCTGAAGGAGCCGGGCCTAGTACTGAAAGAAGTGAATCAGGGGGATGCTAGAGGGCATGATCAAAGGGTTCTCGGACGTTCTTCTGCCGTTCGCCGCTGCTGAAACGGACCCGCTTTGAGGAATTCTTCGCTCAGTTCTTGTAACATCCTTGCGTGCCGTTCCTCATCAGTTAGTATTTTACTGAAGTTCTCT
This sequence comes from uncultured Candidatus Bathyarchaeia archaeon, assembly GCA_964649235.1. Taxonomy (GTDB): domain Archaea; phylum Thermoproteota; class Bathyarchaeia; order 40CM-2-53-6; family 40CM-2-53-6; genus FEN-987. The sequence continues at coordinate 2,534 of CAZYOZ010000038.1, forward strand.
TTTAAGGAGTTCAGACTCCGCATGTGATTCTTTGAGTCTTCGATCATTTGTGCCAGCGTGGTTCTGATTCTTTCATCATCAGTCTGCTCAAGTAGGCGGGTGTAGCTGTCTACGATATCTCCTTCAACCGCGAACCAGTACGAGATGTTGTCTTCGATAATCGAGCAGTAGCCTGGGACCACATCCTTCTCAGCTCTAATGGCTTGGTCTACCGTCTCAATGTGTTTGATTATTCGCTCCCTTCCCTTTCCGGTCACCATTTCACTCAAAATGAATCACCCTAGAGTACCAGATCAGCAGGCAATTCAGCATTGGGCGAGGTCATAGAAAACGTTTCGGAGTGCGAGCGACCAAAATTTGGTAAATGAAGACTCAGGCGGATCAGCGAGAGAGTGGTCCTTGGTCCAATAGGTTGGCGGCACACCGGTAAGACGTTAAATGCCGATCGAGTGAAGTCCATGTTGGAGGTGTTTGAGCTGATTTTCATAACCCTGGCCAAGTTCAGGAGAAAACCCACGAAGGAAGAGGTCGCTAGGACACCGGAGCGCATCCAACAAGCCGGCGGGAAGATCATATCTGCCTACTGGACGTTAGGCCGATACGACGCAATCCTCGTTACGGAAGCAAAAGACGAGAAAACCGTAATGAAGACGCTGCTCCAATTCGGGGATTTTGTCGCGACGGAAACCCTGGTTGCGGTCCCACGTGAAGAAGCAATAAGAATGCTGTAGACCGTGAGCTTCGGCAAGCATCGCGACACCCTTCCCACTTTTCCTATCTTAAAGCGCATTGAAGTGTAGGGCGGATCGTTGTGTGTATGGGTTCGCTAGGTGAGGACACTTGTGACAGTTCAATTTTCGCCGTTCGCGCGAGCAGTACACACATGAAGAACATTGTTCAAATCTGTCTACTCGCACCAATAGCGATGATGATGAGAAAGTTGAAGCCTGAAGACATATTTGCTGTTGATCCAAAGATCCGATTTGTTGGGTTGGCGAATCGAAACGGCCAAATCCTATTCTCAAAGATGCGCGAAGGAATAGCCAGTTACACGCCAGACTCTATCGATAGAACTGCTGTTGAGGATCATGGACGATACTTCATTGAAAAGGCGGAACAAGAGGCCGAATGGAGCGGGATGCTAGAGCATATCGCAGTATCATACGAAAAGTATGTTGTACTAATCATCCCTCTCAAGCAGAGGTACGCGTTGATTACGCTAGAGAAGGACACGCCAGCAGAATCCTACGCCAGCATATCCAAAGCGATTCGAGCTCTGGACAAGCAGATTTGAATCGGTCATTTGTGTGTGCGCGTGGGCAGCACTAGACGCATTCGAAAAAAGACTGGCTGTAGCGTTTGTCGCCGATCTTGATTCGCTTCACTTCTGAATCATGCTAAACTGAACAGTGCTGATCCCATTATGGCGGTGCAGACAGCCTAGGTCAACAAGCAGACCTATCGAATCGATCCTCCAAGGGAAGTATTCGGGCGGCGCCAACACTAGCTTTGTCAGCCATCGCATTCGGCTTGGATCTCGAGCTCGTATTCCAAGTGACTAGCCGTCTCCACCGTGAACATATCCTAGATGTTGCGAGTGAGAAGGAGTTGGCTGCAGGCTGACTACTATGAGTCAAGTGCACCCTCGGATGCATAGCGCGGCCCGACTGGATGTAGATTTCGCGAAGACCCACCGAGGAACCGCGGTGGTGCCGCTCGGTTATGAACCCACCAGTGTCATAAGGTCAATCAACATGCTGACGAAAGGTAAACCTTTATGCTGTTTCCCACTTATTAGGTGGGAACGACCATGACCCAAACTGTGGTGGATCAGCGTGGAAGAGTGCTGATCCCCGAGGATATCAGGGAAGGCATTGGGCTTGATGAGGGAACCGTCGTTAAAGTGGAGACACAGGACGAGGGAGTACTGATCAAACCCGTTCGGAAAGGTAAGCGGTCTTGGAAGCAGCTTTGCGGAATAGTCCCAAAGAGGACAGGTAAACCAGAATGGCCTACGCCAGAAGAGATCAAAAGCATCTGGCGATAGACTCCAATGTCCTTGTCGCCTACTTGGACAAGGGACACCCGCAACACAGCAAAGTAGCCGCGTTGTCTTCCCGCAGGGTAGCCTCCAACCCGACAGTCGTCCATGAGAGCTACCATACTTTGGTGTTCAAAATGAAGTGGCCGGCACCCGAAGCGTCAGCTGTACTGACGGAGATGCTCGACGACAGCGAGACTCTGTTTCTGAATCAGACCAAAGACACAACCAAGACTGGCCTAAGATTGGCGGAACGTTATGCTCTGGGTGGGAGAGACGCCCTCATTTTAGCAGTTTTCCTAAACCCTTCTATTTCCGAGTTCAGAACCTTCGATAAGGACCTGATTCGGCTACGGAGAGTCGAACACGGCCGGCGCACGTTAATCATAAGTCCAGCCTGAATCATGTCTTGACCCCCTTCCTTTCTTCAGGGACGTAGCCCGCCACGTCTTGAAGACTGATGAACCAGGAAAGATTCTGAACTAATCTTGGCAGACTCTCTAAATGGGCGATGACTAGGTCAATCGAGAGGAGGTTGTCGCCGGCTAGGCCATGCTGTTTTCGTCAGGGCCAACCTGTGAATGACTATTTCTCTAAGGTAACTTCTAGGTTGTCTCCAACCATTAACCGATGCCATTGGCGGTCATAGTTCCGCCCGCGCATACCTTTCACTCATACAAGATGGTTTCTCGTTCCACTCGTCTCTTCTCTTCTCTCTTGAACTCGATTACTCCGTCACATAACGATTCGAGCTGTTTGTAGAATGCTCCTGAATGAACTCCAATCATGGCGAAATTCAGGAATGCCAGGTCCAGCGCTCTCGTTCCACCCTAATCTCGTGCCACCGAGGATCATGCGATTGCCCTTTCCGATCTGTAACGCGGAGCATGTTCTTGATCGGTGCTCACGCTCCAGCGCCTGCACCTCAATCAGACCGTCGAAGGCCCTCTCCAAACAGGCATAGAAGGGCTCACTGTAGCCGAAGGAAATTCCTATATTAACCATAGCTCCTATGGAAGCCATAAGGCCGACCTGACCTTGGCGACGACAATCCAGCTCGATGAAAAGACGAGGGACGAATTGTTCAAAGTAGTGGCAAGCCTCCAGTCCAAGTTAGGGCGCAGAGTAAGTTTCGACGAGGCCATAATGACGCTGATCCAGGAGACTCGAGGCGTAGCTGTTGCAAGAAAGGGTTTCGAAGGTCTATTTGGAAGCTTGCGAGGCGACCAGGAAGCCTGGCGAGAACTTGAGGCCTTAAGGGCCAGGGAGACGAGGCGCCTTGAGAGAATCGCCCGTTCTGCCCGTTAGATTATCTATCGACTCAGGGATTGTGCTAGCATACTTTCTCGGAGAAAGACTGGGAGAATTCGTCAAGTCAGAGATTTTCACTCCGAAAAACAAAACAATACTCTGCAATCGACTATGCCTATCAGAACTGTTCTACGTGCTCTGCAGACGAAAAGGTAAGGCGTTCGCGCGAGAATCCACCAACATGTTCCTTAGAGCGCAATACGCATCAGTGATTGCGTCCGACGAGTTGGATATAACTGCGGGCGCTTACAAATGTGAACGGGCAATTTCACTGGCCGACTGTTACGTGCTGGGATTAGCAAAACTCGAAGGCGCCGCTGCCCTCTTCGCAAGAAGAGAAAGAGACCTGGAGAAGGAGATCGAGGAGAATCCACTTGATGTTCAGGTGCAGTTCCTCGAAGACTACGTTGATTAGGTCCTATGGGCCGGTCGCTTATGTAAAGGATAGACTCACTTGATACGTTTGGTGGGGCCGAAGGAACCCACTGCGGCTAACGAGTATTTCTCAGAGCACGGCTGGGTTTCTGGTCGAGGAACGTCTGCTTCAGCGTTTGCCTATGCATGAATTCTCTTCAAACCTTCGAAACTGTCAAAGTGTTTATCGAAACTGTAAATCTCATCGATGCCGTTCTCCTTCATCAGGACATAGGCGACTCCGTCATTCAGACCTGCGCTTACCTCTTGCGCCAATTCAACTGCCTCCACGTAATTCTCTCTTGTAGGCTCAAAAATGGAGATTGATGGGGAGTGGATCAAATCAATTATGATTTGATGGCTACTGTGAACGGCCATCGAGGCTTCCAAGATATTTGCGACCTCGGAGATGTGCGTTAAGCTCGTAGCTACCTTTTCACCCGAGTCAATTCGCCTTACGACGGCTTTCGCGGCCTTCTTCATCTCGGCAATCCCAGTTGGCAATGTTCTTCTGGGTTTCATGTAGGCGTACAGGAAGACAGAGGCATCTACAAACCTCACTTGCTTCGCCTTCCCAAGGCTGTCTTCTTTAGTCTTGAGTAATCGGCGAAATCTTCAGGATCAGCGTCTATTTCGACCGAGTCAAAGTGTCTGCTTAGGTCAGGTTTCACCTTTGGCTTTACTAGCAGCGTGTCTCCCTTCTCGATGACGATGACTTCTCCCGACTCGTGCATTCTCTTGTTCCTCCAACGAGCAGGCAGAGATATTCGCCCCTGTGCATCCAGCTTCTTGACCTCGACCAAACCCAATCCCCAATGAAAGAGAGCCGTCCCCATATATGTATGTACTCCCCATTCAGGCCATCCGCTCCCCAACAGTCGCGCTCAACCAGGACAGATACGCTCAGAAAGTCAAGAGACCACGTGTATGATGTCTGAAAAGCAGGAAGGCAGACCGCGGTCTCCTAAGGACTTCCGACCGATTCTGAGTGGTAGGGCCGAAGGGACTCTCCATCATATGATGGTTGGGCGAGTCATGCGCACACGAATAATGAGCCTCATGGGCATGGCTGAATACTAATTTTCTTTTGGCAGTAATCGAGGGTTGACTTAAAACGGGACAGGGCCTCGACGCCTAAGATAATTTCTTCGAGGCCGTTGTAAGTCTCGACGAATCCACTCAGCCTGATTGCAACGTGAGGAATTTCCAAAACAGCGTAGGCTCCTTTCGAAGTTAGAATAGCGCCATTGGCCAGGACGAGGGCTCGTCTTTGAGGTTGAAGGGCATCAAGCAGTAGGTGTTTGAAGACGTCAAGCGGAATCGCCAGGAAGCCCTCATAGCCACTATCAATTACCGCAACCACTGATTCGTCAGCTGGATACCGTGTCCGCGAAAACGGGTTCCTTAAGGCAATGCGGACCGTGGGTGTAAGGTTCAGGAAGGCGCTCAAGTCTTTCTCGCGCGAAACCCTGCTCTGGCCGTGGCGGGGAGGTAACTTGACGAGACGATCCTAACTGACCTTGCGTCAACCTTCATCTGCCTCAATGTTGAGGCTAGTTGGTCAAGGTCATCTGCTTCCGCCAGCACCTTATCGTCCTTCAGAGCACGAAATCTCTCCCTAGGAGCCGTTGTTTCCAATCTTCCCAAGGCTTCTAAGACAGCCTCCTCTACTAACCCGGACAAGGCCCCGCGCCGAAAACCGTAGCGATCGCGAATCGTCTGCCTTAATCTTCTGACGGTCTCTTCAGAGAAGGAGACGGTAAGATTGACCATGCTTCCTCACAGGTGGGGCTTTACGTAAACACTACATAAGGTTTACGTATAAAATCGCGGGGCAACGCGGTTCACGGCTCAGACATAGTGGGGCCGAAGGGACTGTCTATCACATGATGGTGGGGCTAGCTACGAAGCGCCTCAATTCAACGAGGATCGAAGGCAGGCGTGGCTTACGAGAACGGTCCTAGACCATGCTACATGGACCCCACAACAAGAGGGCTCTGCTAATACGTCCGTTGCAGGCACGTTTGGAGAGGCGAAGGCGACAGCGAAAGAGGCCGATAGTATCACATTATTCTGTGTGTTTACTGGCTCTCCAGCCGCCGATGGTGCGCTTACGATTCACGGATAGGATTCGGCGCTTTCTGCTCGTAGTAGTTATAAGCTATAGATTACAAGTTACATGCCGGAATCCATATGGCGAGCAAGACGATAGCCGTGGATGAGCGGGTATGGCGGAGGTTGAAAGAGATGATGAGCGAGGAGAAGGTTGACAGCCTTGGAGAAGTAATCGCCAGGCTGATTGAGAAGCGCAAAGGAGTGCCGTCGTCAATGTTTGGTGTGGATAGCGGGAGAAGGCTGAAGTTTACTCAGCGGGAACACGAAGAAATCACCCGAGACCGACATTGAGACGGCTTTTCGAAAGCAGGTTAGGCTCATGGCGGAGGCGGCCTATGTAATTGACTCATTCGCTTGGTTCGAGTACTTCCTTGGCTCGCATGCAGGCATGAGAGCGAAAGCTTACATAGAAACAGGGAATGCGTTTACTCCAACAATCGTGATAGCTGAATTAGCGGACAAATACGCGCGGGAGAAAATGTCTTTCTCGGAGAAACTCAACTTCATCCTGGTCAGAACTCAAGACGTAGACTTGGACGTTGCGATTGCGCGACAATCGGGCATGCTAAACAAGGAGCGAAAAAGAGTTTCCAAGCGGTGGGGATTAGCTGACTCGATCGTGCTTGCAACCGCTAGGGCACGTAATGCAAAAATCGTAACCGGAGACGAACACTTCAAAGACCTAGCCGACGACGATGTAATCATGATCAAGTGACACAATGAATCCTATGTATGGCTAAACAGGCCCCTTGTCGGCTACGAACCACTTTTCGCATTATCACCTTACTTGTACCCAGATGACCGATCGGACGGAATCCGGCCTTAGCGAACATGGATTCGGTTCCACCCCACAGGAACGAACTCGAGTATCGTTTCCCACGGACGGAGATTGGATATCCATCGACAATCCCGCCACCTTTGGCGGCGATGATGCGAAGCGCCCCTGCTAACGCGGCCTTCGCGATTCCATTCCGTCTCCGGTCGCGGTCGACGAAGAAGCACGGAATCCTCCAGTCGGGCAGAGCCAGGCCCAACTTACGGTACCCGCTCATCCGGCCCGGGAGCTCGGCAGGGGGTCCGAACTGACACCATCCAACTACCTGGGCCCCATCGTAGACGAGGGCCGCGTGGGAGCGACCCGCCAGAACGAGTCTCTCTTTGAGCGCCCTGTTCTGCGCAGCCGTTCCGTTAGGCTTGCCGTTCTTGACGTGGAAAGCCACGCACCAGCAGCCACCCCACACGCCATTGTGCTTTTCAACAATCTGCACGAAGTCAGGCCATGTCCGTGACCCGAGCTCCCGGACCGAGAATCGTGCCATGGCATTTCTCCGTGCTGACCATCTCTAATAGGTTACTCCGTTTGTGCCAACGTGGAAGCCTCGGCGACGTGTTCAGCCAATCACCAACGGGGGCCCGCGACCTCTTCGCGTCATCGGGATAAAGATGGCGGCGGCAGCATCCCCATTGAGAAATCGTTGAGGATAAACCAACTTCAAACTTTGCGGCTCACGAAGACGGTTTAAGTCGATGCTGGACGATCTTTGAGGTCAAGTTGGTGCTAATACAGGCCGATCAACGTTCATGAGGGAGTCCATTTTTCCTGGCTTGTCGTAGTTCATTGAGCGCGGCCAACCGGCTGCATTCCAAACCAAGTCAAGTAGCGGTCTCAAGACTTGGCTGGCATCACATTCCAGGCTTTCAAGCATGACTTCTGGCAAGATTACTGCGTCTCTGTCGAGAGGGTGGTCTTCGTCGAACTAGAAACGTAGTTTGTGTTGTCGACGCTCATCATAATCTTCTACCTGAATAGCTTCAGGAACATCGCCGCTTAGGCACTGAGTTGCCCCAAGGTACAAATTTCTCGACCTACGATGAAAACCTGCAGTGAATCCACGTGATATACAGTAACATACTCGAGCTTGTCGGCAGCACTCCCATGGTTAGAATCAACTCATTGAATCCCAACAAGAACCTCGAGATGTACGTCAAGCTTGAGAAATTCAATGCTGCTGGTTCGGTCAAGGACAGGATTGCCAAATACATGATCGAAAACGCAGAGAAAGACGGAACGCTCACCAAGGACAAGATTGTCATAGAGCCGACAAGCGGGAATACTGGTATCGGTTTGGCCCTTGTCTGTAGGGTGAAGGGCTATGACTGCGTACTTGTGATGCCCGAAACAATGAGCATGGAGAGAAGGCAGATCCTCATCGCGTTAGGAGCAAAGATCATACTAACCCCTGCTGAAAAGGGCATGGACGGGGCCGAGGACTACGCCAAGCAGCTTGCGCAGAAGCACCCCGAGAAATACCTCATGCCCAACCAATTCGACAACAACTACAATGTACTAGCGCATGAAGAGACCACTGCGGAGGAAATTTGGAGCGATACGAATGGGAGAATCACTCACTTCGTCGTTGGTCTAGGAACATCGGGAACCGCGGTCGGCGTATCCAATAGGCTCAAACCTCGTAATCCTAATCTGAAAATCATCGGTGTAGCGCCGGACCCTGCGACACCGATTCAAGGCCTGAAAAATTTCAAGACACAGTATGTCCCGAAGATATGGAATCCTGAGTGCGTCGATGAGGTACATTATGTGACTTTGAGTGAGGGCGAGGACATTGCTCGGCTTCTTGCCCTCAGGGAAGGAATTTTCGTCGGGCCGAGCTCAGGGGCCATTCTGCACGTAGCCCTAAAGAAAGCTAAGGAGATCGACACTGGGTTAATGGTCGTCATGTCCCCAGATGGCGGTGAGAAATACCTCAGCACAACCCTCTGTGAACCAACTCGATGTCTAGAATGCGCACGCAGATTCGGAATTAGATGCTCCTACCACGACGGAAGACCAATTGTGGAAGCAGAAACTGTGATTCGCGAGGAGATATCACCATAGGATCCCCTGCACCAAATCTCTTGAAGAAGACCTAAGACAGGGAACAAGGAGCTTTGCTCTCCGCAACTCGTTTACGCTAGCCTTTCATAAACCAGTCTTGTTCCAGAACAGTTTGCGGATGTACGATTCGATTCAACGAGGCCCCGCGCTACGTTTGATTGATTTCGCGAGCGGTTGACGCGTTAAGGCAATGTCAACTCGGCAATAGTTAATTGGCAAACGTAGAAACGTTGCCTCACGGAATTAATTTCATCCAATTTCAAGAATGCAGTAGAGCAAATAATTGTGAGTATCAAGGCCGCACGCTATGCTGCATGCTTGAGATCGAGCATCTTCTCTTCTGATTGATCCCTGTGATAGAAATATCACTGAAATCAGCATATAGTGACCTTCTATCCAACTGGTCAGACTACTTTCGTGAGATCTGACTTGCGTCGCCACTTCATGGGATGGGTTGCGGTAGGACGCCGTGGGTGAAACTTGCCATTTGGGGCAAAATGTAAATTTAAGGGCTGAAACAATGTCTTGGGGAAATCAAGATGGCTGTGGTCATTATCGATGAGCGGGGACGATTGACAATACCCTCGGAACTTCAGGTGAGGGATACTAAGGCGACATTGATCCCCGCGGGACCTTTCATGATAATCATCCCACTCCCCACACGTCCGGTAGAGGCCTCAGGTGGTTGGCTTCGAACCAAGCTCAGCAGGAAAGAGCTGAAGGCATTGGCAGAGAAGCAAGCGCGCAAAGATGCGGTCAAGAGGGCGAAGAGACGAAAACAATTATGATGATAGAAACAGACGTGCTTTATGCCCACGTCAAGTCAGACGACTGGCTGAAGCCGACCGCTGAGAAGCTTATGGAGCGGATTGCTCGCGGAGACTTCGGCGCCGTCTCAACGAGCAGAGAAGTGCTGCATGAGCTCTACTATGTTTCAATGGAAGAGGGTACTGATCTAGAATCATATATTGCTAGGCTGGTTGCCCTAACATCAATTCCGAACCTAAACTATCTGGATACAACTTCAGAGATCGACATACTAGCAGCTACATTGATGAAACAATTCAACCTCACATCGATCTTCGACGCCTACTTTGCCGCAACGGCCCTAAACGCGGTTTCCGATCACACAATAATATCTACAGATGAAGTCTTTGACAAAGTCACCGGAATTAAGCGCAGAGATCCACGAACCCTATAGCCATGTCAGTTCTGAGATTGCGTTAAACTTGGAGCGTTGGCATCCCTAAGAACTAGAAAGTTTCGAGGACAGAGGTCCTGGGCTCAAATCCCACCGACTCTATGAAGGAGGAAGAAAGGGCACTGAAGACTACAAAAGGCACATGCGGTAAAGCAAAAGACGGAAAAGTCAGAATCTCCTTTTTTGGAACTAGCTAAGACAACCTGAGCCTGGGAACAGAGAGCCTTGCTCTCTGCAACTCGTTTGCCCTAGCTTTTCATGAACTAGTCTTGTTCCAGAACAGTCTGTGGAGGTACTATTCGATTCAACGAAGGCCCGCGCTACGCTTGATTGATTTCGGGAGTGCGCTTCGGTTTCTTGTGATACGCCGCGCTCTTGGTTACGACAAACCTTGCGCTGCCCGAGGCAGGAGGAGAGGCGGCCAGCATCTTAGGCTCATAGATCAGCTGCTGCTTGTCATATGCAGCCAGCTCGTATTCAGGGGTCATAGTGAGTGCGCTGAATACGCACGCGTCGACGCAGAATCCACAAAACACGCAGTATCCGTAATCGATCTGAGGAAAGATCGACTTCTTGTTTCGGGGGGAAGCGCCTTCGACTCTCACCATTTTGATGGCCCGCGCAATGTTTCTACAGGTAAGTTCGCAGATTGAGCAGCCCGTGCACTTTTCCATGCTTAAGACGTGTCTTCCTTTGTATCCGGCCAGCGGATACCTGTATCCTGATAGTATCTCCAGTTTCGATTCTGGATACCGTAGCGTCATCCTTCTCTTGTAGAGATGCTTGAAGCCGGACTGTATTGCAGAAATGTGCGATCCTAGTTTACTCAACCAACTTCCCTCACGCCATGAAACTTACAGCTACCAGACTGATAATGATGTTAACTAGCGAGAGAGGCAACAACCGTGTCCAGCCGAGTCGCAGCATCTGGTCTATCCTTAGCCTCGGGTAAACGCCTCGCGGAATCATCATTAGTGTAATCACAAAAAAGGTCTTGATAATAGTCCACAGCGCCGGCGGGACGGGTTCTGGTCCAAGCCAGCCTCCCAGAAATAGCTCCGTGAAGAGAACGGCAAGCGCGTAGAACTTAACGTATGCTGCTGTCATTATGATGCCGTAGTTTATTCCCGAATATTCGGTTTCCCAGCCCATCACGACTTCTGTTTCGGCTTCGGGAATGTCGAATGGTACTCTTTCAAGTTCCGCGAGCGCGGCTAGGAAAAACACTATCGCCCCCAGTGGCTGCAACATGATAAACCAAGCATTTCTCTGGCTCTCAACTATCGACATGAGACTGAAGGAGCCAGACATGAGTACGACACCCAGAACTGAGAGCGACAGAGGGATGGCGTAAGAGGTTGTTTGGTGAAGCGCCCTTAATCCGCCAATAAGAGAGTACTTGTTGTTGCTGGCCCAAGCTGCAACCACTATGGCCAGCGGTGAAAGGGAAAGTACTGCGATTATCACCAAGATCGCAACGTTCGAATCAGCGATCACATTTGAGGGACTGAGCGGTATCAATGCAAGGATTGAAACTGAAAGCGCCATCATGAAAGTCGGTGCAAGCATGAAGAGAAATCTGTCAGCTTGCTTCGGAACTATTATTTCCTTGAAAAGTAGCTTGACGAAGTCGGCTATTGGTTGCAGGATACCTTCAAAGCGTCCCGCATACAGAGGCCCCACGCGAACCTGAACCTTTGCAAGTAGTTTTCGCTCGTACCAAACCATGAAAAGGACGAATGTGAGCGCGAAGCCTAGGCCTGGAAAGACAAGGATTTGAAGTAGATTCGAAAGAGGCTCAGTTAGACCCAGCAAAGAACATACCCCCTATCTGTCTGCCTCAAGGGGCCAGTAGTCAAGGCTCCAATAGATTGTTGGCATATCCGCCAGATGTGAACCCTTCATGAGAAATTCAAATGCAGGCAAGTTTCTGAATGATGGTGAGCTGATCTTCAGTCGATAGGGCATTCTTCTTCCTAGGCTTGTGAGAAAATAGGCGTACGTACCTCGGGCTGCCTCCGCTCGTGCATAGACGTTTCCTCGCTGAGGATTCAAAACTGAGGGGCTTTTTGCCCTGAAAGGGCCTGAGGGAATCGATTCTAGGACCTGCTTCACGATCCGCATACTCTGCTTGATCTCTTCGATGCGTACACGGGCGCGCGAGTAGCAATCTCCGTCTTGGAAGGTTGCAACATCGAATTCAATCCTGTCGTATGCGTCGTATGGTTCATCTTTTCTTGCGTCAGCGTCGACTCCAGAGCCTCTCAGAGTAGGCCCGACAACTCCAAGCCTGATAGCGTCTTCGCGACTGAGAATGCCTACCTTCCGAGTTCTATCGAGAAAGAGAGGATTGCTGACAAAGATCGAGTCATACTCAGGTAGTCTTCCTCCAAGAAACTCCATTGCGCGAAGGGCTTCATCCTTGAATCCGTCGGGCAAATCGCTTCTGACACCACCGGGGACAAAGAAAGAGTAGGTGAGCCGCTGCCCCATGGCTCGCTGAGCCAGATCTATGAGAACCTCTCGGTCTCCAAAGGGCCACATGAACATCGTAGAGTGGCCCAGGAAGATCCCGTAGATGGCGAGCCAGTATAGATGGCTCATCATCCTGTTCAGCTCAGCCATCAACACTCTGATGTACTGAGCTCGTTCAGGAACCTTCAGCCCAGCTAGTCTTTCGACGGCCAGAACATACGCATAGACGCTGCCATTGGAGTCCGAGATGACAGGTCGTTCCAGCAATGGAATATTCTGCAGGTATTCCCTGTACTCGGCTTGCTTCTCAATTCCTCTGTGTACATAGCCGGGGTCTGGGATGGCCTTTGTTATCGTGTCACCGTCCACGTGGATGATGAGTCTAAAATGCCCAGACCCTGGGTGCTGAGGCCCGACGTTGAGCACGAGTTCCGACATGCTACCTTCCCCGAAGTTTGAAATCTTTTCTTAATGGCGGCGGGTCATTCCAATCCTCTGGAAGAAGAAGTCGATTCAAGTTTGGGTGGTCTTCAAAGATGACGCCTACCATTTCATTGGTTTCGCGCTCATGGAATTCTGCGCTGGGCCAGACGGATAGGAGAGAGGGCATCGTTGGCTGCTCGCGGGGCAGGTTCACGGAGATAGAGACCACGAGTCGGCGGATAGCTGGTTTCGCATATGCGCTCAGATGATAGGTTACTCTGATCGAATTCGTGTCGGGGTAGTCGATTCCGGTTACAGAAGTAACATGGTCCAATTCTTCAACGTCTCTTAGGTAGGCTGCTAATGTTGGCGTGATAGAGGGAGGGCATTCGAGGTCTATTCTGTTCGGAAGAGGGCACTCGACCTTAATGTCCGGAAATTGCTGCGTAATCCGTTTCGCGATCTCTTGGTCCTCTGCGATCGTCAACACAGCTCCGTCATCTTCCTATGATCGGCGGATTTTTTCCTGAAGCATCATGATTGCCTGAATCACGGCCTCTGGGCGAGGTGGGCAACCTGGTACGTAGACATCGACGGGGAGAACAGAATCTATACCCGGGAGGACGTTGTAGGAATCAAAGAACAAGCCACCAGTGATGGCGCAGGAACCCATCGCGATGACATATTTTGGTTCGGGCATCTGGTCGTAGACTCGTTTGAGCCTCGGCGCCATTTTTCGCGTTACAGTGCCTTCCACTATCAGCAGGTCGCATTGTCTGAGAGACCCGAAGGCTTGCAGAACTCCAAACCTTTCCACATCAAACCTTGGATCTGTTACAGCCCCGACCTCTGCCCCGCAGCAGGCCGTCATTAAATGAACCGGCCAGAGGGAGTACAGTGCCCCCCAGTTTATCACGTAGCGCAGGGGGCCGGAAGCAGCTACTTTTCTGATTGCCTCACTTAGTCTGCCAACATAGGCCCTTCCAATCATTTGGTTATCTACCAGATTCCCTGCCTCCCTGCCAATGACAGCCCGCGAATGAGCGCAGCAACCAGCACTCCCACGAAGATCAAGACTGGCAGGGATGCAGCCAGCGAGTATTGGCTGCTTGAGACTGCCCAAGCGAATAGGAAAATTGACATGACGTCGAATATGACGAACATGAGGATGTACGGATAGTAGCGCATTACGACTCGGACTCTAGCTTCCCCAGCTGGGATCTGACCGCACTCGAAGGTTTCAGATTTCACGGGGTTGGGCCTTCTTGGCGCAAAGATCAGTGGGACCGCTAGCATGCCTAACCCCATTGCTGCGCCAATCGCGCCCAGAAGCAACACGGCGGAGAACTCGTTCCACATCAGGGTCGAGTTGACCAAGTTATCTGTAAATATCAAGATTTGGAAAGTATATAATATACTGTAGAAAGGTCAAATATCCTTACTTTCACGATACGAGAGCATTGCTAGTAAACGGACATGTCGGATCCTGCGCTAGGTAATCACCAAAATAGGCTGCGGCTTTAGCCCTGCAGCCTCCACAAGACAACGTGAATGCACACGATTTACACTGACCCTTCAGGCAATTTCTGTCCCTAAGGCTCAGAAAGACTGATGCTTCATTCCAGATCTCCTGGAAACTCTTTGTTCGGAGGTTTCCTGCTACAGGATACGCAGGCATAAACATGCAAGGTGTCACGTCTCCGTTCGGTTGAATGTTGCAGTAGAGGCGCCCAGCTGGGCAGCCGCCAAGATAGGGCGCAATAGACCTGTAGACTCTCCCCCAGCCCGCCATGTTGAAGTACGACGTTACTGTGAACTTGTCCACGCAGAAAGCGTCGCTCCTTTTCTGTGAGTCGTTTTCGCGGCCGTCCTCTTCTGCCATCGTATAGGGAACTAGCTGAGGAAGCTCCAAGATGACTTCAATGTCTCCGGAACGAGATGTCTCGATGACATCCTGCATCAGCCTGATCTTCTCTTGGTCAGAAATCGCCTCATCCACGAGATCCAGTCCCCTCCCCGCCGGTACCAAGTCGAAAATTGCGAGTCGACTGGCACCCCAGTTCTTAGCCAGGTTCGCGAGTTCACCCATTTCATCAATGTTCCGTCTAGTGACCGTTGTTGCGACCGTTGTGAAAATTCCCTGTTTTGAACAGTTCAGAACGGCTTCCCGCGCTCTTTCAAATGCGCCGCGCAAGCCTCTGAATTTGTCATGATGCTCAGGAGAAATCGAGTCTATGCTTATCTGAACCGACTCTATCCCCGCATTCCTGAGCCGAGCAGCCATCGACGCGTCTATGAGAACTCCGTTCGAATCCAGAGCTACTGCCACGTCGTGCTCAAGGATTCGTTGGATGAGACTGAATATGTCGGGATTGAGGAGCGGCTCACCCCCTGAAAGAACGACCAGCGCAACGCCCGTTGCCCCTAATTCATCGGCGATCTGCAATTGCTCGTCAGGAGTCATTTCGTCTGAAAAGGAGCTTCTTGCGTCCTGGTAGCAGTGTGCACAACGCAAGTTGCATTTTTTGGAAAGGCTCCACACCACCGCAATCGGCGAAGACAGACTCAAAGGCCTCTGGATGCCGCTGGTGGCGATCGTTTCCGCTAAATTGCAAAAGGCTGTCGCAGCTCCCTTTTGGCGCACTGCATTTCGCGCATAGCGCGGGTTGATCCCGTAGAGTGTCGCGAATCCGTTGATTGACCAAGCCAGCATCCTTGAGCACAATCCGCCGAAGGTGAATGGCTCTGCGTCAAGAGAATTATTCCCAGCTAAGTCTTCAAGCGCTTTCTCTAGGATGGTGTGGCCCGAGCGGTCTCTTATGGTTCCAGCCCTAAACAAAATGGAGGCTGCTGCCGACACGACTGTGTCTCTCAACTTCGTGGTCGGCCCGGAATCCCCTCCCGGCATCAGGAACCTCTCGTGTGCCGCGTGGGATTGGACCTAGATAACGCCCGCGTGCTTGCATTTACTTGCGTTTCTTACAATAGTAACAATACTGACATTTCAAGCCT
>CAZYOZ010000039.1:0-15485 GCA_964649235.1 uncultured Candidatus Bathyarchaeia archaeon
CACAAAGTGCTGGACTACAAGACCCCAGCCGAAGCGACAGGAATACAAGTTAAAAGAAAAGACAAGTGGCTAACGCTGTACAAAATGCGAAGCTTAGTAGCCGCAAAGTTTAGGCAGTCAAAGACGCATTTCTTGTTATGGTCAATCGCAAAAGAATTGAGAAAGCCCTCGAAAAACACGCTGAACCTTTCTTAGCTTTCCTAGAGTCTGTACAGGTCCCTGATTTCAGGACTCAACCTATTCAAGCATACGCACCATTCGCTGAAGCCCTAACTGCGCTCGCGCTCTACAAGTCTAGCAAACGACTTGAACAACTGTCGCTAGCTCTAGTTATCCTTACAGTAATCCTAGCGTTTCTCACAATCGAACTTCTCTTGAAACGGTAGCAAACCTCTGATAGCAGACGATCTGTTACAGCCCAGCGTAGCAGACGTAGACTTGACGTTACCTTCCGTAACAAAATTTATATTTCCGTGTTACCACTGGTAACAAGCGTTCAAAGCGAGGTGAGCATTAGCAATGGCTTCAGACGAGTTCTTCCCTGACTGGTTCAGGCCGCGGCGTGGGCGTCGTTCGCCGTTCAATTGGATGGACCGTTGGTTCGCGGACGTCGACGAAGTGTTCGAGCGCATGTTCGAGGATATGGCACGAGGCATGCCCAAGGAATTCTTCACCGAGAAGAAGCTGCCCGACGGTTCGACCATTCGGCAGTACGGCCCGTTCGTCTACGGCTACTCGATGTCGATGGGCCCCGACGGTAAACCCATCATCCACGAATTCGGAAACGTGAAACCATCCAAGAGGCCCGGCATGTTCGGGTTCGAACAGCCTGCGCTGGAGCCCCTGGATGCACGCGAACCATTAGTGGACGTCATAAACGAACCGCAACAGGTGCGGGTGGTTGCTGAACTCCCGGGCGTCGAGAAATCCGACATCAAGACCACAATATCCGAGGACACGCTAACCATCAGGGTTGACGCAGCCGCCAGGAAGTACTACAAGGAAGTTCCGCTTCCTGCACACGTCGACCCAGACAGCTCCAAAGCGTCCTACAACAACGGCGTCCTAGAAATCACACTCAGGAAGCTCCAGCCCCGACCAAAGGGGAAGGAAATCAGGATCGAATAGACCAGACAAACTCCCTCTTCCCCTCTCCTTTTCTTATTCAGATTCATAGCCGGCCGTGACTGCTGACAATTTCTCAAGCTCTTCCGGTTGCTCTGTGCTCGGCAGAAGGGCGACATATCTGACTCCGATCGACGAGAAGCTATCTAGGCGGCCGCGTAGCGTCTTGACATCGAGCAAAGCAAGTTCCTTGATTATGTCAAGCATTGCGCTTACGGTGCCTTCTTGAATGGGTTCCTTGCCCAAAATCTCTGACCTGACTTGCGGGACGCGCAAGCCATTCTGCCTCAGGTTTTCCCTTACCCACCGCCTTCTCAGAGCGTACGGCCCCAGAAAGCGTATCGTAAGCCGTGCATTGTCCTCCCACGACAGCAGGCTGGGACAATAAACGCCTAGCCCCAAATCACAGCAACCCCTAAGCGTATTCGCTCTCTCCCTCATCGAACCGTCAAGTAGCATGAAGGGGGTAAGCCCGTATTCGCAGGCAAGTTTGGCGGCTTCGTCTGAGAGCCCTTCAATTCCCAAGAAGATCGGGGCAGACGGCAGTTTCTCTCTGGCCAATATTACCAACTCCTTGGTCCGTAGGGTCGCGTTCTGTTGGCGCTCGCTTTCGGAGAGGTATGCGGGGTTGCCCGCGACTAAGCACAGCCCCCCGTTTGCATGCTTAGCTAGGACTTCTACGTATTGTTCGACAAGGTCCGGTGCAGCCTCGTGTCTTGCACTGACCGTGACATATGTTGCTATGCTGCTCTCCGATTCCTCAGACAAGTCGAGAAGTCTTTCCAGTTCTGTGGCGCTGAGATAGTTCTCCGGAAGTTCAGCGTCAATCAGATGGAAGGAAAACCCTGACTTGATGCAGAATTCGGCTGCCCTCAGCGTTCCCTCAGACTGGCTTGCGGCATTGTTGCCAAACCGGCTACGCTTCGTGGCTTTGCCGATCTGGGAGGCAATCCCCCTAATCATGAAGCCCGCCTCCAAAAAGCTACCAGGTCACGAAAACAGCGAAGGCTAGCGCAGTCGTTCACGAACGCGTTATGGAACGCGATACCTTCTCATCAGCTGGACCTTGCCCACGCCTACCCACAGAACTGTCAGATTAAGCTTACTTCGACATTGGATACTACATAAGAAAAGGAAAGTTCGGAGGGTCGTGAAGACTGTTGTTTCTCAAGTATCGTGGGTTTACTTGCCTTTCATTGCGAAGGCGCCAGCAATGCCCACAAGCCCGACGAGAGCTGTAAGTGCGCCCGCTGATTGCATTGCCACGGCATGAGGTTGTAGGCTTGCATAGAGTGGTAGCCCCGGCGCGTCGGTTATGAAAAGCAGGCCTAGGATTATGGCAAGAACTGAGACGCCTAATGTGACCCCGTTGGTCTTTTTGTACAACGCTACGCCAACAAGGCCGAAAAGAACTGCTAATGCCCCGCCAATGTAATGTGTTGTTGTGTGTGCTGGTGGCTTCTGGAATAATGCTCCTCCCGGTGCGAAACTGTAGATGACAAGTCCTGCGATCAGCACCAGTACGCTTATCGCTATGTCATTTTTCGAAACCATTTTTCATCTGGTCGCCAGCGGACTAAAGCTGTGTATTTAAGAGAATTCCAAAATCTGGGACGGGCATAGGCCCGGTCGTGATAGCCGGAGCGATCTAAAGTGACCTTAGTTTCTCTTTGATCTCTTCGTAGTCTGGTTCTTTCCCAGGGTCTTCCGAGACCCACTTGTAGCGTACTACGCCGTTGGCGTCCAGAATGAAGACGGCCCTCTTGGCCGTCACGTAGCCCTTCAGGCCGCCGAAGTCGTTGTGGTAGATGTTGTATTTCTTGACGGTCTCCCTAGTATAGTCGCTTAGCAACGGAAATTGCAGGTTATTGGCTTCGGCGAAGCCCTTGTTCGCCCATGGGTCGTTAACACTGATGCCCACCACTTGTGCACCAAGCGCAGTCAGGGCTTGCAGCGAATCGCGGAAGGTGCACATCTCTCTTGTGCAGACGCCGGTGAAGGCGCCGGGAAAGAAGGCAAGCAGCGTCTTTTTGCCCAGAAAATCCTGTAGTGAGCGTAGTTTCTTGTCCTGATCGTGCAGCTGAAAGTCAGGGGGTTTCTGTCCGATCTCAACAGACATATCAAATATCCCTGCGCGACGCAACAGCAAACTTCGAATTAACTGTTGCCGCAAGACTATGTCCGCCGCGAGGGCAGGAACAATTTGGCATTTATGCTAGTGTGGCACTATCCTGACCCGCCCAGCCAACGGAAGGCTCTATGGGTGTCGAGCACAAATGGTCATTTTCCCGCTGCCGCCGCTGACTGTTGTTCTGCTCGTTATTGTTTTGGCGTTCGTTGGGGCTATTCTCAGCGAGAAACTAAGGATATCCTACACAACAATCATGATTGCGTTGGGGCTATCGCTCTCGCTGGCCAGGGTTGCTGGCGGCCTTGCTGCTGCACCTCTTGAAAGAGAAATCATACTCGGTCTAGTTGTTCCGCCTCTGATATTTGAGGCGGCCATGAGAACTCGTTATGAGGTGTTTAGGACCGTCAGAAGGACAGTTCTCCTGCTCGCAATAGTTGGTGTCATAATCTCTGCTCTTGTTAGTGGATTTGTTCTGAGCATTGCGTTTGCTCTCCCATTGGTGGTCGCCTTTACCTTCGGCGTAATTGTCTCTCCCACAGATCCTGTATCAGTTGTCAACATCCTGAAGCGGATGAAAGCTCCGGAAAGGTTGACGACGGCACTAGAGAGTGAGGCCTACTTCAACGACGCGACCGCTGTGGTACTATATCCCATTGCTCTGTCTCTGACCTTTCGACCCCTACAGGATGTGACCTTGTTTGCGTTTACCTTCGGGGGAGGCGTGCTGGTGGGGCTCACTGTATCCGGCATCGCCGAACTTCTCTATCGCCTAATCACGGAGCCCTTGGCGGAGACCTCGTTCACCATCGCAGTCATGTTCGGTTCCTATGCCCTCGCGGAGAGTCTTGGAGTATCAGGGTTAGTAGCAGTAGCTATCGCGGGTATCTACATGGGCAACCGAACCATGCACTTAGCCATGAGTAAAGAAACAAGAGATACAATGACGAGGTTCTGGGAGGTGGTAACCTTCATGGTTACGTCTTTTGCGTTCCTGATGCTAGGTTTGAAAGCCGATTTCTCATTGTTAGTAGCCTTCTCGCCTTTCATTCTGGCAGCTTTCGCTGCAATACTGCTCGGCAGGATGCTGAGCGTTTATCCCATCACAGGTCTCGCGAACCTAACTGGGGAGAAGGTTCCCTCTTCCTGGACAAAGATTCTTGCAATGGCTGGTTTGCGAGGAGTCATCTCGGTGACTTTGGCGCTTTCACTACCTGAAGGTTTTCCTTATCGTGAAACCATAGTCGCTATGACTTTTGGCGTAGCCCTGCTGTCACTCATAGTTCAGGGCGAGCTACTCCAGCTTTACCTAAAACGAGTGAAACTCTGAGCGGAAGGCTTAGAATTCCTTCCGCGAATCGGAGTTTCTGTCGCGGAGATGCGGTTGCTCCGAAATTCACAGCAAACCAAATGCGGGAGCATTTGGAAGAGGAATAGCCGATTTAACTTCCAGGGAGGTCGGTCTGGCCCGGTGCGGGCAACCCCTTGAAGCTCTTGTCAATCTTAGCAACTATGCTCCACGGCAAGATCCAAGGGTTCTGAATCGTGCCCGTGACAGTGATGCCTTTGGCGGCGAGGGCGTCAATTAGGACGTTTAACCCTCCACATATCGGGCTTAGATAGTCCTTGTACGGCCCAGAAGCGATGGCTTCCAGATTCATGAACCTAACCGTCTGAGGTTTCGCCTTGTCAATTTCGTCCAACAGGGTCTTGATGAACTTCTTCTCGATCACCTCGAAGGCCTGCCCGCTGAGCATGTGGTGGAGCTCCGATGTTGGCTGGTATGCGGTCAGCTGGTATGGCTCAAGGAGCTTGTTGACAGTGTCACCATCGATGACATATTCGCTCTGACCTGACATCGATCACGAAACCCCAAATTCCACGCACTCCACTGTAACTTAATAGCTGTTTCCAGCAAACTTGCAAATTTGCTGACCTCAATGCAATCTTAGCAACTTTGCATCAGAAACCAACACCGATTAGTGAATGTATGAAAGTCAAGAGCTGGAGATTAGGGCGATGAGATTTCTCATCAGACTCCACAACTGTGGGAGATACGCACCTGCCGACAGAAAACAGCTCACAAGATCAATGTACGAACTAGTTCGGCCATTTCAAGCCGACATTGGGAATCTCCGCGTAAGCAGTTTCGCTGTGGAACTTGATTTGTTGACATCCGCGAATGAAAACGCGGAACGGGCTGTCAAAGTATTAGAAGAGAAGTTCGGCAAGCTACTGACCATGAGAGAGCTCGACGTTCAGACTGCCCGAATGAGTGACGCAGAAGCAATCGAATTGGGTTTGAAGTTGTTCAACGAGGAACGCTACTGGGAGAGCCATGAAGCACTGGAATCGGCGTGGAGAAGAGCAGCAGGTCCAGAGAAAAACATGCTTCAAGCGCTTATTCTGATTGCTGCTGCCCTTGTTCATCTGCAGAAGAACGAGCTAGAGGTGGCGCTCTCAGTAATGAGACGCGCGCAGGAGAAACTCCAGCCCTATCAGGGTAGCCGCTTTGGCGTGGATCTTGACGCGTTGAAAGACAGGCTGAACGGTCTACTGTCATCAGGGCGCCTTGAATTCTTTAGAATCGAAGCTTCGCTCTAGGCACTTTCACGGGCCTCCAGCCAAGCGTCTGCTATTCTCCAGAACCTCAGCAGACCGCAAGATCCCACACACTGTTTTGGCATCGTGAATCTCTCCTCGGCGGATCATTTCCTGGGCGTTTGTTATCGGCATGGTTTCCACGTTGATTCTTTCGTCCTCCTCCAAGTTCATGTTTGAGGGCGTCAGCCGCGTGGCTAGGTAGAAGTGAATTTTCTCTGTGCTGTAACCGGGTGCGACATAGCACTCTAGGATTTTTTGAATTTCCGCGCACCTGTAGCCTGTCTCCTCTTCAAGCTCCCTCTTTGCGCAATCTTCGGGGTTTTCCGTCGGCTCCAGGGTCCCTGCTGGAATTTCCAATAGGTATTCCCCTACCGTGTAGCGGTATTGGCGCACGAAAACCACTTTGTGATTGTCCAGAACCGGTACGATCGCGGCTGCACCTCTGTGCTCCACAATCTCTCTCACCGTAACCCTTCCGCTATCAAGCCGAACCTTGTCAACCCGCAGGTTGATTACACGACCTTCATAGATGCGCGATGACGATGTCAGGTGTTCCACGGCCAATCCCCAGTAAAGTTGCCATAACCGTAAGTCCTGCCCTTACTTCAGCTTGTTTTCGCAATAATCCTTGCATTGTCCGACTCTAGGAGTTGAGGCAGCTTGGTACTGTTTTTAATGGCCTGTCGAGTACTGCTAGTTCCCTAAGGGCAAAGATAGAGAATGACGCAGAAGCTGGTTCCTGATACATCAATAATCATCGACGGTAATGTGCCCGCGGTCGTTGAGAAAGGCGAGTTCACCGATGTAGAAATTGTAATTCCCTACGCGGTCTTGGATGAACTTCAAGCGCAGGCGTCCAAGAGACGAGAACCAGGTTTCCTAGGGCTCAGCGAAATCAAGAAGCTCCGAGAGTTCTGCGAAAGTCGCGGTATCAAGCTTACCTTCCTCGGTGAACGTCCCGGAATAAATGACATTAGGCTTGCTAGGAGCGGGCGGCTCGATGCGCTAATCATGGATGTGGCCAAAAGCGAGAACGGTGTTCTCCTGACGGCTGATTATGTTCAGGCACTCGTTGCTGAAGCCGGAGGCGTCAAAGTAAGGTACGTTCCGGGCGAGGTCAAGACTGCTGGCTTGACATTTGAGAATTATTTCACACCCGACACATCGAGCATCCATCTGAAAGAAGGCACACCTCCTCTTGCCAAGAGAGGGAAGCCAGGCGCCTTTGAGCTGATTAAGATCGATGAATCACCCAGCACAACCAAGGAGATAGAACAAATCATACGCGAAATCAACGAGGCCGCCCGTGTTAGTCGAGAGGGCTTCGTTGAGATAAGCAGAGGAGGCGCGACTGTTATTCAACTCGGGCGTTTCCGCATCGCGATTACGAGGCCACCGCTGTCAGATGGTCTTGAGGTCACCATCGTGCGCCCCGTGGTCAGCCTCACGCTGCAGGATTATGGGCTTTCAGCCAAGTTGATGGAGAGGCTCAGGACTCGCGCTGAAGGAATACTAATTGCAGGACCTCCGGGATCGGGCAAGACCACGTTTGCTTCATCCCTAGCCGAGTTCTACATGAAGCAGAGCAAGATCGTGAAGACGCTAGAGTCACCTCGGGACCTGCAAGTTGGGCCTGAGATCACGCAGTACGGCCCTCTTGAGGGGGATTTTGAGAAGACCGCCGAGATTCTCCTGCTTGTAAGGCCCGATTACACGGTGTTCGACGAGGTTAGAAAAAGCAAAGATTTCATGATATTTGCAGACATGCGCTTAGCCGGCGTAGGAATGATTGGGGTAGTGCATGCGAGCGAGGCTATCGATGCCATACAGCGTTTCATCGGGCGCGTCGAACTCGGTATGATTCCACACATAATCGATACGATAATCTTCATCCAATATGGCACGGTGCGGAACATCTTCACTCTCAACTTGACAGTGAAGGTTCCCACTGGTATGACTGAGGCAGATCTTGCTAGGCCCGTCGTTGAGGTTCGCTCTTTCGAAACGGGAAGCCTGCAATACGAAATCTACACCTTTGGGGAAGAAAATGTCATCATCCCGGTCAGCGAAGCCACACCTGCTTCCAGCGGGGCCCAGAAGTTGGCCCAAGAAAGAATACTGCAAGAAGTAAGGCGGTTCGACCCAGCAGCCGAAGTCAAACTACTTTCAGACAACCGTGCATTGGTTCGCGTGGACAATGAGATAGTCCCCATACTGATCGGAAAGAAGGGAGCAACTGTTACGAAGCTTGAGGAAAAACTCGGCATCAAAATCGATGTGGAACCTCTTGCCCCCAGCGCCGGGAAGGAGGTTCGTTACGACTTCAAGGAGGTTGGAAACCGGATCGACTTGGTCTTCGACGAAGACCTGACTGGAAAGGTAGCAAACGTCTACGTGGGGGACCAGTATCTCTTTTCGGCAACTATTGGAAAGAAGAGTAAGATCCGTGTATCCAAGAGGTCTGACTTAGGGCGGGCTCTTCTTCGCGCATTAGTGTCTAAGCAAAGAATCCGAGCCCTAATCTAACCATCACGAGAGCTGAACCGTGACGTTCGTCCCGGAGATCTTACGCGAGAAAGCTTCGATATCCTTCACCAATGAGCTAATCTGATCATCAAGCCGTTTCTCGCTCTCGAGAATTCGTGATAGTTCAGATTTCAGTTCCTTCCGGAAAGCATGATTCGATCTGCCCTCTGACCTTACTCCACGAAGTTGCTCCACAAGCTTTGCTCTGTCAGGATCCGCCAAGAATTCATCATATGCCCGCTTCATGGCTCTTGATTTGATGTGGGTCTCGTTCAGGGAGTTGCCAGAGACAACCTGTTCAGTGCGCTCAACCACCTTCTTTGCTTCCCGTGCCTTCAGTGCGAGCTTACCGCTGGATACAGCTTTGCCGAGCTCGGTCAGCACTCGCTTGAGATTCGGATAGCCGTCGTCTTCTTTGAGAAAAGCTGTGAAGGGCTTCTTCAGGTAAGCATCAAGGTTTTCGCGCACATCAATAGGAATGGGGTATTCCCCCCGCTGGGACATCGAAGCCAGCTTTCTAAGCGGTCTTCCAAGCCTGCTAAAACCGGATCGGACCACTTGATTTCGGGCGTCCTTTAGTTGGGAATCGATTTGCATGTACTCTTTCATTTTGGAATTCTGTAGAATCTCATCCATTCGTTCACGTAGGATGCTCTCCTGCTCCTGCGCTTCGGCTAGTCTCTGTTCGGCTACGTGTCTTTGCGTGGATACAGCCTCCTTTGAATGCTGGATTTTGTTCAGCGACTCGATCTTCTCGTCAAGCTCTTCTAGGGAGCGAAGCAAAGCTCCGCGGCCGATGAGGAAATTGTGGAGCTCATCGCTGAGGCGTCGAAGTTTGTCAATGTTGCCGCCGAGGGTCATCATGTCGATTATGTAGTACGGTCGTATTTGGCGAAGCCAATCTACCCTTGCTTGAGCCGCTTCCGAAGCGAGTTTTGAGGTCCCACGCTGAAGGTTGCGAAGTGTAGCTGTGTCCCTTGACGAGGGAACGTCAATGGTCGAAATCATTTCGGATATTATGCTGGCCAACCTGCCAACCGCTTTGGCGGCTTTGAACTGGGCCCTGTTGTCACGCTTGGATTCCATGTCGTGTTCTCCTTTTTTTAGCAACTGACTGCAGAAATCTCGAATTGATTCCAATGCCCGCGGAATCTCTGAGACAATCTTCTCCCGTTCACGTTCCGCTTGGCTGAGATTGGTCGAAAGCGAATTTTTCAGCCAATCCTGCAGTTTGGCGACTGAGACTTGGCTCATTGATGACACTGGGGGCTTTCCGCGATGATAGCGTGCGCTAAGGCGCTATGCAGCCATTAGAAGATGTCGTTTGGAACGAAGTTAGCGTGCTTCTTCTCTCAGGGTAATCAGTATTGTTTCGACAGTTTCCTCTGCCCTGTCAATTCGTTTTGATATTTCCGCAACCATTGTGTCGTATGTTTCTCGGGTGGACTTGCCTGCTCGATACTGGCCCCTGACTTGGTTCATGCTGGCCCGTGAAGCTTCAATCTCTGCCTCTGCCCGGTCTATTCGGCGAATCATTTCGTCGTAGCGAGAGCTCATGGCGCGGAGCTCTACTTTCACATCCATCAAAAGTTTGTTCAGTTCATCAAGCCTGAATTCCATAACCTTCTTGCGCCTTCTGAACTCGTGCTTCGTTAAGCCGCCCCTTGCCACATCCTCTTCCATCATGGCAATTTCCCTGGACAGGGCCAGTCTCTCATCATAGAGCCCGACGAACTCTCTCAGTCTCTCAACAGGAACGGGAACTTCAAGCTGCGGGCCACGTCTGAACTTAGCGACTATGGCAAAGGCGATTATGGCTATCTCTAGGCCAAGGATCCACGGAAACGCTTCAAAAGCGGACCAGAATGGCAGGTAGCCGACGGTCACGCTGAACTGAAGGTCGTTCATGTCCGTAACCCCCTGAAGCCTAAAAGACGTTTGATTCTGCTCAACCTGGACGGGGTAGGCCGCAGCAGATTGCGGAGCAATCCTAAGGCCAGTGACTGTCATGCCAGGAGGCGTTGTGATTCTTGCAGTGGCTTTCTGAAACAGGAAATCTTCTTTGTTGCCGAGCAGTGAGAGAGTCAGATTGTAGCTTCCCCACCAAGTCAACTGTTTCAGGTACTTTGACTGTGGAAGGTCGTAAGTCAAACTGAACGTGAAGTTCTCTTTGCTTCTGATTCCCAAAGTGTACCTCGGCTTAACCGTGACCTGGTAGGGCGGGCCGGGGTTTTCTGGCGTTGCCCACATGGCGCCGACCTGGTCGTAGGCCATTATGTTGGAAGCGCCATCGGGAAGAGTAATCGTGAGACTGTCGACAGCCACCGATGGGTTATAGAATCGGTAAGTGTCCTTGACGTTCAACGTGCCGAAATTGCCGATCATAATGTTTCGCTCGGCCGACTTCAGGTCAAGAATGTACTGGTTCACAGTCGCATAGGGAGCATAGAAAGTTTGGTTAGAGTAGGCTTTCCAAGGCTTGTACTCATGAAACAGGGCAGGGAAACTGGAGAAGACTGTTGTGACATAAGTCGAGTTGGGCGCTATCCTGAAGTCTGACCCCTGAACGGCCACGAACGTAACGTTCGCGAAATTCGCATCCTGCTCAAGCACTGGGGCTGCGGTGAAGTTGTATTCGAATCCGGCTTCGACTGGTGTTATGACGCCGTACAGGACTGATGTGACGGTGAAGTTGTAGGTTCTGTTGAAGTCCAGTTCCTGTGCGAAGTTCGCTCGAATCCAGTAGAATTCGGATGTGCTATTAACGTCGGCTTCCAGTGAAAGCTTTCTTCCTTGGCTGTCGTTTGCCTCGGCATAGTAGAAGTCATCCCTGTACATGCGTGAGAATCCAAAGTCGAGTGAAGAAACTGGCTCGGTGCCATTGTTGAGTATCGAGAAGTTGTCGTCAACGTGGACCACGCCGTATTGGCCAACCTTTGCGGTCCTCACCACATCGATGACGAGGTTTGGTGTTCCTTTGCCCTGCAGAGGCAGCGGAGCAAGAACTCCCACTGTTAGGGTTACCAATAAGATTGCGAGAATGAGCTTGGTCTTCAACCTCAGCTTAGCTCCGCTTTCATCGGGTTACCTTTGTGAAATCGCCGGGTGAATGCGGAGTTCACTATTTATTCGTTCTGCTGGCCGGTTTGGACTTCATTTCCCCAAAAGCTCCGAACGCCAGTCTGCGGGTACGTCACTTATCTTCCGAGCCGGAATCCCCGCGAAAACAGTTCGAGGTGGAATGTCCCCGGTAACCAGTGCTTGGGCTCCCACGACAGCACCCTCTCCTATTGTTACCGCCGGAAAGAGCAACGCATTTGCTCCTATGCTCGCGCCTTTTTTGACAATTGGTCCAACAAGCTTGAAGGGTTTCTGCATCATGTACTTGTCATTCGTGAAAACACAGTAGGGACCTAGGAAGACGCCGTCCTCAACGGTTGAGTATGTGCAAATGTAAACCCCTGTCTGAATCGACACGTCTGAGCCAATCGATGACTCCCCGTCGACGACAACATTCGTTCCAACCTTGGTGCCCTTTCCAATCGTTACGCCTGATCTGATCAGCACGTTATGCCCAAACATGACGCTGTCGCCTGCCTTGACATTTGAGTAAATTGCACTGCCGGATCTAATGATGCATCCTCGTCCAAGGCTTGTGCGCGCCTTGTTCGAAGAGCTGTGCGAGCGCAGCAATCGATTGAGCTCTTGCGAATCAGGGAAACCTATGACGCAGTTGGGTCCGACATATGTACCCTCAGCTAAGCTCACCGGGCCGTAGATGACGGCGTTGGAATCAATGAGAACATTGCCTGCTGCCCGCACCTCCCCAGACACTCTTGCACCGCTGGCTACACGCGTACTTGGAGACAGTAAGTTTGGTCGCTCAATCGAAGCGCTCGGGTCGATTTTTCGTCGTTTCATCGAACCACCCAGTGTCCGTTGTCCGAAGACCATACTGCAATGACTTAATTGGGTTTGTTAGGGCACAATGTTCAGTCGCTGGAAACGAGTAATACTGATAATAGGAACTCTGCGTAACCCCCGGCCCGTGGGCTTGGCTGTTGGCAAAGCCTCATCCCTTCATACCGAATAGCGACGAGACGATCATTCGACAGATGCTCGACGAAATCAGCGTCAGTTCCCTCACAGGACTCTTCAAGGACATTCCAGAGGAAATTCGCGGTAGAGCAAATCTGAACGTTCCATCAGGCCTCTCGGAAATGGACGCAAGGCGGCATATCGAACGAGTTCTGGGCAGGAACCACTCAACTAGGGAGATGCTCTCATTTCTTGGCGCGGGCATCTGGCCGCATCACGTTCCAGCGGCTGTTGATGCCATCGTTAGTCGAGGCGAGTTCCTGACATCCTACACCCCGTACCAGCCAGAAGTGTCCCAAGGAATACTTCAGGCCATGTTCGAATACCAGAGCTTGATCTGCGAGCTCACAGGCATGGACTATGCGAACAGCTCAATGTATGACTGGTCGACAGCTCTGGGTGAAGCGGCTAGAATGGCTGCCAGAGTCACGGGCCGAAGCGAGTTTCTATATCCACACTACATCCATCCCGAGCGGCTCTCGACTCTGCGTGCTTTCTGCGACCCTGCCGACATCAGGCTGGTTGAGTTCGGCCAAAACAGGAGAACGGGTGGCGTTGATCTTAGCGACCTGAGGAAGAAACTTGGACCCAACACAGCGGCCGTTTACTTGGAATACCCATCGTTCCTAGGTATTGTTGAAGAAGCATGTGAAGACATTAGCGCAATTACACATGGGGCGGGTTGCTTGCTTGTCGTTGGAGTCGAGCCGATTTCGCTCGGAGTCCTTAAGCCTCCCGCGGATTTTGAGGCAGACATCGTGGTCGGTGAAGGGCAACCGCTTGGGAACCACATGAACTACGGTGGCCCGTTGCTGGGGGTCTTCGCATGTAGGGGCGAACGGTTGCTTAGGCAGATGCCCGGCCGACTGATTGGCAAAACCACAACGCAGGATGGCGCGCAAGATGCCTACTGTATGGCTCTGCAGACGCGTGAACAACATATCCGTAGAGAGAAGGCAACGTCAAACATCTGCACGAACGAGGCCCTGCTGGCCCTAGCGGCCGCGAGTTACCTGAGCCTTCTGGGACCGGGCGGAATCAGAGAGCTGTGTTCAACCATCTTGGAGAGGACTAGGTTTGCGATGGATTCTCTGCGAAGGATCCGCGGGGTCCTTGCCCCGGCATTCGAAGCATTTCACTTCATGGAGTTCGCAGTAAACTTCAACAAATCCGGCAGGAAAGCGTCTGAAATCAACGACGCTCTTCTCAAAGCCGGAATTCAAGGTGGACTCGATCTCAGCAAGTACTTCCCCGAGCTGGGTCAGTCCGCACTCTACTGCTTTACGGAGGTACACACACGCGAGGACATTACGATGCTCACTGACAGGCTCAGAGAGATCTTGGAGGT
This sequence comes from uncultured Candidatus Bathyarchaeia archaeon, assembly GCA_964649235.1. Lineage (GTDB taxonomy): Archaea > Thermoproteota > Bathyarchaeia > 40CM-2-53-6 > 40CM-2-53-6 > FEN-987. The sequence goes on from CAZYOZ010000039.1 coordinate 13,830, forward strand.
CTGAACAGAATGGTATACGCGCAAGCCAAGTGGAACGAACCGCTGATCATGGAATTATCCCAAACCGGGAAAGTCGGTTTCTACCCGTCTCCTGAGGCTGCAAAACGCGAAGCCACGTTGGAGCACATTCCTTCTCAAGTCCGAAGAAATGATCCTCCATCGCTTCCTGAGGTTTCAGAGATTGAGGTTATACGCCACTACACGCGGCTGTCCCAGCAGAATTTCGGCGTAGACTTGGGGATGTACCCGTTGGGTAGCTGCACCATGAAGTATAACCCGAAAGCGTGCGACTCAATAGCGTCCTCGCACAAAATTCAGGAATTGCATCCATATCAGGACATCAAGACGGCTCAGGGCATCCTTCAGGTACTCTACGAAACGTCGAGATTGTTAGCCGAAATCGTGGGTGTTGAGAAAGTCACCTTGCAGCCCGCCGCGGGCGCCCACGGAGAGTACACGGGCGTAATGTTGATGCGGGCCTACCACCGCGACCAGGGTCAGACCGGTCGGAACGAGATTCTTGTGCCCGATTCTGCTCACGGAACGAATCCGGCAAGCGCAGCAATGGCAAACTACAGAGTCCTGGAGATTCCTTCCAATTCAGACGGATGCGTAGATACGGAGGCCCTGAAGAGTGCCGTAGGGCCTCGGACCGCTGGGCTTATGATCACTAATCCTAATACGCTTGGGATATTCGAGCAGAACATACTCGAGATTGCGGAAATAGTTCACGATGCGGGTGGGCTGCTCTACTACGACGGAGCCAACCTCAACGCTATACTGGGAAGAGCGAAGCCCGGCGACATGGGGTTCGATATTGTTCACATAAACCTGCACAAGACATTTGCAACGCCTCACGGGGGCGGGGGCCCAGGAGCGGGCCCAGTGGGCGTCACAAGCAAACTCGCAGACTATCTGCCGGTGCCAACTGTAGAGTTTGACGGCACAAGGTACTATCTTGACTACAACCGGCCCAAGAGTATAGGGAAAGTGAGGGCCTTCTACGGAAGCGCAGCCGTGCTTCTCCGGGCATACGCGTACCTGCTGATGCTGGGCAAGGAAGGCCTTGAGACGGCATCAGAGGTAGCGGTACTAAATTCGAACTACATGGCCCAGAAACTGCGAAGGGTCAGAGGTTTCTCACTTCCACTCGGCGAGGGAATTCCAAGAAAGCATGAATTCGTTCTCTCGGCTGCCACTCTAGCAAAGGAGACAGGCGTCACAGCGTTGCATGTGGCCAAACGGTTACTCGACTTCGGTGTGCACCCTCCAACGGTTTATTTCCCGCTGATAGTCGAGGAGGCGATGATGACAGAGCCGACCGAAACCGTCAGCAAGAAAGAACTTGACAGCATGATTGAAGCATTCAAGAAAATAAGCGAAGAGGCATACTCCAATTCTGACCTGCCAAAGACAAGCCCGCACGCAACCACAGTCACACGAATAGACGAGGCGAAGGCCAATCGGCCCAAGACAATGCAGTTGACTTGGCGGATGAGGCCTGCTTCCGTCTGAGCTTTAGCAAATTATCCGAAGCTTTTCATATGAAGGCTCAGCGAAGGCGGAACATGCAGTGAAAGTTACCGTTCGATACTTCGCGGTGCTGCGCGAAATCATCAATTCTAGAGAGGAAACTCTGGAGGTCGACGAAAACAC
>CAZYOZ010000039.1:15585-17548 GCA_964649235.1 uncultured Candidatus Bathyarchaeia archaeon
GCAAGTTTCTTTGCAATCCCAGCTTCTGTTTGGCTGATTCTATGTTACTTCATTGAAAGATAACATGGCTGAAGATCGAAGATCGCAGTCAGAGCCACAGATCAGAATACGCGACGGTCCGATTCCTCAACCGTTTCCTATATAGTACCCGCCGCTCCTTTCAACGTCTCCGTTCGGATGGGGGCTTTCGGTTGCTGTACGACGCTAGGCTGCGCGGAAAATTCCTGTTCGCAGAAGATTCAGCAGAGCGGCGGATTCTGGCTCTTGGCCTGGGCGGAGGCGGGATGGACCTTCTTACGCATGTTATGGACGCCTGCCCCGATGGAATCTTCTGTCTCGCGGCGGATACTGATCGCTATCATCTACAGATTGCGCGAGCGCATTCCAAAGTCCTCTTGCGACACCAATCTTGCTCCGATGAGGGAACCGCGGGAGATGCCCGGTTAGGGAAAGAAGCTGCAATTCTGGCTTCTGGAAGCTTAGTGCCTGCGCTCGAGAACGCTGAAGTAGTGTTTGTGCTTGCGGGCATGGGAGGGGGAACCGGCAGCGGCGCGGCTCCAGTGTTCTCGGACATCGCAAGAAAGTGCGGCGCTTTGGTCATCGGCCTCGTCACAAAACCTTTCCACTTCGAGAGAGGCCGATTACTTACGGCAGTCGATAGCATGAGGAGGATGTTGAATGTTTGTGATACAGTCATCCTGCTCGATAATCAACCTCCTGAACCATCCTCGGCAGTTCTTCCAGTGGGAATCATCCCAGACCGTACTGGCCAATCCTGTTGCGCGGCGATTGATTCGATTGTCCAAGCTCTCCGGAATTCAAGCTTCATTGCGGGAGGGACGCGGGAATTCCGTTCGATGCTGCGCAGGGGAGGGTTGGCAAAGGTCGGCGTCGGCGAATCATACTCGTTTTATGGCGCGGCGGAAGAAGCGGCGCTTAACGCGCTCAGAAGCAGTCTGCTCCTAGGTGAGCTTACGGAGGCCGGAGGAGTATTCGTTGACATAGCCGCTGACGATGCCGTCCCAGACGTATCGCTCAGTGGCACCTTGGAGTTGATTTCGCGGCAACTGAGCTCAGAAGCTGAGCTCCTATTGGGGCGGCGGTCGGGTGAGGGTGGCGGCATCACGAAAGTCAATCTGATCGTTACTGGCGTTCAGTTCCCTTACGCTTGGAGTGGATACAGGCGTTTTCCGCTTCCACTATACGAGTTGGAGCCGGGTTCAGGCGAAGACGAGGCGACGGGCATAGAACTGGAGTTGCCTCAGCTTGAGAGCATCGCTGCTTAGGTGAACTTGTAACTTAACTTCCTCAGCTTGTTTCTAATCGACGTCGGCCGCCCTTCAGGGCGGACCTTGCCGTTTCGAATTGCATCAAGAATATCCGCAATGTCCCGACTGGCAGACTCAACTACTGTGTAAGCGTCGCCAACCGTCTGCGGAATATGGGAGTCGCTGCCGCCGACCTGAGGCAGGCCAAATTTCAGGGCGTCCTTCCGAGCCAGCCAATTCGAGATGTGAAATGATAGAGCGTCGGCGTTCACAGTCTCAACTGCGTCAGGCGTAACTTCCAGCTTGCTGATCCTTACACATTCGCATACAGGGTCGTAGGGATGAGGAATGACAGCAACCCCGCCCTGCCCTCGGATCCTTCTAACAGTCTCATCTGCTGCCAGCCTCGCCGGAATTGCTTCGTGTAACCCCAAACCAATCACGTGTCCGTCCCTAGAGCTGATTTCGACGGCCGGGATCACCACAACATCGGAAAGCTCCGGCGGGTCAAGGTTGTCGTGTTCAGTCAAAGCCACGCCATCCAAGCCTCTGGCGCGAACTATATGGGGCAGGTCTTCGATCCGAGTATGTCCATCGTAAGATCTTTCAGTGTGCACATGCAGGTCGAGTTTGAGGGTCTGCATCTGTTGGCCCTACAAACGGTTCGAAATGTTCAGCTTCTGGAACAACGGTTC
>CAZYOZ010000040.1:0-3095 GCA_964649235.1 uncultured Candidatus Bathyarchaeia archaeon
GAACTGATCGGGTTCGATAGACGCTCGCGTCGGTAAAGATGCTAGCATAACCCGAATGCTGCAAAACAGGAATCGGTTCGCGGAAGGCCTCCGAGATTCTAATGTTGTCTAGGCGATGCCCATCTGCGACTTTGCTTCTTCGCTCATCTTGTCCGGGGTCCACGGTGGGTCGAAGACCAGTTCGACCTTGGCGTCCTTTACTCCGTTTAGCGCTTTGAGCTTGTTCTCCACATCTTCGGCGATCATTCCGCCCATCATGCAGCCTGGCGCTGTCAAGGTCATCTTGATTCCGACCTTATCATCATCGATCTTGATGTCGTACACTAAGCCAAGGTCCCAGACGTTGATGGGAATCTCGGGGTCATAGCAGTCTTTCAGTACGCTCACGATTTCCTCTTTGGTAACCATTTCATGTCTCACCTCCGCGCCTAGGCGACCGGACTGTTTCTACTTGACAAGTCCGCGGTTTTCTCCCCTATTAATCTTAGTTTGTCGAGTTAAACTCGTCAAGGGCATGATCACTCTGTTTTATGCTCTGACCATGCGATGGGCATGGCACCTGGTATGGGCTCAAGGAGCTTCGTCGCGTTTAGCCTGACGGCTCGGGTAACTTCATCGAAGAGCGGGTTGGCGTAGTCCTCTATCTTGCCTTCATCGGCCAACTTGGCGATGGTGGGGTCGATTGGTATGGCGCCCAAGTAGGGTATGCTGGCCTTCTTGGCGGCGGCCTGCGCTTTGCTCGGGCCAAAAATCTCGAGCTTCTCACCGCAGTGCGTGCAGACAGCATAACTCATGTTCTCGATAAGACCCAGTATCTTCACAGGAGCCAACTGTTCGCTCAACGCCTTCGCCATGTTGATCGCCTTACCAACAACCATCAACGCCAAGTCCTGCGGCGTCGTGACCACAATTACCCCTCGCAATGGCAAGGACTGGAATGCCGTTAGCTGGGGATCAGAGGTCCCTGGGGGGAGGTCTACGAGCAGGAAGTGAAGGTCTCCCCACTCTATGTCCTGAAACATCTGCCGGATTACGCTGTTTACGATGGGCCCTCTCACAATCACTGGCATCTGAGGTTCTTCTAGTATGAGGTTCATTGAAACGACCCTGATTCCCGTCTTCGTCATAGCAGGAAGCACTCTTTTCTCGGGCGTAACGTAAAGTGGACCTTTGAGGCCGAACATTTTAGGCATGCTTGGCCCCGTGATGTCTGCATCAAGTATGCCCACCTTGTATCCTACCCTAGCAAGCTGAACAGCCAGGAATGCGGTTACGAAAGACTTGCCGACGCCACCCTTGCCCGACATGACTGCGACGACGTTCCGGATCTTCTTATTCTCCAGGCGGTCGATTCCAGGTGGCATTTTGGAACCAGCAGCTCGCGTCTGTGCTGCTGCGACCATTTGTGACTGTATCTTTGCCCGGAGCTCTTCAAGCTCCTTCTTGGTCATAACGGTGGTTTCAACATCCACCGTCTTCACACCAGGCAGTTTGAGCAATGCCTTCTGGATGTCGCCTGAGATGGTTTGGGAAAGTGGGCAGCCGCTGACTGTCAGCGCGACAAGAACCTTCACTCTGTCCCCATCTATGCTGACGTCCTTAACCATCTGAAGGCTAACTATGGAAATGTGAAGCTCGGGATCTATGACATCATTCAGCGATGCCATGACCTGCTCTTTTGAAACCATGTGGGATCCTCAAAGGTTGAGGGCGATATCGGAAGCATCTCATATTAACCGTTCCCAAGATTCTCGCAGGCTAGAAACTTGTCTGTTGGAGAACAAACCTGCTGACGAAGAAACGGTGGCCTCGATCGGTTGCTCAATGTGACTTAGGTTCACAGTGTGAGCTTAGTCAACGTGTCCAGTTGTCGCAGTTTGAGTATGGCGACTACAGTAGGATCTTGATTTGGCGAAGAAGGGAGATGTAGTCGCCTGTTGCGAAATACAGCAGTGCGAGCAGTAGTGGCAAGTGATTCTGGATTGTTTCTTGCCCTTTGCGCATCGGCCAATCTCTCTAGTGTAGTTATGTTCCACATGTACACAGATATAAGTTTGCGCTCAGATTTCGAAATAACTCGTAAGCCGACATAGAGGAAAACAGCGCGGATTGGATGTCATGGCGCTATTGCTGGAGCCGTTGCCTTCTCTACAGATAGATCTGTGTGATTATGGCAGAAGTCGTTCCGGTGTACGCGGGAAGATGGTGGTTTCTCTGATATTCTCCTTGCCGAGGAATGACATAGTGAACCTTTCGATACCCAGGCAGAAGCCACCATGGGGTGGGACGCCGAACTTGAACGGTTCAGTGAACCATTCCATCGTCTCAGGCTTCATCCCCTTCTCCTTCAATTGGTCCATTATCTTCTCGTAACGGTGCTCTCGTTGGCCTCCTGAAGATTGCTCCAAGTCTTTGTAAACGAAGTCGACACTCCGTGCCCACTGAGGCTCATCATCGACCCGCATGACATAGAACGGCTTCACCGCAAACGGAAACCTGTTGATGAAGAATGCGTCCGTCTTGTACTTCTCCCTCACGTGCTCGCACAGCAAGGTTTCCCCTTCCTTGTCGATGTCGCTTCCGTAAGGGAGCTTTTTGCCGTGCTCTTCTAGGATCCGGTAGATTTCGGGAAAGCGCATTTCAGGAAACGGCGCGCTAGGAATCTCTGGGTTGACTTGTAGTATTTCCAGTTCATGGGAGCATTCGTCTCTCACCTTGCGCATAGCGGCGACGATGAGTTCTTCCTCAACCCTCATCATGTCTGTTTCATTGCTCATGAACCCGAACTCAACGGCCATTCCCCTGTGTTCGCACAAGTGGCGGGGCGTGTGCGATGCTTCTGCCCTCCAGTTGGGGCCGAGATCGTAAATCCTATCGAAACCTGCCGCAATGCACAACTGTCTGTGGAGCTGTGGGTCTTGGCGTAGAAAGGCTTCGCGGCCAAAGTAATCGACTTTGAAGACCTCGGCTCCACCCTCCGAGGTTCCGCCGAGCAGGCAGGGTGTGAAGACCTGAAGGTAGCCCTTGTCGCTGAGATACTCTACCATGCCTTCGACAAGTTTCGATTGGATTTGGAAGATGGCGAGGTTCTCCCT
>CAZYOZ010000040.1:3195-10944 GCA_964649235.1 uncultured Candidatus Bathyarchaeia archaeon
TTCAGCAAAGAAAACAGCCTATCCGGCCTAGGTTTCAGATAGTGCGCTATTAATTCAATGCGTCAGACAGCGAAATAGTAGCCCCGTCAGCTTACTCCAGCAGCTTCGCAACATCACCCGGTTTCAGGGCAACCTTGACGCCCGCGTTTCGGAGGGATTCAATTTTCGTCTCAGCGGTTCCGGTTCTTCCTGTGATGATTGCGCCGGCATGTCCCATTCGTTTTCCTGGGGGGGCAGCTCTACCAGCCACGTAGGCGGCGATCGGTTTGGGATAATCGGTTTTCCTGATGTATTCTGCAGCCACTTCCTCAGCATTTCCGCCTATCTCACCTATCATGGCGATCTTTTCCGTCTCCTGGTCGTTTCGGAACATCTCAAGAACATCCACGAAGCCCAAACCGACGACGGGGTCACCTCCAATTCCGAGGCATGTGGATTGGCCAAGGCCTGCGTTTGTCAGGCTGGCCGCTATCTCGTACGTCAGCGTACCGCTTCGCGAAACCAAGCCGACTTTGCCCTTCTTGAATATGTGACCTGGCATTATGCCAAGTTTGCACTCAGTCGGTGTTATGATTCCGGGCGTGTTCGGCCCGACGACTATTGTGCTCTTCATCTTCGCGACCTGCATAATCTGAATCTCGTCCCTGACGGGGATTCCCTCAGTTATCACAATCACCGGGTTCAAACCGGCCGCGATCGCCTCGAGAACCGCATCTCTCGCACCCGGGGCAGGCACAAAGATGATCGAGGAGTTGATAGCGAATTTCGCTTTGGCTTCCTGTATTGTGTCAAATACTGGAACGTCATGGGCTACCGTTCCGCCCCGGCCTGGAGTAACGCCGGCAACAATCTTCGTACCGTATTCCAGCATGAGCTGTGTGTGGATGCTTCCTTGGTAACCTGTAATTCCTTGGACTACAGCCCTTGTATCCCCTCCGACCAAAATCGCCATTCTACTTAACCCTCGCTGCAAGTTCAACTGCCTTGGCCGCAGCTTCCTCCATCGTGTCTAAGGACGGAATGTTCGCGGCCGCGAGTATCTTCCGTCCTTCTTCCTCGTTTGTGCCAACTAGACGAATCACCATGGGTTTCAAGATGCCCATCTTCTTCTGGATGTCAATTATGGCGCGGGCGACGTCATCGCAACGTGTGATACCGCCCATTATGTTGATGAAGAGAAGTTTGACGTGTGGGTTAGCTAGGACAATCTCCAGTGCCGCCGCGATGCGGTCTTCGCTCGCGCCCCCGCCCACATCACAGAAGTTGGCCGGTTTTCCCTTGTAGTCCAGAATCATGTCGAGCGTGGCCATCACTAGTCCCGCGCCGTTGCCGATGATTCCAACATCACCGTCAAGCTCGACGTAAGCCAAGCCTTTCTCGCGGGCTTTCACTTCCAGTGGCGACATGTCAGGTTCGAAGCTTTTCATGCGTTCCAAGAAGCTAGGGTGCCTGAAGAGCGAGTTGTCGTCTAGCAGAATTCTTAGGTCCGCCGCCACCATTTCTCCGCTGTCAGTTTCGATTAGTGGGTTGGATTCGACTAGTTCTGCGTCGTAGTCGAGTGTGATTTGGAATAGCTTTCTGATGATTGAAGCCAGCTGGTTCATCTGCTTGCCCGAATAGCCAAGCTGCTTCGCAACCTGCCTGCTTTCGAAGTCTTGCAACCCTAGGAGCGGGTCAATTTTGTGGCGCACTATTCTCTCGGGGTGCTCTTCGGCGACTTGTTCTATGTCAACGCCGCCTTCTGTGGATGCAAGTATAGTGTAGCACCTTGATGCCCTGTCCACTACAACGCTTACATACCGTTCATGCTTGCTGGTCAGTTTCTGCTCGACAAGGACCTTTGATACCTTCTCGCCTTTGATTGACAGAGAGAAAATTGCCTTCGCCACCTCGAACGCTTCTTCAGGATTCGAGGCTGGCTTAATGCCGCCAGCCTTCCCCCGCCCAGCGACGAGAACCTGAGCCTTGACCATGCTTGGTTGGTTGATTTTCAGGAAAGCTTCCTTGGCCTCGGAGGGATTGGAGGCAACTAGTCCTTTTGGAACCGGGAGGCCGCAGCTTTGTGCTATTTCCTTCGCTTCGTATTCAAAGAGCTTCATCCGTGACTATCGCCAGGTACGCTTGTTGAGCCGGGGCTAACTCTCCCCTGTTCGATAATAAAATCGTCCCTCTCAGCCGCGTTTTGTAGAAATCCTCACTAGCCGAAGTTGTCGCCCCAGTATTTTGACCAAATCGTTCAAATAGCATTCCAGTGCTGGTGCTGGCAGATGACGCTGTTTCCGGGACAAGCGCCCGGTCAGCTGACAATTTCCGGGAACCGACCAAAGATGACAGTAAATGGTAAAGACTGTTTTAGATTCATTCTGCGTAAAATCGGGCATCCTCTGCAGACGGTGTGAGGAGAAGCTCGAGAGGGGCGAAGTCACCGAACTAGACCTTAAGGTAATTCAGAAAATTGTTGAGTTAGAGAAGCAGAACCCTGTTCTTGAAGACGTCACTTATCATAAGTCGGTTGAAGCCGACGACATGCTTGCTGTTCTTGTTGACAAGAAGGACCTACCCAGGCTCTTGGGAGGAGGCGCGAGGGTCGTCAAGGATCTCGCGGAGACTTTCGGTAAGCGTGTGAAGCTAATCAGCTTCGGCGGTGACGATAGGGCCTTTTTGGAAGACCTTCTCAGCCCGCTGTCCATACTGACGATAAACACCGTCTGGATCCCTGATGGCAGCACTGAAACCAAGGCTATCTTGACCGGCCGCAGACCCCGCTATATGCCCGTAGATATCGACAAGGTCCAGAAGATTGCCCGGGAACTGAAGGGCATGACTCTCCGCGTGGAGTTTGAGAGAACCTAGCTCAGGCTTGCAGCTCGTACCTAGTTCCCTTAACGGGTGCTTCAATTCTCGTCAGGTCGGCCATGTATTTCGCATAGAGCCCAGGGTACTCTGTGTGGATAGGAAACAACCGGCGAGGCTTCACCCTCTCGACGCTTCTCTTCAGTTCGCTTGGCATGATGTGGCCTGAGCAGTGGATATGGTACATCGGAAGCCCGAAATGGTCCAGCCAGTTCCTCAAACGTTCGAACTCGAACTCCTGCTCCTCGTTGAAGGGCTCAGACATTGAGAGCACAAAGACGCTGCCTGGCCTTGGCTTGATATCAACGAGCTCTTTGAAGTCAGGCATCGAGAATGCTACGATGTACTTCCGTTGTTCTTCCCTCAGCATCTCACTGTCTATCGTGGTTGCATGGGACATGACTTGCTCCTCCCAGTCGTAATACCTTTTCTTGGTTCGCTTGAAGACCACTAAGTGCGGGTCAGAGTCGAAAATTCTCGGAAGGCCAAGGGCAAGGTCTGAGGACAACTGATTCAGAAGGAAGGCTTGCTTTAGCGAAATGGCAAGCACTCGATCATTTTCTTTCGCCACATGGTAAAATGTCCTTATTCTGTCGACATCAACATTCGAGAAATTTGCCAACACGAGGTTGCGGGTATTCGAAACAACGTAGCCAAGCTTGGAGTCCACTTCAGCTTCGCTTGATACGTCTCCGCCAAGAATGTTGGTGCCCTCAGCGAGGAACACATCCGGGTCGCATTTCGCTGCGAGCTCAACGAAGTCTCTTGTGAGTTCGGGCTTCGTCCCATGGAGCCTGAAATCTGCTGAGTAAGCCAATGTTCCTTGAGAGGTCCTGATGACGAACCCATAAGCGCCAGGGACGGAATGGTCCACATGGCAAGGCGTCACCTCCAATGAGCCTATCTGGAGAGTCTTGCCGGTTCGAAATGTTTGGAATTCCAGCCCTCTGATGTCGGATTCAAAATGCCTCATCCTAGTGGCAGAGAGTCCCGTAAGAATCTGCGAGCACGTTTCTCCACAGTAGATGGGAATTGTGCGCTTGAGGAAGGAGATGTAACCCCAATGGTCACCGTGGGCGTGGGACAGGATGACGGCATGGATGGACGGCTCAGATTCTTCGAATTCATAAATCCCCTTGAGGCCAGGGAGAATTCCGAATTCAAGCAGGTCTCGCTCATCGCCGGGCGAGAGCAAAGGGTCAAAGAAGAATTTTCTGCGCTCCGCGTAGCTCATTCCAAAGTCGAGCATCACACGGGTATCCTTGTCCTCGAGTAGAATCTTGTTTCCGCCAATCTCGTTGACGCCGCCATGCAACGTTACGGCTGCTTCTTTGCTTGATGGCAACAGGATCTAGACTCAACTCGGAATGACCTTGCTTATAATGAATGAATCCACGAACGCGACTGCGGGTCACAGTGACTATGACAAAGAGTTATGAGCGGCCGGACTTTGCATGTGGCCGAAAGGCGTGGTTCCGTTGCTTCGAGCGGCCCTGTTCGACCTGGGAGAGACATTGGTTCGCATGAACCGCCCTTGGGAGGAGGTCTTCAGAGCAAACCTCGAAAATCTCCACCGCTACCTAGTCAGGATCGGGCTGAACTCCGATTTTCCAAGGTTCGCGAGAACCTTCATCGCGGTCTTTGAGGACGCCTCAGCAGTGTCAGAATTCCATAAGATAGAGATACCGATGGAGGAAATTCTCTCAAGGGTGCTAAAGAAGTTAAGGTTCGACGACCAGAATCCCGAACTTGTCCATGAAGCTTTGGCCGAATACTTCAAGCCCGAAATTGAAGCTTGGGACGCATATCCGGACTCAACCCAGACTTTAGCAGCGGTGAGAGATGCCGGACTTGAGATGGCTCTGGTCTCAAACGCTAAGAGCGATTGGGCAGTCCGCGCGATTGTGAGAAAGTGTGATTTTGAGAGTTTCTTCCGTGCTATCTTCACTTCAGCCGCGGTACGCGTCAGAAAGCCGAGATCCGAGATCTTCTTGGAAGGACTCAAAGCTGTTAACGCGAAGCCCGCAGAGGCAGTCTTCATTGGAGACTCATTAGGGCCCGACATAATCGGGGCAAAGATGTTGGGAATGCGCACGATTCATGTGCTCCGCAGGCCGCCCGACCTCACGTGCGCCACTGGTCCCGATGCGACCGTCGGCAACTTGGCGGAGGTACTCGGGCATATCGAGAAGTGGAATGCGATCGAAACCGGTCAGTGGCCACAAAGAAGGTAGGTTTGCAGCAGAACCTGTAACCTCAAGCCAGGGCAGCAAAGAAGTCTGATACATGCCGCCAGGGCTTTTTGGGTTTGGCCTGAACTGCCGTTCGACTACGGCCTTCGCATTCCTCACGGGCAGACGCCTCTTAGGATTCAAGAGTACTTGGAACCTCTTTCCGTCGTGCCTCCAAACGCCAAACCCGTGCTGCTTGAATCTCGGAAAGTACGGGCTAGAGGTTACCCGATGACGGTCCGCAACGAGCACAACATAGTGGAAAGCTATAGCGTATGCGCAGCATTGCTCCAGTCCTCGTCTGATGGAATCCCTCTGTGATTTGTATTCGAACGCCCAATATTCCTGGCCCTTAACGGCCGCAACGTCAACCCAGCAATGCTCAGAGCTGGGGCAGAACACTTCCTCATAATGCGGTTTGTAGCCCTGCGCCTCCAAGAACGAGACTAGTTGCTGCCTAGCTGCAGGGTATCCTGGATGGTTGGCTGGCATGTTGTGTTGTCAGTGAGGGGTGGTGGCTGTAGAAACTTTTCGATGCCTTTGGGTTCTTTTGACATGTCGGGGTTCTTGAGTTTTTCAATCTCCGCGGCTAATTCCAACAACCGTATGTGATGGTCGAGGAGAATTGACATGAACATGGCCTCGAGCACGACGGGGCGCACTGCCATGCCGCCAGCTGAAGCGTAGAGCTTAGACCGTAAAAGCATGTTCTCGAAGATGTCTGACTCAGGTTTTCGCAACGCGTCTTTGAAGAGTTTCCACTTCGAAATCTCCATGTCAATTGCCATTCGGTAAGAAGGAATCGTCCGTCCCATTATCATGACCAGGAAAATTTCGAGCGTGCATGGATTTAACTTCAAGAGAGAAGTGAAAGTGGCAGAGTTGAACGGCAAACCACCACGGGTTCAGGAATGCAATCTTCTACCCTCTCAATACTAGCCGCAGGCCTTGCAGTCGGCGGACTTCTTCTGGGTCTTCTCAACTTCCGCTTTCTGCTCTATCCTCTAATCCCAAGAATTATCCCAGTCAAGGAGGCCAAACAACTCGAGCTGACTGGGCCTACTCTCTTCATATCGGACCTACACTTGCGGAACGGGGTTTTCAAATTCGCCGAGGATCTGCGAGCCTTCGTCCAGGAAGAAGGAATATCCAACCTGGTTATCGTCGGGGATCTATTCCAGTCTCCAGAAGATTTCGAAGCAGCGGCAGAGCACGGAATATCGACACTTACCGTGCTAGGCTTGGATGGTTTCGCGGGCAAAGCGTTCTGGATCCTAGGCTCCCCAGGTCACGATCCTGAAGAAACAGATGCCATGGATGCTTACTCTGGCCTCGTAGTCCTAGGCAGCTCCGCTTGGATTCGCTTGGGCAACGTTAAGGTTCTTGGATACCACGGTCACGACCTTAGTGTAGTTGGAGCATTTGGACACGGTTGGTCTAGGTTCCTGGACCACTTGGGCCTAGAACGACTTTGGAAGAGATTTGCCAGGGTCGACGAATCATCTTGGGTGGTCTTCGGACACACGCACGTGCCCGGGGTAGACGGCAAACATCTGGTTGCCAACTGTGGAGGATGGCAGAGGATTCCATTCCTAGTTCAGCCCGCGGGCACGGGGATACTCTTCCTCCCAGATGAGTTCAGCCCGAAACTGGTTCGTATCATGCGAGAATGGCGTGGGTTGAGGTAGGAATATGCGGCTGCATATCTCGCGCTACCTGCTTAAGAAGGGCTGGTGACTGAAGATGTCCTTCGGACTGCCTGTCAAGCGAACGACTGAAACCCTGTCACACAAGAATGAGTGAGGGGAAACTCATGACCAGAAAACCGATGTTGCCGAGGAATTTCAGTTGGCTCCGAAACGCCAAGATTGCGGGATGCGCCAGGCCTGAAACCGAAGATGAGTTGAAAGCTTTGAAGGAGCAGGGCATCAGGTCGATAATTTCGCTAACTGGCATTCCGCTCAATCCCGAAATTGTTAGCAAGTTGGGTTTTGATTACCTTCACTCACATGTCTCCGGGGCTCCGTCCACGGAGCAGCTTCTTACGATCATGCAGTACATCGAACGGCAGAATGCACTTGGAAAGCCCGTGTTGGTTCATTGCGCTGAAGGCCGAGGCAGGACCGGCACGGCACTCGCAGCCTACTTGGTCTACCATGGATACAATGCTGAAGAAGCGATACGCGTCCTGCGCGAGCAACGGCCCGGATCAATCGAAACCCTAGAGCAGGAGAATGCGGTTCGAAACTTCGAGAAGGACGTCAAGCGAGGAAAATAGTTGGCCGGTTGGTTCAAAGGCGCGTTCGATTCTCGTTGAAAGTTAAATAAGAACAGGCTCCGTTTTGTCGCATCTCAACAGTGATTTGTATGGCTCAGACTCCCGCTTATGGCCGCCCGTCCCAGCAAGTCCCACTTCGTCGGATAGACAAGTACGTTTGGGAGATCCCGCAAGACGCCCAGCCAGGAATGCGCGTCCCAGGAAGAATCTACGCCGACGAGGCGCTCATAGAGAAGATGCGCACAGACGCCACCCTACAGCAATGCGCCAACGTAGCAACGCTCCCAGGCTTATACAATTGGGCAATCACAATGCCCGACGGCCACGAAGGATACGGCTTCCCCATCGGCGGAGTCGCAGCCAGCGACTACAACGACGGCGTAGTAA
>CAZYOZ010000040.1:10954-16163 GCA_964649235.1 uncultured Candidatus Bathyarchaeia archaeon
GTAGTAAGCCCCGGAGGCATAGGTTACGATATCAACTGTCTCACTGGCGACTCATTGGTCCTTACCGAACTTGGATATACGCTCCCAATTCGCCACTTTGAGAGAACGTGGCAAAGGGAAAAGGTTCGCTGTGTTTCGCGGTCACTAAAGGCTGCTGAAATTGCTCGCTTCTTGAAGCAGCCCAACGATAAGCCAGCCTACCGGATCCAGACAAAACTGGGCTATGATCTAATCGCAACAAGTGATCACCCGTTTCTGACGCCGCAAGGAATGGTCAAGTTATCTCAACTCTGCCCGAATGACAGGGTCGCGGTTCATGGTTTCGAGGGTGTTCCATACGAATCACCCGAGGATTTCACGATCATCTCCGAAAGAGCCATAATGGATCTGAAGGTCCCGGCAAACAATCGAGCAATAGCTGAAGAGCTTCGCTCGAGAGACCTGCTGCCTCTGCGATCCACGTCACCGAAGCTACCCTATCTGCTTAGGATTTACGGATATGTCTTTGGTGATGGTTCAGTAGTATTCACGCCAAGAAGCGTGTTTGTATGGTTCTGGGGAAAACGTCAGGACCTCGAAGACATACGGTCTGACGTTCGCAGACTCGGATACACGCCCACGAAGATTTACACTCGCACGAGATTGGCCAAGATCACATCTCGATACGGAACAAGAAGTTTCCGAAGCGTTGAGCACGGATTCTATGTGCACGCCCGAAGTTTCGCAGCAGCGCTCTTGGCTATGGGTGCCCCTAAAGGGCAAAAGGCTAAGCAAGAGTATCGATTGCCGAAATGGGTCTTCCGGCTTCCAATCTGGCAAAAGAGGCTGATCTTAGCCTCGTTCTTTGGTGCAGAGCTTTCCACGCCAGCACCTGTTTCTGGACATGAGAAGACGCTCGCTTCACCGCTGCTCACACAAAGTAAACATTCCGACATCCTAGGGGGAGGCTTGCGATTTATGCGCCAGATTCGCAGCCTTCTTTCCGAAGTTGGAGTGAGATGCAACCCGATAACCATCGACCGTGATACCAACCCAACTCGCAGAGGTGTCACTTCATCCAGACTACGGCTACAGATCTCCGAGTCGCCAGACAATCTTACCAGGTTTTGGGGAACCATAGGCTTCGAATACAACCGGAGAAAGAGCCGCATAGCCGCCCTTGCAGTCAATTACCTGAAACTGAAGATGGCTGTGGTCTCAAGGAGAACGCAGATCGCTAGCATGGCTCTGGAGCTTAGGAAAGGCGGCGGTTCCAAGACTGAAATTTTTGAAAATCTAGGAGAATCTGGAGTCAACGAACGCTTCCTCGAACGCTCGATCTACGAACCGAGAAGAACTGATCCCAGAATCCCAAAGGAATTCCCGACCTTCGCAGAGTTCTCCAAAGACGCAACCGCCGGGCTCGGACGCTCGGGCAGTTGCTGGGACGACATAGTCAAGATAGAATCCGTGAGTTTAGACGAACCCGTGTATGACTTCACCGTGGCTGACCCCAGCCACAATTTCATCGCAAATGGGTTTGTAGTCTCAAATTGTGGGGTGAGATTGATACGGACAAATCTTTCAGAGCAGGATGTGAGGCCTGTTCTGGGCAAACTGCTGGATTCGCTGTTTGTGAATGTTCCTTCGGGTTTGGGTAGCCGAGGCAAGGTTGGGAGGCTTTCCCCATCGGACTTGGAGAAGGTTACGCGGGAGGGCGTAGAGTGGGCTGTTGATCATGGTTACGGTTGGGCAGAGGACCGCAAACACTGTGAGGAGAACGGTTGCATGGAAACGGCAAACCCCGACAAAGTCTCAGGGGTCGCGAAGCAGCGTGGAAGCCCACAGCTCGGCAGCTTGGGTAGCGGAAACCATTTTCTGGAAATCGAGAAGGTTGACAAGATCTTCGACGCCCCAGTCGCAGAGAAGCTCGGCATAAGAAAAGAGGGCCAGGTCTTTGTGCTTGTGCATACGGGAAGTAGGGGGTTCGGGTACCAGATCTGCAGCGACTACCTTCGGGTGATGGAGCGGGCAGTTCACAAGTATGGTATCAGGCTTCCAGACAGGCAGTTGGCCTGCGCTCCCGCGAGCAGCAACGAAGTCGAAGACTACATTGGGGCGATGTCATGCGCAGCAAACTTCGCGTGGTCAAACCGGCAGATGATAACGCACTGGACAAGGGAATCCTTCGAGAAGACTTTCGGCAAATCAGCCGACCAGTTAGACATGGCTTTGATTTACGATGTGGCCCACAACATTGCCAAAATCGAAGAGCACACGGTAGATGGCGGAACAAGGAAGGTCTATGTTCACCGCAAGGGCGCCACACGAGCCTTCCCACCAGGCCATCCTGATATCCCACCCGAGTACCGGGACATTGGCCAGCCAGTTCTGATTCCGGGCAGCATGGGCACTGCCTCATGGGTTCTGATTGGGACGCCTAAGTCCATGGAGCTGAGCTTCGGAACCACGGCACATGGGGCTGGCAGATTCATGAGCCGCGCGGCGGCAAAGCGCCGGAACCCAGCTAGGGCAGTGGAGGACATGCTCGCGAAGCGAGGCATAATGATTAGAGCCGAAAACTTTGGCACTGTCAGCGAGGAAGCCCCTGAAGCCTACAAGAACGTTGACGCGGTCGCCGAGGTAAGCCACGAGCTCGGTATAGGTACGAAAGTTGCACGCCTCGTTCCCATAGGTGTCACGAAAGGATAAGCGGACGCAGCTCCAGAAGTGGCGGGCTGAAACGGTCCACGTAATATCCTTCGACTGTTACGGAACGTTGATTGACTGGGAAGCAGGCATCGCGGACTTTCTCCTGAGAATATTTCGCGAAAAGAGTGTTACTATTAGTGCAGCCGATGTGCTGAGGGCGCGAGAGGACATAGAGTTCGAGATGATTCAGGCCCGCTACCGGAGCTACAAGGAAATACTGGCCCAGAGCTTGAGAGAGGCATTTGAGAAGTACTCGATCCCGTACAGTAACCGGGACGGAGAAAGGTTGGCTGAGTCAGTTCCGACATGGCCGGTCTTCGAAGAAACGCGACCAGCGCTTGAGAAGCTAGCCACCAAGCACGCACTCGCAATCATATCCAACATAGACAACGAAATAATCGAGAAGACGAAATCCCGGATTGGCGTCAGCTTCGGTCTAACGGTGACGGCTCAAGATGCTCAAGCGTACAAGCCGAGCCTTAGGCCGTTCCGAAGGTGCCTCGAAAGACTGGGGCAGAGCCCGGAGCAGGTTCTTCATGTTTCGTCAGGCTACCGTTATGACATTCCGCCCGCACACGAGCTAGGGTTCAAGACTGCCTGGATCAACCGGAAGAGCGAAGCCCTGCCCGCGGGGGCTGTCAAACCCAACTACGAATTCAATAGCCTAACCCAACTGGCTGAACTTGCTGGAAAACTCTGAGCGCGAGATGCCAACAGTCTTGTCTGAACGCGTGCGTCAGACAGGCCTTCCCAAGGCTGTGGTCTCCTGGTCGTCTGGAAAGGACAGTGCCATGGCACTCTACCGCATCCTGCAGACCCGAGAAGTTGATGTGGTTACATTACTAACGACTATTACGGAACGGTATCAGCGCATTTCAATGCATGGAGTCAGGGAGGAACTCTTGGACATGCAGGCGAAATCAATCGGCCTACCTTTGGAGAAGGTTGTCATCCCATATCCATGCTCAAATGAGATCTATGAGGAGAGAATGGCCGACACGTTGTCCAAGTTGAAACGACAAGGCGTGACCCATGCTGTGTTCGGAGACTTGTTTCTAGAGGATATCAAGAAGTACCGGGAAGAGAAACTGGCGGGCGTGGAGATTCAACCAATGTTCCCATTATGGTTGGAGGACACCAAGAAACTCGCTGTAGAAATGTTGGCGGCAGGTTTCAGGGCTGTCATAACGTGCGTGGATCCCAAGAAGCTGGATGTGGCTTTCGCGGGCCGGGAGTTCGACGAGTCATTTCTCGTAGACTTGCCCTCTGATGTGGATCCCTGCGGGGAGAACGGGGAATTTCACACATTCGTCTATGACGGACCCGTCTTCAGGCAGCCCATTCGAGTGATTGTCGGAGAACGTGTGCTACGAGACGGGTTCGAGTTTGCAGACGTATTGCCCGTCAGACCATAGCTAGAGTACCAAGCTATTTTTGTGTTTGATTCTGCAGACCGCCTTTCCTGATCCTGATTTCCAGGACGCCGTTTCGGTAGTTGATGTTCTCGGGGATTCCGTCTGAAGGCAGCGCCACTCGCGCCCTGAAGTCTCGGCCTGATTCTACCTCAAGTGTCTTGTCCCGGACTTGCACGTTCATTCTGCCTTTGGGCGGCTCGATTTTCCCAACGACGAGTATCTCTTCGCCCATGTCGATGACGTCAGGGTTCCAGGGCTCAGTTCGAGCTACAACTCTGATTAGCCTCCCCTTCCTAAGAGCCTGCGTGGCAAAGCGCAGCCAGTAAATCGTTAGGCCCACTGCTAGGCCGCCTAGAACAAGACCGAGCAGGCCGCGTTGCAAGCGAATAGTTAGAGCCAGCACGATAGCTAGCAGGATTACTGAGAAGATTATGATGACCGTCGAATCGATGATGGGTTTAGTGTTATGTGAGGTCATGGGTGCGGAATAGTAGTTATTGGGCCTTCATCAAGATTTGTATGTAGTGCAACTCGACTATGCCGTTGTTGTAAATCAGGAATCCGAATTTCAGGTAAGCGCCATCCTCCCACATCAGTACCCGGTTGCTGCTCTGGGCGAAGTTCCCAGCAAACCCCTCAACCAAGGCTCGCGTAGCGTTCCACTCATCGTTACGAATGTACTGTCCTGTCCCGTACAGGAATGAGACATCTGGGTTGATCGTTTCAGGTGTGACCACAGTGAAGCCGAGTGACTCGAATAGCTGCACAAGCTCCTGCTTTCTCTGCTGGTAGTCCTTCTCAGGCCCCGTTGGAGGTGGGGTGATTCCGGCTAGTTGAGTGAGGTACGAACGGAAAGCCTGCTCGGACGTGCTGCCCAACCCTACGTGGTACTCCCCTGTGAATGCTGCGCCGACCACAGCGATTACGCCTACTTCGGCAACGACACCACCCGTTCCGGCTGTGTAGATTGGGATGAAGTAGACGTCGTGGTCGCCGATTCGGTATAGGATGTTGTTACCTATCCGCGGGTTCCTGAGAAGAGTTTTGAGCTGTGCGAATTCTGGGTTGCGGTCTAGGGCTTCCAGAGTCGCCGACGGTCCAAG
>CAZYOZ010000041.1:0-15655 GCA_964649235.1 uncultured Candidatus Bathyarchaeia archaeon
ACGGCAACACGGCGACCCTGAGTTTGTCAAGCGTTGGCTGTTTTGGAGAAAATGCCGGAGGAACGAACGTCTTCGACCGAGCACGGTCGGTTGGTTGCATGGGTCGCCATCACTCCTGCGAGTCTTGGACGATGCTCTGGGCGCTCAAGAGATTTCGACAAATCAGCAGGCTTGATTCCTCACCGGTCTTCAGGAAGGCTCTTAGCAGAATCGGGACCTGGTCGATTGCAGGAGCATTCAACACAACCACAGAGCCGGCAAGGAAACCACTCTGCAGAGCCTCGTCCAGCCTACCATAACCAGTCGGAACTCTACCTCTAAGAGTAGACGCAGCCGACGGGCCACCATAAGTCACGGGATTCCCAGACCATTAACAAGTCTCAACATCGACAGAAGAAATTTTCGGTTTGGCAAATACTCATCCAAATGCAGCCAGCCATTAAAGTAGTTTCACCAGGTTCTTGAAAGTTGATTTTTTCTTCTGAAAACAGACTATCGAAACATAGGGATAACTTCATTCGCAAAGAGTTGAAGAGGTTTCAGCGTCGGGGCATCTGCAAACAGAAGCGTGAAGTGTGTAACTCCCGCATCGACGTATGTTTGTAACACTTTCGCAGCTTTTAGGTGAGCCTTTTATCGCAAACTTCCAGTCTGGGTCCTCTATTGCTTCCTTGCGTCCTTCTCGCCACTCCTCTGCCCTCTTGAAGGCACCTTCATCTTTCTCTGTTATCACAATGCGGCTCTGGAAGGTATTCTCTATCTCACCACGATCTCGACCAGTCTCCTTGCAGGCCCTTTCCAGGCGCGCAATCTCTTCCGTGAAACCTTCGGGACTCATGAAACCGTTGTTCCACGCGTTTGCGTGTTTAGCGATAAGCCTTAGTATCTTATCGCCGCCGCCTCCAACCAGTATCGGTGGATGGGGCTTCTGAACTGGTTTGGGAAGAGAGACAGCCTTGTCAAGCTGATAGTACTTTCCTTTGAAAATAACTTCGTCTTGAGTCCAAAGTTGCTTTATGATCTGAAGTGCCTCGTCAAGCATTTCAATTCTAGTGCCCGCTCTCGGAAACGGTATTCCGTAAGCCGCAGCTTCAACCTCGTGCCATCCTGCCCCGATTCCGAAGTTGAGGCGCCCGTTCGAAATCATGTCAACCGTAGCCGCCATCTTAGCCAACAAGGACGGATAACGAAAGACGTTGCAGGTAACCAAAGGGCCGATACGTATGTCATGCGTTGCTTCAGTCAACGCCGCCAGAACTGTCCAACATTCCAAGGTCGGACCGTACGTGAACTGAAGATGATCATAAACCCAAACTGAATCAAAACCAAGCCGGTCACATTCCAATACAACTTTTTTTAGAGTTGCATAGTCTGGCATTGCTTGCAAAGCCTGCACGCCGAACTTGATCTTCTCCATTTTGTAACACCGCGAAGACAGTTCATATTCGATCTAAGTGATTATTTTCGTTTGAATACTTCTCTTCAACCTTGCCTAGAGATGCTAGGATCTGCAACCGTTCGGTCTCTGGAGAGCGAAGGTACGGAATGGTGGGTGCTGAGTTATGATGTCCATCAGGCAGACTAACCAAGAATGCGAAAGCTCAAATTTCGTAAGGACACGTCATAAGGCATTTTGGCGGTAAGTGCCCTGAATGCGCCCCGCAAACGTGCCGCGAACGTATTTTCCTACATCGCGGTACTGTTCTTCGTTCTCGGCATAGTCACCGCTCTTGTGAGTTACGGTTTCTTCGCATGGATCGGCCTCGCTGTTGGAATAGCGTCCTGGCGACGTAAAGAGCCAAGGGCATACATCGCGCTTGTCGCTAACGCAGGCCTGCTTCTGTTGAATTTCGTTTCTGTCTATCTGCCACCTTTGCTCGGCTGGGAGTATCTTTTTTCGTACTCATACTTCGCATTCTTTCTCGTTTTCTTGTTCCTGTTTCTTCTGCTTGTTGTATTGCTATTGTATGGGTTGTATCAATTGACGAGATGCGCTGATTTTTCTTGCAGAAGACATCCTACGTTTCCTAGACCGTCACAAGTGGGATCGGATGAATCTGAGAGTCTTGGTGAACTCGAATTCGTCAGCTGGCTTAGCGCTGGCCACATCATGTATGATCTCTTTGAGAGACGCAATGACTCTTCCCTGATCTCACAATGCTTTTGGATTCATCGCAGTGATTCGTTTCGCGCGACTTCATTCTAACGGGAGGTATTGGTGGAAAAGCGGTATCTTCTCCAGCGACATTTAAATCAAGTTCGGACCATCGACTGCTTCGAAAGCTCATCCGGAGGTGAATTAGTTGCCCAAGAAGAGAAAGGTCAAGATGCGTGTAGGAGAGCGTGAGACTACCAGAGCGGAACAAGCAAAGGAATACGAGGCATAAGTACTGCACAGGTGCTCCTCCAACGCTCGACGATGAGTAGAGCTATCATGGCTAGATGTGCATGACTTCTGCAATTTTGAGGGACGGAAGACTCTGACTCTCACCACTATAGGAAGAAGGTGGGGCTATCGCAGGCCTTGTTGAGTTGCGTAGAAAGAGCCGGGCAGCCTACGAGGATTCGAGGAACTGTGTATGGTACACGGTAGGAGCCATCCACCCAGAAGCCCACCAGAAGAGAATACTCCGGGTCGACCAACTGCACCGCCATCTTCCAGATCGAGGCTCCTGCTCAGGCCGTCGTTTGGGCAGCGAAGAAACTCAAGCTGCAATGTGGCATCACTGATGGTTGTTTCCCGAACTTCCCCTCGAACACGCAGGCTCCTACCTGCGTGGCCCAGTCCACACGGTAGGCCACATCCCGGCTGGGGATTGGACGTTTAGGTTGCACCCTTTCCTTCGTCACGTCAACACTGAGAGGGTGCGGCAGCCTGAAGGTTCCATAAACCACCATAGCCTAGTCTATGACCTCCATCATCGTCAAGTCGTAGCCGAACCTGCCGGATGCTTCCACAACGCGGCTTGGCCTCACGGGTTGCACATAGACATGCATGCTCAGGCCAGTAGGCAAAACCAGGAAATGTTTCATGCCATCGGCATAGGCTTCGAGTGCTCCTTCGCCAAGCGCAACAGAAACGTGTTATGAACATGGGGTACAGGAGGAACCAACTCCGCCCCAGTCTCAACAACCAAACCATGACCGGGCAAAACACGACCCGACCGACCAGACCGACCGGAGCTATTTTAGTGCCACAGGCTCGTTACGGCAAAGTATTTTAGAGTTCGAACAGAACTGCCGTCAAGTTACCCGCCTCAGTCTGGTGCAGTAATTGGGCCATAGGAAAGTGCATGCCCCAAAGAGAGGTTCATTGGCATATCTCCCTAGGGCACGTGCTCCACGCTGGATCGGCAAGGTCCGCCACTGGCCGGAGACCGAAGCGGGACCGAGGCTGTTGGCCTTTTCAGGGTTCAAGGCGGGCATGACTTACGGACTGGCATTCGATAATCGGCAAGGCTCGTTGACTTATGGCAAAGAGATCGTAATCCCCCTAACAATTCTTGAAGCCCCACCCATGCTGGCATGTGCTGTTCGGGCCTACAATAGAACCTACAAGGGCCTGCAGACCTTCGCGGAAGCTTGGATGGAGAAGCCCCCGAAGGATTTCGAACGCGTAATCTCCGTCCCAGAGAAATTTGCAACAGAGGACGGCCTGAAGAAAATTGAAACAGGCTTAGACAAGGTTGCGGAGTTACGCGTGGTATTGGCCACGCAGCCACGTTTGGCGAAACGGCCGAAGAAAACTCCAGACCTGATTGAAGTCAAGGTTGGCGGCGCGACAATCAAAGAGGAATTCGAGTACGCCCGGAAACTGCCTGGCACCGAAGTCAAGGTCTCGGATATTTTCAAGGAAGGCCAAGCTGTGGACGTTATCGGCGTGACGAAGGGCAAAGGAATCCAAGGCCCAGTGAAACGTTGGGGAATCAGGCGGAAGCTGCACAAGGCCCGAAAAACCGTTCGTCAAGTTGGTAGTATTGGGGGTTGGACGCCGCACTTCGTCATGTACTCCGTCCCACGAGCAGGCCAGATGGGCTTCCACCAGCGAACCGAATACAACAAACTCGTCGTGAAGATTGGGAACAACGGCAGTGAAGTCACGCCCAAGGGCGGCTTCATACGCTACGGCGAGATCAACTCCGATTACATCATGCTGAAGGGCAGCGTACCCGGAACCACAAACCGAACTGTGTTAATGCGCCTGGCGGTCAGGCCTCCGCCCGAAGCGAAAGTACCCGCGCCTAGAATCGAATACCTAAGCGTCCTGTCGCCTCAAGGCGACTAATCCGCGACAAGCTAGATGCACATATCAAAAGCAAACAGTGCGGACTAGACGGCCCTCCCAAATTTCAAGAGGCAGGCTAACAGCGAATTTGCAGCCCATAACCCCAGTCGCATGTGTATGCTGATTTACAGGGAGTTATGTACCTTCTTTGACCTCGACGATCTCGTCTGCAACGAGCCCATGTGCCTCACGATGGACGGTTGCAGCCGCCTCTTTATTTGGCGCGTCTACGAGGCAGAACGCTTTGCCCGTGTCTTCGTCGAACCAGTACTTCATGTATTTGACACCGTATTTTCCCTGAACGGCCAGGTCTTTTGCGTGAGCCGCCATGATCGCTTCGGCCGTCAGCCCATCAATTTTGTAATGGATATCCATGTAGAGTGGCATCTATGTTCGAACTCTCGGCGCTTATGTTACGTAGGTAATCATATAGGCTTTGTGAGGTCCTTTTGGACGGCTACTCTGCGTCCGTCATGACGAGGAGTCTCGAGGAAGGTCAGTATTGCGGGTCAGTTTAGTTGAAGATTTACTTAATGAGCCTCTTCCGGCGGGGACCAACATTCTAGTTGAGTACGATCCGACTTCGCTTTGGTATCCTGCTTCCCTATCAATAGCCGCGGAATGGCTCAGAACAGGAGGAAGAGTCACTTATCATGTCGCCACCCAATCCCCCGACAATATCCGGTCTCAGTTCAAACGGCTCGGTTCAGACGTCGGAGAGCACGAATCAAGTGGCAAACTAAGGATCTTCGATTGGTACACGGCCACACTAGGCCAAAAATCCAGGGAAACCTATGCATTCCAATCTCTGAAAGTCGCAGATTTGAGCATCCTTTTCTCGAAATATCTGATGATTCGTCCGGGCGTTATTCACGCTGATTCCTCAGACTGGTTGAGAATATTGGACGATGCTTCGTGTCTGGACAGATTCAACGATGAGAGAGCCTGGGTAGAATTCATGCTTACTAGAATAATTCCGGTTGCCTCCTTATGGAAGTCGACAGGGATCACGGCAGTCATCAGGAAGGTCCACAGCGAATGGGTCTACAAGAGGTTGGAAGCAGGCTTTGACGGGGTAGTGGACTTCAAGCTGAGCGAAAAAGCCGGGGAATCGATGAACATGATGCGGATTAGGAGCATGCGCAACATGCCGGTCGATCCAAGATGGTATCAGCTCAGGATCGGTTCCAATTTCGAAGTTACAGTTCAAAAATGATGAATGCATTCCGACTAGGAATTTTCCCTGACCGCCTCAAGTAAGAACATAATTCTCTTCGCGAAGGATCCTTGAATGTCCTTGCGCAAGAACCATTCGTTCGAGTTCTCATGTGTGAATGGATGAAAAGTCTCTAGCCGCCTGTAAGTTCTCCATGGCTGGTAAGCCCGAGTGCGCGCTGACCGGACGGTCGGGCGGGTGTGTGAATAGGAGCGCGTGAGAAGGTGCGCGCGGTTGAGAATTGGAGCCTAAATCAGTTTAGCCAATTGCTCCTCACGATTTGCGACTTCTCATTTCATCCACATTTCATCCACATTTCTGCGCTTTTCTGTGCGTAGGCATGTGGCTGCCGGCAACCACAAGGGGGAGGGGTAAGGTAAGGGTCCCCAAAGACCGAGCACACAGTCTACAGATTTTTCATAGGCGCGCGCACCAGCTAGGTTCTCCATCTCTTCACAGCATCCTTTACGAACGCGGCGCTTCTCCTTGGCAGTGAGTAGATCGACGTAGCCCTCCCCAAGACCGCGGGCGCGGCAGAGCGCATGCGCTGTTTGAGAATTGCCTTCCAAGCCTCAACCTCTGAGCCAAGGGATGCCAGGAGCTCATCTGAACTAGGTCTAGAACCATGGAACCGAAGAAGTCTCTCAAGGTTCAGGGCTGTTTCGGCAGCTTCTGAATCTAATCCAACAACTTCGACAAGCCAATTCCTCCACACGTCAGATTCCACACCTTGGAAGCCCGACTGTCCCAGCAGGATCGAGTACCTGAAACCCGCTGGCAGAAGCCCTCGCGCATAATTCACTTGATACTCAAGGTCCAAGCTGTAACCCTGTTCAACAATACCATCAGAGAAAGTGAGCGCGAGCGGTGGGATAGGCTCCATGTTGCCCTCAACCAGCTTCGACTTCAAGTTCCTTTCGAATCGGCTGTGTGGGCATTTGCTAGGACAGTCGGCTTCAGGCATTTGACCTTTGAACCCGAGTTCCTTCGCCCTCCACAACTCTCTGACCACATCCCGGTCCGGTGCGAACGCCTCCCTGACGACCTTGTACTCAGCGCGCCTTGGGTAAACCAAGACAGTCTCGGCTGCGCCCCGGACGAGTTCCGGCGACACGGCTACGGCTTCCCTCTCAAGCCTACGTTCGAGAAGGTACACGCCGAACTGTTCTGCCACGCCATTGTAGTATTTTGCCTGAAAATCATCCGCTGGCGTGGGCTTGGCCGTGCCCTTCACTTCAACTATGATTGGCTGCTTAGTTCCCTCAGCGAAAGCTATGAAATCAGGCATCACAGCCGCGGCGAGGTCTGGATGCCGACCCTGACCTTTTCCAATGATTGTGATTTCCCCATATTCCTCTGCAAGTCTGTGACGAATCTGCTCTGCTCCTCTAAGGGATTCTTGGGCGATCTGCAAGAGGTGCTCGTTCAGGTTCACATCGGGAACTATTCTCGCAATTTGCTGGATGCCAGTGGTCAGCGGTATGCCCGCAAACCCCAGCTTCACGGCCGCCTCGCCGATTTTCCCAAGAGTTGCAGGCTCAACTTTTCGCTGGATAGGGGGCGCAGGCTCGCGGACTTCAGTAAGGGCCCTGTGTGCTTTGATGGCAACGATCTTCGGACATCTCATGAAATCGTATAGGTCTTCGCGAGATGCCGAGTATATTGAAGTCAAGCCTTGAGCATCCGGTTCTATGAAGGGACTGAGGCTCGAGGCTGATATAGTTTGGAAGCTCCGCTATGTCGTATCGTTACGGCACCAACTAATCGTCGATGGTCTGCTGCCGACGACCGACCCTTACGGCGGGTAGACTCGTTTTCCGGTTTTCCTGTCGACGATTGTGATTGCTTGCGTCGGGCAGGATTGTGCTGCAATCATCAGGTTTTCGTAATCCTTTCCGCCAGATTCGTCCAGCACATCTAATTTCGCTTGGCTCCGGAAGACCGCCTGCCCTGGCCGTTCGTCCAGTCTGAATACGTCAGGCGAAACTATCACGCAGCTTCCGAAACCCAGGCATTTGTCTGGGTCAACTTCAACTTTCAGTCCACCCTCCCGCTCTTCCAAAGCGGCCTGCCTTTCTGAGGGCATCTTGACGCCTAGGCCATCGAAGATTCTTGTAAGGGCGTTGTTGACGCTGATTCCGGCGACTTCGCCAGACTTCGTGTAGAATACGGTCACGTCCTCGTCAAGTTGCCTTGAGGTCGTGTCCCTGTCGTCGCGTATGAGCATCTGCAACTGGTCCGTTCGCCTATCGTACCTCATCCTCAAACTGATGATACCCTGCCTGCCCCGCAGATAGTTGGGTAGGTATCCATTTCGCCGCCATATCAAGCTTGAGAAGAAAGGTTCTGTCAACTTGCCGGCGGATGTTTGAGCGGCGTGTTGCTCGTAGTTTCATTCACCTGTCCATGCTTTAGGCGAGTCGGGGGATGATAGTTTCCTGTGAAGCTTTGCTGGCGAGGAAGTCGGTGAAGCAGCGCTTTAAGCCTGACCAGCGGATTTTCCAACTCATGGAATCGTTCAGGCAGATGACGAACGACTGCATCCGAATAGGGCTGGCTGAAGGCCTGACATCTCTGAAGTCGCTCTCTTTAGCGTCCTATCCAAAACTGAAAGCCTACAGGGTTCCTTCAGCCTACAAGCTCTGCGCGATATCGAAAGCCGCTGGCATTCTGAAGAATTACCGAAAACTCTCCAAGAAGCACTACGTCAAGCAGCCATACTGTACGAGGCCAAGCCTCACAACCTGCTACGGCGTGAAGATTCTCGCCGGAAAGTTGCGAATGCCGGGTAGCGTAGAAATTTCCCTCAACACTTACGTTCAGCACTTCCTGTCACAGCCCAATGTTGAGGTGCGTTCCGTCAGCTTCACCGCTGAATCGATGAGCGTCTCCGTGACGAAAGATGTGAAGCAAGCCGAGTGCACAGGCTTGCTGAGCATCGACAGAAACTTGGATAACGTGACCGTAGCCGACACGGAAAACCGAATCGAAAGATACGCCCTGAACAAGGCCACGTTAGTCAAGTCCCGCTGCAGGCAAATCAACCGGGGCTTCCGAAGAAACGACGTGAAGGTCAGGGAGCGAATCTTCAGGAAGTATGGACGGCTTCAAAGAAACCGGGTTGGCTGGTTGTTGCATAACGTTTCCGCGAACATTGTTCTCCAAGCTAAATTGAAGAAGCAGGCGATCGTGATGGAAGCTTTGACAGGCATCAGGAAACTATACCGCAAAGGCAACGGCCAGAGTTTCGATTATCGCTCAAGGATGAACTCTTGGTCCTATGCGGAGCTTCAGCGGCAAATCCAGTATAAGGCTGAGTGGAACGGGCTTCCAGTCATCTACGTTAGATCGTATGGGACGTCTGCGAGGTGTTCGATGTGTGGGCACAAGCGCATGTTGCCCGAAGAGAACCGAAAGCTGCACTGTCCCAAATGCGGTTTGGCGGTTGACCGAGACGTGAACGCCGCTAGGAATATTCTAGCGCGAGCCCTGAGGTTCAGGGCCGTAGGGTCTGCAAGTGAAGCAATGGTACAGGAACCCGATGCAGGCGGAAAAGCGCTGAAGGTAATCCTGAAAGTCGACGCAGACCAGTCAACGAGTCGGCATCAGCCGACAAGTTAACAGAACCAGAAGAAACAAGATTAGCCTTCACCTTTGGGGCATCAAAACCCTGAGCGGACTGAGAGTCACTTGATAACCCAGAGAAAATTGCTGGAGCAACTTCAGGACATAACGTCACCTGATCGTGTCATTACACGAGAGAAGATTCCTTCCAAATACAGATTTGACGCGCTGAGACCGTACAGAGCCTACCCTAAGCTTAGGAGAAGCGGTTACGTTCCGTGGTTTCTCGTCAGACCCAGAAGTGTGGAGGAAGTCTCCGGGCTTGTGCGTTTGGCCAGGCGCTTCAGAATTCCGGTGGTTGCCTACGGCGGTGGGACAGGGCTGATGGGTGCCGCCGTCGCGTTGCGCGGCGGAATAATGATTGACTCAAGCGGGCTGAACCGAATCGAAGCAATCTCGAAGGATGACATGCTTATCCGAGTACAATCAGGCGTCATACTTGAGGACCTCTACGATCAGGCCGACAAGCGTGACCTGCTGTTTGCCCATGACCCGTGGACACTGCCAATAGCCACAATCGGCGGCGCGGTCTCCACGAACAGCCTCGGCTACTTAGGCGCCAAATACGGATCCATTGGAGACCAATTGCTCGCACTTGAGGCAGTCCTGCCGGACGGTAGCTTTCTGAACACTAGGCCTGCTCAATTCTCTTCGACAGGATTCGATCTGAAACGGCTTTTCGTTGGCACTGAAGGAACCTTCGGAATCGTGACCAGCGCCACTGTTCGCGCCTTCCCGAAACCAGAAAAATTCGCTCTGGCCGCGTACGCATTCCCAAGCTTCGAGCAGGGATACTTGGCAATCAAGGAAATGTGGGCTTCCGGCGTAACGGCAGCTATGGTTGACTACGGCGAAGAGGACCCAGACCTAGGGAAGCATGGTACATCTGAGCTCAACCTAGCTTTCGACGGCCTAGAGATGGAAGTCGAAGCACATCTGAGTAGGACTCACCAGATCGCAACCAAGTTCGGGGCCAGAAGGCTTGACGATAGGAGAGCGCGGGAATTCTGGGACCACAGGCACGACATAGCCTTGATGTACAAACGTAGAATTTCTAACCTCGCAAGGAGAGAGGAGCCACGCACGAAATTTGACTACATACATGTGTCCCTGCCAGCGTCCAAGAGTCAACATTTCCGAAATGAGACCCTCCAGCTTGCGAAGAAGGGCGATGTGAAAGTTCTTGAGGTGGGCTTGTGGCAAGGCCCAGAGCTGTTCTCAATCGTCCTCTCTTCAACGGCATCAAACCCGAAGAAGGCCAGCGCGAAGCTTTGGCGCACATCAAACGCAATCATCCATTATGCTCAGGATCTCGGTGGCAGCATGGAGTTCTGCCACGGTGTCGGGCTGAAGCTCGCGCACCTTATGGAACGCGAACACGGGTTGGGCTTGGAGGTTATGCGAAAGCTAAAGCGAGCTGTGGACCACTTGGGCATTATGAACCCTGGCAAGACTGCTCTATGACGCGCTCTATGTACAATCAATACTCAATAGGCGTAAAGCATAGTCAACCGACATCACAGATGAAACTGAGGCGGCAGCTCCTTTGAGCGGAGAAATCATTGTCGCTCAACCGTTTCACACACTACAAATCTGCGGTACGGCGATATAGTTGTCCAGTCTATGGAAAGGTCTTCTTTTCCGAATCGCCAAGCATTGGATAGCGGGGGAGACCTTCGCGGATGCCATGGCACGCGCGGAGCAGTGTTCAGCCCATAAGATATCCGGAATCATTAACCTGGTTGGAGAGGAAACCACCGTCCCGGAAGAAGCGACGGCTGCAACAGCCGAATACCTAGAGATTCTGAAAACACTTCACGCACGCAAGATCCAGAGCTGCATTTCCGTCAAGCCCACTCAGCTGGGTCTGGCGATTGACAAGACGCTCTTCGAGCACAACTTGGGCAAGATCCTGGGTAGCGCGAAGTCGCTTGGCAACTTTGTATGGATGGACATGGAAGGATGCGAATACATGCCCGATACTTTAGATTCCTACCTCGGATCTCGGAGGAAGTTCGAGAACGTCGGGCTCGCGGTCCAATCCTACTTGAAGAGAAGTGAGGAGGACGTAAGTCGAATCCTTGATTCTGGAGGAACAATCAGGCTGTGTAAGGGCGCTTACAAAGAGAGCCCAGAGGTCGTTTGCAAAGATAAGAAGCGAATCAATGAGAACTTCTCGAAACTGATGCGTATGATGTTTGAGCGCGGAAAAGGATTCGCAATCGCCACCCATGATGAAAAGCTGATCGAGGAGGCAATTCGCCTAAGCAATGTCCATCACGCAAATTTCGAGTTCGAAATGCTAATGGGAATCAGGGACAAGAAGAAGCTGGAACTCGTTGAAAGAGGATACCGAGTAAGTGAGTACATTCCCTATGGGAAGAACTGGTGGGCTTACTCGGTGAGAAGAATCCGTGAACACAAGAGCAACATATTCCTGCTTGCGCGTTCACTCATAGGCGGATAGGACATAGCAGACGAGTTGTTGAAGTTCTGCCGGTGGGTCTCGGTGGCCCTGAGGAGTCAGCCGACTAGGCCGCGGGCGTATTTCGGCACTATGGGCTTGCCCTCCTTGAACCGGGTTCTCCTGAAATTATCGATGTCGCTGCCAGCCCTCTTTCCATGAATGATCAGATCCGCCATCATTTCGCCCACGGTGGGACAGAGCTTGAAGCCGTGGCCGCTGAAACCAACCGCACAATAATATCCTTCGACATCTTCGATCCTGTCAAGTATCGGATGCCAATCAGGCGTCACATCGTAGGCACCGGACCAGCCTCCGCAAGGAACAGCTCGCTCCATAACTGGAAGTCGTTGCAGTACCATCTTGGATAACATTTCC
Organism: uncultured Candidatus Bathyarchaeia archaeon; assembly: GCA_964649235.1. Taxonomy (GTDB): domain Archaea; phylum Thermoproteota; class Bathyarchaeia; order 40CM-2-53-6; family 40CM-2-53-6; genus FEN-987. Next base: position 11,968 of record CAZYOZ010000041.1, read on the forward strand.
ACATGCTCATAGTCGGCTGAATCTGGACAATGGTCTGGATCGATTGGCTCGCTAAGATAGACTCTGGGGTCGAGAGTTCCAACGACGGTTCGAGTGTCGCCTTCAGCCTTGAAATAGATGAGATTGATGAAATCGAATATTACGACATGAGGTCCATGAAAATCTGCTGGCCTTCCCAGCGTGATTACTTGGCTCTTTACCGACTGTATCGGAAGCTCGACCCCTATCGTCCTGTTGATTCTATTTGCCCATGCATTTGTGGCGTTGACCACTATGGGTGTATGTATTTGTTCTCCCCGGTCCGTTTCTACAGCCGCTACTCTCCGGCCCTGCAACTTCACGCCTACGACTTGGGTTTTCTGCAGAATTCTTACCCCCAACGCCTCGGCGGCTTTCGCATATCCTCCAGTAACTAAGGAAGGGTCAGCGTAGCCGGCGTTCGGCTCGAAGGCGCCACCGGCCAAATCATCAGCATAAAGTCCGGGTTGGACCTCTCTCAACCCTGACGGAGAAAGAACACTGGTTTCGACACCCAGCGATCTCTGCATGCTGACGGTCTCCTTCAACCCCTGAAAGCCGTCATTGCCGACTGCAACTATGAGCCCTGTCTTTCGGTAGCCGCTCTCGGATCCAATTTGCTTCTGAAAGTCGCGGATGGTCGTGAGACTACTTGTCGCCATTCGGACCATGAACTCAGTGCTGTAGTGTTGACGAACTACTCCAACCGATCTGCTCGTAGTACCTGAACCGATGAAGCTCTTCTCCAGCAGTACCACTTTGTCGATTCCGCGCTTCTTCAGGTTGTACGCGATGCTAGTGCCCATGCAGCCACCGCCAATAACGACGATGTCCGCTTTCTCAGACAATTATCTTCCAGCCGTCAAATTTGCAATGAGGCTCTATAAGAAGAAGCCACTCCTGTACCGCTGCCTCTCTCGTAAGAGGAAGCAGAAGCTCCACCTTTCAGAGATATGAAAGTAAGTGTATCACGGCTTGGTCGCAACTGTAGGACCCCCGGAAAAGGTGAATTCGTTTTCTGGAGCGAGTTTGAGCAGCAGGTTTGATAACGAGACCCCTGACAGGTCTTCTTGCATCGCATCTGGTCACCACTTTGGATGAAATCATTCTGACCAGGGATTTGACAAAACGTTTTCGCGATGTCGTGGCAGTAAACCACGTTAATCTGCAGGTGGCGAAGGGTGAGATATTTGGCCTGCTCGGCCCAAACGGTTCGGGAAAGACGACGATGGTCCGCATGCTTTGTGGACTGATGACACCTTCTGGTGGGACTGCCATGGTGGTCGGATACGACGTTTCATCGCGGCCTGAGCAAGTGAAAGCGAACATCGGCTACATGCCGCAACGATTCTGCCTCTACGAAGACCTCACAGTATTTGAGAACCTCGACTTCTTTGCGCGAATTTACGGATTAAAGAGGAAAGATGCACAGGATCGGATCTCTGGAATCCTGAAACTTGTTCAATTGAATGAAATGAGCGACCGCCTGAGTGGAGCCTTGTCCGGGGGATTGAAGCAACGGCTTGCCCTTGCGTGCGCTCTCGTTCATGACCCAAAGCTTCTCTTCCTAGATGAACCCACAGCCGGGATCGACCCTCCGCTGAGGCGAGTATTCTGGAACTATTTCAGGCAACTAAATCGTCAGGGAATCACGGTCTTCGTCAACACGCATTACATGGACGAGGCAGCCCAATGCGACAGACTTGGAATATTGCGCAAGGGCAGCTTAGACGCGGTTGGAACTCCTGCGGAACTTAGACGCAAAGTCGCACGCGGAGACACCGTCGAGCTACTGTGTTCTGACGCCGAAGCTGCCAGAGCGGTTCTCGAAGGAGAAGAATTCATTCTCTCGGCGGAGACCAGAAACGGTTGGCTACAGTTGGTGGTCGAAGATGCAGAATCATCCGTCCCAAGAATCATCTCTGCACTCGAGAGAAACAAGCTCAGAGTTGAGCAGGTTAAAGTTTCTGAAACCACGCTCGAAGACGTCTTTGTGGGCCTAGCGTCATCGGGAGAGGCCAGTTGAGGCTCAGCCGATTCCTACTGGTTGTCGCAAAGGAATTTCGACAGATCTCACGAAATAAGAGAGTTCTCATGATTTCGCTGATGATGCCCGTCTTCGTGATGGCGTTGGTCGGCTACGCCTTCAGCGGCGACATAAAGCACGTAGCCATCGCGATCGTGGACGAGGATATGACGCCCACAAGCATGTCCTTCACCCGTCGACTAGAAACAGTGGACACCTTCCATGTGACACACACAACTCTCGACCGGCACCAAGCCGAAAACCTGATTCGTGACGGTAAGGTCAAGGCCGCAGTGGTTTTGCCAGATGGCTTCGAGAACGCCCTTAGCGCTGGTCGGGCGGAAATCTTCCTTCTTGTGGACGGCTCCGACCCAATCGTAGCAGGAATGACCGGGCCAACACTGGATGCTACAGCCCGCGCTTTCTCGCCGGGAATTCGGATTAGCATAACTTCCCTGGTCATGTATAATCCTGAACTTCACTACCTGAGCTTTCTCGCACCGTCAATCGTCGGGTTGGTCATTCAATTTCTCCCAACCTTCCTCACGGCCATCTCTCTGGCAGGCGAGAGGGAGAGGGGCACGATAGAGCAGCTCGCTGTCAGCCCAATCAGAGGTTTTGAGATTCTCTTCGGTAAGATGACCAGCTACACAATCATCGGCATGGTTGAAGCAGCCTTGGCGCTATTGGTCGCTGTCGGCCTGTTTGGCCTACAAATTCGGGGAAACATCGTGGTCGTCGCATTCTTCCTGCTCATCTTCACCATCGCGTCGGTCAGCATCGGGACGCTAAGCTCAGTCTTCGCCAAGAACCAGATTCAGGCACTGCAGCAGGTCATACCAATCATCTACGTATCCATCTTCCTCTCAGGAGTATTCTACCCCTTAGAGTCCATGCCCGACTCCCTTCGGCCCATCAGCTACATCATCCCCATGACCTACATGAACCATGCACTACGCGCACTTATCATCAAAGGAGCAAGCCTAGAAGTAGTCCTCCAGGACTTCTTTGCCTTGGGCATCTATTCATTCACAGTCATGGCGCTGGCGGTGCTACTCTTCAAGAAGAAGCTGGAGTAGACTTCGAGAGAAGTGAACCTGTCACAGGCGAAAACATACTTTAAGACTGGAAGCCTTACCCTTAGGCCGGGCCTCGGTGGCTCAGCCTGGTAGATTCCCAAAGAATCAGAGAACTGGAAAGCGGCCGCCTCGTAAACATCTTGAGAGAGCGGCAGGTCGCGGGTTCAAACCCCGCCCGAGGCTCCAAACCTTCTGCTCGGAGCCCTCGCATCCTATAAGACAAGGTTGTGTCGTCGTCGCCGTCGTCGAGACCCAAATGAAGAAAGGCTTGATATCCACGACTTCAACCGGATGGAACTTGCCCTCACCGGATTGAAACACAACTCTCGTCGTCTTCTTTGTACTCTTTGACCTGTTCGTCATCTTCAAGTATGGAGTTCAAAGTCTTTCCAAAGCGGAAAAGGTCACAACGCAGCCTTAACTAATGATTTGCGCTGAAGAGCCTCCGCTAGTCGGTTGGGATTCCAGGAAATTGCCTCCAGGCGACCTGAATTTTGTAGGTAGCTGTGATGTTAGCGCCGTTTGATACAGCGTAGTCACCCGGCACTAGGGCACGGATAACGCA
>CAZYOZ010000042.1:0-15090 GCA_964649235.1 uncultured Candidatus Bathyarchaeia archaeon
GAGATCTAGTACGGTCTCGTGGGCTCGGAGATGTGTATAAGAGACAGGAGCCATCACTTGACCGGAATTCTCAACTCGTTTGTCCTTCCATCTTCCTTGAAGCCCAACTTGCCGAAAAGCCTCACGGCCACGTTGTTCTCTTCATTAATCCAGACGCTGAGCGTCGGCCCTGCTACCAAGAGACTACATTGAGAACAGCGCGATTAGTTTCCCTGCCACCAGAAGGCTCCATCGGTCCGGAGATCCCTTCAGGATTTCGATGACCTGATTTCTTGTGGAGCAGTTTGGGAATGTCTCTGCCAAGAAATTTCTGTCTTCTGAGATGAAGCTAGCTACATGATCGAGAGTGTTGGTCGTGGCCTTCGCGAGCTTAATTATCATCGCGCACCACTATGCGTGTGCGGAAACAGCCTTATTTCGTTGCATAATCACTCTGTTTTGACTCAAATGTACAGAGGCCTCGTCGCGTCGGGCGCTATCCTCGAAGCATTCGGTGTTTTCCTTGTGTTGACAGACCTTTACGTGCCTCTAGGTGTTTCGACGTTTGGCATGCCGATTATCGTTGTCGGCGGCGTAATGTTCGCGCTAGGGTTCTTTCGGCGGGAACCTACGCCGCTTGAGCCCGAAGCTGGAAAGAAGTTCTGCTGGTATTGCATGAAGCAAATTCCGGAAAATTCTCAAGAATGCCCCGAATGCAGTCTTCCTCAGCACCACTCCCGCGATTGAGCCTTCAGCTTTCCGCAGCTCCGACAGAAAGCGAGCGAACTATTTTTACTCGGGTTTTGTTCTGTCGTCCGCCTGTTCTGCTTCTCGAGGACGAAGCTGAATGTGTGCTTGTCCTTCCATGATTTTGCGTTGAAGAGCAGTTATGAGCTCGTCGATTTCATCTTTATCGAGTCTCATCTTCCTTAGTTGGGACAGCGTCTCATCGGAGAGGGTGGCCCCAATATTAGGCCCACCGTATCCCTCCATTCCTATGGCGCCGAACCTCAGTCTGCGATTTCTGAACTCAAAATATCCAGAAATGTATGTAACCCGTCCCTGCTCATCGAGCAATTCGATGAAAACCTCAAGGTCCTCTGGTAGCTCAGGCGTGCTCAAGCCAAGGTCATCCTTTATCTTCTCGGCCGTCGGTGCGTGAAGCAGCTAACGCATATACTTGTTTCGGAATTGCGTGAGGGAGCAGACAAAGCTTGCTCAAGGAAATCAGCGACGCGATCGCCCTTGTTGACACCGAGGCCCTAGGCGAATTCGGAGTTGTCGCCGCCTATCTCGTTACTGGAAAGGAAATTGCTCTAGTCGACATGGGATATCGCTCCTCTGCCAGCGTTGTCCTTAGAGATCTCGAAGCTCGCGGACTTCAGGATTTGGATTACTTGCTGCCCACTCACGTTCACCTTGATCACTGCGGGGCCTGTGGCACTATCGCGAGGAAATTTCCGGATGCATCCATCTTGAGCCACCCAATAGGCGTGCCGCATCTTATTGACCCCGGTCGTCTCGTGAAGGCAGCTGGCCAGCTTTTTGGTGATGAGCTGATGCGCCGATACGGTGTACCGGAACCCATCGATCCAAAGCGCGTTAAGAACGTGGCAGATGAAGAAACGATTAACCTTGGCAAGGGCGTAACCCTCAGATCCATCTGGACCCCGGGGCATGCTTCTCACCATCTGAGTTACTTGCTCGAAGGATCTGCCGACTTCATTACTGGTGATGCAGTCAGCCTCAGGTACCCAAGTTATCCTGCTCCGATTCCCACGACACCTCCCACTAGCTTCAACCTAGAGAAGACGTTGGCATCTATCGGGCGGATACGCAGTTTCTCGCCAACTCGGCTGTTTGCCCCCCACTTTGGAGTCGTGGCTGGAGCAGGCAAGTGGCTCGATGACAACGTGGAAGTCTTGGTCCATTGGAAAGAAACCCTGGCCGACTTGATCATGATGAACCGTTCTGTTGAACAGATAGTGGGGATCATGACGGAGCGAGTTTCTGCGCAGGCCAAGATATCGTCCAGCGAGATACCTAGCTTTCTCAAGACCTCGATCCGAGTCAGTGTGCTAGGTTTCCTCAGGTACCTGACTGGAAAAACTAGTTGACTCTTCCTCCTTTTGGAAAGTCTCCGCAAGTGAGCTGACGACGAAGGACTGGTTCGGGGTTGGCTCGCAATTGTTCAATACATTTTTCATATAAAGAAAGCAGAGCTATGCCCGGGAAATTGCGACAAACAAGTTGTGCTGTTCCATCTATGGGCGCAAATGATGAAATCGGTTATTAAATAGTCAGCCTGCCGTAAATGGAGTGAAGTCTTAAGTAATGAGCGGACGGCTATCCTAGTATCTGGTTCCAAAAGCCGAAATTCGCTCAATTATGAATGCAAATTGAGGCACGACAAATGAGGAAGTCGCAACAACTCCTTGCGTGCCTCGTTTTACTGATTGTTATCCTGACTCCCTCACTGAACGTTGCCCTCGCGCTCCCGCCCCTCGCGGCCGGGACATTCCCCACTGGAACACTCATCGTTCCGATGGATGATAAGCAAGCTGACAGGATTCGAGTTTACGGTTTCATTCACGAATTTCTGAGGACTCGGTCTGATGCTGAGTTGGCCAGAGTCATCGAACCGCCGGATGTGACGATGCAGACTTCTCTTACACCAAGCGGGGCAGTATATCAGGGCGGGCCTTTCCTGATTGACCAGAGGTTTCTTGCGAATGTCAATAGTCTACTCTCGACTCCAGATTTCAACAAGGTCACGGTGACTAAGCTTACGGCTGCGTTCACATCCAATCGCATCTTCTTCGTTAGGCAACCGACCACAATTCTTGTGATTAAGGGAGTGTTCGGCAGAACAGACATAACTCTCAACGCGATGAGAATAAACTACACTATCATAGATCCGTCGACGGTGGAAAAGAACCCGTCAATAATCAACAGATACTCGCTGGTTGTGGTCGACTGCCCTGGATGGTACGGCAACCCCACGAGCTACTCGGCCAACAGACGGGCCAAGATAGAGACGATCTATGAGACCATAAAGTCCCACGTTCAGGCGGGCAACGAAGTCATCTTTACCGACATCGCACTTAGAGATCTAAACGCGACTTTTCCAGGCTACGTGCAGCTTGCTCCAGGAGGCTCGGGTAGTTGGCCGGCAACAGTATATAATCCTCCGAACCCCGCGGGAACATTCGCGGCAGAATTTCCCAGCCAGTACTACAATGCAGGACCGAATCCCAACTCCGTCAACATTGTCACTGAAGGTGGTGGTTGGGTAGTCTCTGGCGTAGATTCCGCCCGCAAATCTGACGTTCGAATTCTGATGGATACAACCAAGTTCGGCGTTCCCTTCCGTTACGCTATACTTGGTTTCTATTTCGAGTTTGGTTCAGGAATTGTGGAAGGTTTAGCGCTGCATCCGCAGCAACAGACTCCCGTAGGCAGTAAGGGGTTCTATGCTGTCGCACAGATCTATGGAAACAAGTTTGTCCATGGTCCGCAAATCGACTTCTTCCTTTCCGCTTCGCCTACCCAAGTTACGATCCAGCAGGGGCAAGTAGCGAACTATACCGTGACTGTTACTTCGGTGGGTAGTTTCAGTGCCCCTGTGAATCTGCAGGTTTCCGGCTTTCCGGCAAATTCCACTACAAGTTTTTCCCCACCAGCAGTTACCCCGACCGCTGGAGGTTCTTCCAACTCGTTGTTGCGTGTTGCGACGAACTTCAATACGCCTAATGGGACATATTCGCTCACGATAACCGGAACCTCGACTCTGCCTGCTATAACACGCCGCATTAACGTGACCTTAATCGTGACTCTGGCGCGCCCCGATTTTGTGATAAGGGCATCTCCGCGAGACATCACGGTCAACCTGACGAAATGCGGAAACGTTTCCGTATCGGTACAGCCTATTGGAACCTTCAACAACCCCGTCAATTTATCCCTCTCAGGATTGCCGCAACACATCAGCTACAAGTACTCGCCGCAGATCGTGACGCCACCGGTTGGCGTAACGGTTTTCTCGACCTTGACGCTCTGTCCTGCGGCTGATGCCACTCCTGGAAATTACACGCTGACCGTCATTGGAACAAGCATCCTGCCCAGCGGAACAATAGTCCATACGGATACGGTCATGCTGAGAGTGCCGAAGCCCGTAGGCCCGAATTGGCTCATCTACCTCCTTGTCCTACTTCTACTCCTGCTCGCTCTAGGGCTAGCTCTCTTGGCCCTCTACTTATCGAGAAAGCGTGTACGAAGGATCGTAGCCTTTCCGGTCGGACCTGTTAGGCCCGTAAGGCGGCCGAGGGTTCAGTATGTCCTGCCCATACCCACTGTGCGGTGCAGGTACTGCGGTAGAATAATGCCCCTACATGCGGTCTACTGTCCGCACTGTGGACGACCTCAAGTTGTTCTCGTAAGACCGCCTCCAAGAATGCTGGCTCCGCCAGGTGTTGCGCGCGTCGGAAGAAGAGGAATACTTGCGTTTGTGTTGTCGCTGATTGCTGGAATTCTAGTGATCTTGAATAGTGCCGCTTTGCTGGCGACTGGTTTCTGGGGCCCGCCCACTAATTGGTCAGGAATATTCTTCTGGCTCCCAAGCATCGGGCAGTCTTACGCCTTCGCACTGGGCACGATCATTGGACTTGTCTTGATCATGGGATCGCTAGTTTCAATTCTGCGCCACGGAGTTTTAGCTGACATTATCATCTTCCCATTTGCCATATTCAGTCTAATAGTGGGTGGCGGCTTCATTGCTGGAATGGTCCTCGGTATCGTCGGCGGGATCCTCGGCGCGCTGAGACGCTAACTTCTGACGACAGAAATGGACAACTATCATTACAATTCTAGTCTATAATCAGATTCCGCGATTTCGGTTGCGATTCCGCGTTTTGGACATCAGTTAAGACTCCAGAATTCACTCGAACAGTACAAAGCCGTTGGACGCATTAGCTGCATTGGTCTTCCAATCTTGTTGTTGTCATATCAAGCTTGGAGACAATTGAGTTGTGATTTTGAATGAAACTTGCAATTTGCATCTGGTTTTTCGAGTGATGGTCGCGGGTTGAGCACCTACCCTATGATAGAATTCCTAAATCATTTTCGCATATGTACCTATTGGCGGTGCGGATTGAAATGGAAGCCATCGAGTACTATAGAGACGCAAGTGGGTTCTGGAGAATCAAGAACTTCCGCCGAAGGCGTCGCGCCCGAATCTAAGGGTTATCTCGGCAGCCGGATACAACTGTCTGATGTCGTCTGAGATCTAACCCGTATGGATCTCGATGATGTCACGGTCGCCAAGCACGTGATCGGGGCCAACTCTTTCCCCAGCGAACTTGCTGGTCGGCCCCCAGATGCGTGAATATCTATACCTTTCAGCCAGGTCAGTGTGGATTTGCCGGGCAAGCTCCCTCACCGTGGTCCCAACTGAAACAACGAATGGATTATCTGAGGGCTTTGCCTCGTTTGGCTCTTTAGTGTAGACCCGAATTATTTCCAGCGACCGAAAGATTGCGCCTCCAACTGCCTCAATTCCCTCACCTGTAAGACATGATGTGCAAACGAGCGGGACTGAGATCGGGAGAGCGTCCCGAAGTCGCGAGGCGGATTCCCGAGCGTCAGTCAAGTCGATTTTGTTTCCTACTATTATGGTTGGTTTGTACAGTGTGACGTTCTCAAGAACGGCATCCTCGATGTCGTCGATGGATGCGTCACCGTAAATTCGTACGAGTGCCCCCTTGATGCCATACGAATAAAGAAGCTGCCTTATCTCGGTGGGGTTGCAGGAAGAGAGATCCCCCGAGGAAGCAATTCGTATCTCGCTTCCGCCTTTCTCCCTCACTATCTCAATCCGAGAACCTTGCCGGCTTGTAGAGATCCGCGCCTCCTCCAACGCATTTGTGAGGGCCTTGAACTGTTGTAACGGATCGCTCGACAGATCGAACACAAGCATCAAGCCATTTGATGACCTGACCAGGTCGACTGATTCAGGTTGGATAGCGTACGATCCTGTGGCTGTAGGCTGCGGTGCGGGCAGCTCTACTAATTGGATTTGGATGTCCTCGAAGGCTAACATGCCTGGAACAGGTCTTTGCGTGGTGTAATCGTATGCAGCCACGGTTGGCCTCGCGTTCGTAAGCAGTGTAAGGAGGCTACTTCTCCCTGCGTTGGTTGGGCCCAGAGCCATGACTTGGGCAGCTCCTTCTCGCTCGACTGCCCAAATCGAACGGCCGCCAGAACGCTTCTTCTTCTGAGAAGCAAGTTCCTCTTTGAGCGCCGCGATCTTGGTTTTGACCTGAGCTCTTAGACGTTCATTGCCCTTGTGTTTCGGAATGGCCGATAGGAATTCCTGGAAAGCCTCGAGCTTTTCGCGCGGATTCTTGGCCGTGAGGGCCTCGTTCCATTTCGCCTTTGCTTCGGCCGTGAGATTTGCGGGCAAACCACAGCTTCCTCAGAGACCTCAATGGAATAGAAATGGGGCCGGCGGCGGGTTGGGGTCTTTCTCGGGCACCACTGAGACTACGGTGCGTGCGATTCGATCTCCGACTCTCTGTCTCGTCGATGACACCATCATGGAAACGGCGGCGATGATGTAGAAGAGAGGCATCCAATCCACGAAACGCAAGATGCTTCTGATGGCGGCCGCCCGCAATGAACATTGCTCGCCATCTTCTCCAAGGACTCTGAGACGAAACACAGCCTTCCCAAGTGTCGCCCCGAAGAGCCCCTCTAACAACGCAAAGTAAACGAAGAAAAGAAGCACAAGGGACGCCAATGCCTTGGAGATCAATAAGCTCTGATCAAATTGCAGCGGGCCTAAGCCCAATCCATAAACCGAAAACAACCAAAGTGCGCTCACCAACGCTGAGTCAACAAAACCCGCAATAGCTCGTTTGATGATAGGTGCTGGAGTTACTTGCAGAGGCGGGCTTGACAATGTTTCAATGGTTATTTCGCTGGGAGCTTTGTCGTGGTTGTTACCCCCTTGCCCAGACATACTCAACCCCAAGATGATGGTTGCATTTCGGCTACTAAATCCTGCTTTGCTTTCGTTTTAGGGCGCGAAAAAGCTGAGCGTTGGGATATAGGCTTAAATATTGACCGGCCCGATACAGCGAATCTACACGCAAGGAGTAAAAGAACGAAATAATGGCGGAAGTATGCCCCACCTGTGGGCTTCCAAAAGATCTCTGTGTCTGCGGAACTATCAGCATGGAACAGCAGCTTGTGAAGGTCCGCCTTGAGACTCGAAAATGGGGCAAGGCCACAACAGTGATTGAAGGCATCAATTCGAAAAGCGTCAACCTAAACGATCTTGGCGCCAAACTCAAAACTTACTGCGCATGTGGTGGCACAGCGAAAGAAGGTCTCATAATGTTGCAGGGCGACCATCGGGAGAAAGTAAAGAAGCTCTTGGTCCAGTTCGGTTTTCCTGAAAGCTCGATAGAGATCCATTGAGCACATGGCGAAGTGAATTCAGAACGAATCGATTTCTTGAAGCGGTCAAGAATCTAAGATATCGCGGGCATGTGCCTCAGGTTTGCCCTGCCTGTGGAAGCCTGAGCATCAAACAAGTTGGGACATTGAGCGGCTGGTTGTTGCCAGCGCTGTATGTTTGCGAGAAGTGCGGGTACGCAGGTAGGCTTGTCATGGAACTGGAGAAATCATCTTCTGACGGCTCGGATGGATGAAACATTAATGTTCCATTAGAAGAACGTTAATATAATCCCCGCCCTCCAGAGACGGAAAATCCTTGAGGGCGGCCAAAACTGCATCATCATTCCCGACCGGCAGTGCTTGCGATAACTGTTTTCGTGGTTCTTACCGCGACTTTCCTTCTTCAAGCTGGAAACGTCGCAGCAGACCAAGCGGTGATCCGTCGACAAGACCTCGAACTGAACGCGGGTGACATGCTGTTCGTCCACAGTGACCGGAGTTCCATCCAGAGAATATTGCTTGAAGGCGATTTGGCGTCCGCAAACTTTACAAAAATCGCGGAGTACCCGACGGCTGATTTCGAATTTGCAGCCTCGAAAGAGGGACTGTATCAACTGCGGATGTTCTTCGACTATCCCTCAGACTACGTCGTCAACCTCTTGGTGAGGGATAAGATTGACGGCACCACCAGCAACAGCACCACGTACTATGTTTCTGCTGGAACATTCGAGTTGGACATCTATGCCCATTTCAGCTCTGTTCCGGACGGCGCGAGAATCACCGCCCCGTCAGTTTCCCCTTGGGACAGCTTCGCGCATTGGATGAGCAGATTTGGCGAGGCCTTTCCTTTCTGGGTTAAAGTCCTCTACCTCGGACTGGGCCTTCAGTTCTTTGCGGTTGGAGGGCTATGGATCAGACGGGAATCCGCTAGAAGGGACTCCGGCACTCAGCGGCTTGATGCAGGCAACAAGTCGTTTCTTTGGCTGGATTTGATCTACAAGTACCTTCTGGTTTGTTTCGTGGCAATTCTCGCGATTATGGGTGGCGAACTCTTAGTTCTGTTCATCTTGCGATTCATGTTCCTGGTTTCCTTAGATCTCCTGTCGTTGTGGGATCTCTTTGTTGTTGGTTTTGCTGCGGGTGCAGTCATGATGGTCTATCTTGTACGTCTAACATTGGAAAAGATATTCGACTTGAAACCCATCGAGGATGAATGAGCTTGTCAACCAACCTTGACGACATTGAAAGCTACGAGCAGACTGATGCCTCGACAGACTCGGGGAAGCAATGGTGGCGAAGGTTCTCTGTCCTTCGTTGGATCAACTACATACCATTGCGCACCGTCGATAGAGATTTCGCGAAGTGGAGAAAATCACGGATCTCTCCGCGGAAGTTTCGCAAGATCCAACAACGTTTGGATCGGCTGTATCCCGCTGACAAATTCTCTGCTGCGAAGCTAATTGGCCGCGAGAAAGAGTACAATCTTCTCCTCGATGCCTTCAGGCTCCACGTATTGAGGCACCCCATGCTCAGAAAGTGGTTTGATAAAGAGGAATTGCCGAAAGCGATCTGCCTGACCGGGGAGAGTGGCACTGGAAAGACTTTCCTCACAATGGTTACTCTAAAGCAGATGCTTCTGGAAGCTCACAAGAACGGGATGCTGGTTTCGCCTGTAATAATCAAGGGCTCCGACGTTTTCTCAGAATACTACGGAAGAAGCACGAAACAGATCGGTCGGCTTCTCGAACGTGCGTCATCAGGCCCATCAGTTGTTTACATTGATGAGTTCCAGAGCTTTGGTCGCAAGGTTCGTGGTGAGACTGGCACCGAGCTTGAGGATACTCGAGTGCAAGATGAACTCAACCGCTGGCTGGATAAGATTCTCGGTAATGATTCGCGAACGCTCGTGATTGTGGCCACGAATTCCTACGAGCAAACACGTGAAGACATAAGGCGACGGTTGACTCGCGTTGACCTGGACTCCGGCGTAACTAGGGATATGCTACTGGCAATTATCAAAGATAGACAATCGGCTGAGGGATGGCATGGCGTTTCTGCAACAGAGGTTTTGGAGGTGCTCGAGAGAGAAGCTGCAATACGTAGGCACGGGTCGATTACCCCCAACGATATTCTGAGCGTCTTCAAGGAGGTAAAACGCACTAAGGAGGTCCCCCTGCTTGAAACCATACGGCGGTCCATGCCGGGACCCCTATCCAAGTGGACTAAGCCAGTCTACAAGGTCACACTCGAGGATTTCGCACAGGCTGCGCACTCCATGAAGTTCTACGCAGAGCAAGAGAAGTCCCGTGAAATCATGGATGCCGTTTACATAGTTACCCCGAAAGTTTCGAGGGAGGATATTGGCGGACTTCGTGATGTCAAGGACAAGGTGTTGAATCACATCTCCTTGGCATTCAGCAAGCGGATGTCGGAGCTGGGGTATGCCTCAAACTGCAGATTCCTGCTGTTCGGGCCACCCGGGACCGGCAAGACGTTGCTAGCTCTTGTGGCTGCAGCTGAGAACAAGGTTGCTTTCATCAAGGTCAGGGGAGGCGAGTTGATGAGTGGGGCCAGCTTCATGGGAGAGCCAGAGAAGAGGATCAAGGACCTCTTTGCTCTCGCACGTCAACGTGCCCCTTGCATCTTGTTCCTCGACGAGGCCGACGCCATCTTCTGGGGAGCGGACCCGGCAGGCAACAAAATTCTTGCACAGGTCAAGGCGGAGCTGAGTGAAATTGAGTCGGATGAGGGAATCGTTGTAATCGCAGCGTCGAACAAGGAACATCTGATAGATCAGGCGACGAGAGATCGCTTTGAACCCAACGTATTCTACGTGCATCCACCCTTGAACGATCAAGAGTGGAATGAGGTCATCGAAATTCACCTGCGCAAGTTCCGCCGGTTTCTACACAGCGAGATAGATGCAGCCAAGATTACGCGACTGTTCAGGATGCAGCGCATACTTAGCCCCAGGGCGGCAGCCGAAACAATTTCGGAGGCGCATAGGCTTTGGGCCTCGGAACTCAGCGCACTCTTCGAGATCCGCTCCGCTCAAGACGATGACGAGCTCCAGTTGCTCAAAAGACGCTATAAGGCCGACATCGACCGCGTAGACGATGTCTTGGATATCAACCGGACCGAGGGACTCCAGCTGAAAGCAGAAAGAATAGACGAGACTTGCTATCCAATACGGCTCTTTCACTTTGAGAAGGCTATCCAGGCTCTTGAATCGGCACAGGACCTACAGCGTCGCGAAATGGAGGAAGCGCTTGTTCCATCATCGCCTCAGCCTGGAACCTCGTTCGGGTTGTATGCAACAGACAATGGGACAGGAGGCATAATCACTGTGGAATGCTCTGTGAGACCGATAATTGCAGGGGAGCGCCAAGTGTCAGTGACGGGCAATTCGACCTCAACCATCATAGGCCAGTCAGTAGTCCCGGATGAGTCCGTCGTCCAGAGCGCTCTGAATGCCACTGAAGCTGTTAGGTCTTGGATTTGGAAGTCGATTGGAGTAGACCTAGGTCGGTTGCACGTTCATTTTCAGGTGAGAAGTATTCTGGAGGGAAGCCCGGGTCAGGGAGTCTCCGGGCCAAGCGCAGGCTTGGCAATGGTCCTGTCTTTGCTCTCCGAACTGTCAGGCTTGCCAGTTTCGCCATCTGTTGTGGCAACCGGAACCATAGGTGTGAAACTTGACGTAGGGCCCGTCGGTGGGCTTGGCGGTTACGGTTCACAGACTGGCAAAATTGTGGGAATTCTGAAGTCTCGGCGTACCGGAATCACAAGTCTGATACTGCCCAAAGCCAATTACAACAGCGCGTCTGACGAAATGCGCATTCTCGCAGAGGAAGGGATCGCGGTTCTTCCTGTAGAAGATGGGCGGGAATCCATGGAGACTGTCTTTGGGTTGAGCGAAAGAGAAATGATCAGGAAAATAACGGAAAGGTCTGAGACAGCCGCCAGGCTGACTCGCCCCTCCTAAATGTTCAGTTTGAGTGCTTCCTTAAGGCCCTTGTACCTGTTCCGAACGGTAACCTCGGTCACATTAGCGACTTCAGCTATCTCCTTCTGTGTCTTCTTCTCTCCCTCAAGAACACAGGCAACGTAGAGTGCCGCAGCCGCCAGCCCCATCGGATCCTTGCCGGCAACTATGCCCTTCTTCTTGGCTTCGTTTATGATTCGAATCGCTCGCTGTTGCGTCGGCATAGATATTTCGACCTTGGTAGCAATCTTCGAGATGCATTTGACCGGGTCTTCAACGGGCATTCGGAGGTCAAGTTCCCTAACCAGGAGCCTATAGCAGCGGGCGACATCCTTTTTGCGTATTCGGCTCGCAGCTGAACCATCTTTTAGGGTTCTAGGTGTTTCCGACATTCTGCAGGCGGCGTATAGGGAAGCAGCCGCAATCGCAGCGATCGACCTGCCTCTCACAAGTCCATTGTCCAGAGCCTTTCGGTAGACAATTGCCGCGCGTTCCTTTATGGAGGCGGGGATGTGAAGCATGTCTGTCAGCCGGTCAAGCTCGGCCATTGCCTGAGCCAGATTTCTGTCCGCCGAGGAGTGTACCCGGGTTCGAATCTGCCATTTCCTCAGCCTGAGCATCTCAAGTCGCGTTGCAAGCGGAAGCTGCCGCCCATACGCGTCCCTGTTGACACGATCAATGACGGTAGAGAGGCCTTTGTCGTGGATCGAGAACGATGTGGGGATACCCACGCGGCCTCGCTCATCCTTTTCCTCCTTGGTGAAAGCGCGCCACTCGGGGCCTTGGTTAAGCGCGTGCTCGCTGATCACAAGCCCGCAGTCGTGACAAGTTATCTCACCGAGATCATAGTCTTCAACAAGGTTTGAACTACCGCATTCAGGACAGGTAGTAACCTTACCCATCTTCCTTGTTGCTGCGCTCGTACTCATTTTCTATTACTCCACTCCATGCTGTACGCTCGAGCCATCCCCTCAGTAGAACAAGACGCCTCGTTCTGCCTCAGAACGTCATCCGGCCCGAAATCTATAATAAGTACCATGACTGACTATTTAAAATTTGTCTCGAATATTTGCATTTCTGTTGTAATCGTGCGGCAGCCCGCCGATTCCTGCTCATTCGGACCTGTACACAGCAAGGATGGCTGACCCCGCCTTTTAAAGCATATATCAAGCTCATTTCTGGCGTGCGGAAGCATGGAAGAGCGCCCAGCCTAACCCAAACGCTTCCTGAAGTACACGCTGTCCCCTTCTCTTCTGAGAAACGTCGTATAACGACCACATTCAGTAACAAGCATGGGCTGCTGGTCATCGGGCGAAGTAATCACTTCAACGTTCACGACCCTGTACCTTTGGGGGTCGGGGTCTCTGCTGAAGACCTCTTTGAAATCTTGGAGCGACAGCCCAGGAGCCAGGGGGTCCGTCAAATCTAATACAATCGGTATTCTGCGAATAGGCACCTTGACTACGATCTCAGCCTGCAAACGTATGATCCTCTCTTCCTCGCCTTGAAAGAACCTCCAACCAGGGATTGTTGTTGAAAAACGGCGGGAGATCCTGACCAGTGCTGTTAGTGAAGACGGACTGCTCATGAAGCACGTCGGCAGTGGTCAAGGGTTTAGGAGTGTTGATGCCTGTTTCCAGCTTTTCTTGGAAGAGTGAAAATTGTTCGCGGAGCTCGCTGATATTCCTCTCCATTTCGACATACATGGATTTGAGAGTGACAAGCTCACCCAAAACCGCGGTATCGATGCCACCGGCTGGTTGCTGAGGCGTTGCTGCCGGCACAGGAGATGGGGGTACTGCTTCCTCGATATGTCTGTCATCAAAGAGAATCAGGCCGATTCCGTAATTGCGGAAGACCTGTGCGTCGAGCGATGTACCAAGCAGCCTCGGCGCGGCGAGGTAGAGCTGGTTGGCAGCATTCCGCAGTGACGACAGGCCTAGGATGGTGTCAACTACCTTTCCTCGCTCGAGGAGGGCATCGCTCCGCAATATCACGACTAGAATTCTCTCGTTGTCCAAAACGAGCGACATGTCTGCTGGAGGAGTTGGCTTGTCCGGACTCGGCTTGGCGCCCATTGCCATGAAATAGTGTGACAGCCTGTTCTCAATAGATAGGCTAGCTAGCAAGCTTCAACCATCCTTCCAGGCGCTGCCAGTCCCATTCATACTCATCCGGGACGGCGAAACCGTAGATAATGCAACCGTGCCAAACGGAGAACTGCGGCGACTTCGTCATCTTAACGGAGACATTCTTGATTCCTTTGTCTCGCAGCAGAAGTTTGATCTTTGTTGGTGCGTCGACAGCAACCCCGTCGAGCCGTGGCGGTACTGACCAATTGAAGTTGCCGCCGGAAAGGACAACTTCGCGGTAGAGCAGTGGTTGGAGTTCCACAGGGCATCGTTCTACTGACATGATGATGGCATCTCCAAAATCCAACATGCCACGAAAAACAGTTTCACCTATTTTGACGTCCTTCGGTCTGGGCATTCCCCGCCCGAAGTAGCTTTCAAAGATCTCGTGGTTAGGGTTGAAGACGTACTCGCCAATGAGAAAGCGGGACCATGAGTCCTTCCCTAGGTCTATCTCAACCCTAGTGCCAGGCACCTTGTATTTTGCCCGTAGCTTCTTGGGCGACCGCTTCGCCTCTTTGGTAGCGTCGTCCAGGTCTGCAGGAACTAGGCCGATGGCCTCCTTGACCCTTCGAACAAAAGTTTCCTCGGCAGCTAGGTCTCCATATCCCGCGTCCCTGAGAATTTCCGAGGTTATTGCATTAGCTTCTCCGCCACCTCGGTTCAAGGCCACCTGAGCTGTCCGTACGGGATATTTCGAGATTGGGCAGATCTGACTGTTGCCGTGGCCTGATTCGATGACAACGCAAGTGGTTACCCCATGACCAATGGCCACTGCGAAGGGTTGCGGGATAACAGTTACGGCTCTTACAAACCCGTCCTCGTTGCTCTGTTTGAATATCTCCATCAGGTGCTCATACATATAGCGAGGCGAAACCGATGACAGAGAAGCCACTACGTAGTAGCCTTGAAAACCATTGTCGCGTTCAACTTTGAAGGACTTCAAACCAAAATTGCACAGCGCATTCACGACGCGCCAAGCATTTTCGTCACTTCGTTCGATTATGCCGTTCCTCATGGGGTAGACGAGGCGACTGGATAGGTCCTCAGATGACTGAAGGTAAAGAGGAACATCCTCGCCCACTATAACGTCTGCTGTTGGTTCAAATGCTCTATACATTACGGAATTTCTTTCTGGAAAGTATCCGCGGTTGTTGACAATCCGAGGCTCTTCTCCGCAGGTTATTGGCCCAAACTTGAAGTCGCTTGTGCCAAAGTCCATCGCGAACGTGTAATTGTTCCTATAATTCTCCGCTGGCATCATGACTCCAACTCCTCAACAATCAACCGCTTTCCGTCAATGCGGACGACCACTTCCTGATCTGGTTCGAAGGGAAAGGATGAGTCTTTGACTAAATCAGCGGGGATGTACAAAATGCCTGTTTTGCTGCGGTCGCTGCGTGAGGGCAGAATGATCTTTGCGTTTCCTTCGAGCAACCGACGCTTCACCATACAAACAGTAATGCAAATTGCCTGACCACATTTAATCAACCATGGGTAGTTCGCGAACCGTGAGCTGAATGAAACTAAAAGGCAAGAATC
>CAZYOZ010000043.1:0-14976 GCA_964649235.1 uncultured Candidatus Bathyarchaeia archaeon
TTCCGGTCCAGGGGGATATACGGCGGAGCATAACCTCAAGCCAGATATTATCACATTAGGCAAGCCAATTGCAGGCGGTATCCCGGCTGCAGCTTATGGTATTAGTCAAGAAGTGGCTGGTAAGATCTTCGAGAAAATGGCACACTGCTCCGTTGCAACAGGAATAGGAGGAACTCTGTCTGGCAATGCTCTGGCGACTAGCGCCATGAGGGCAACACTGGAGCACTTTCTCACCAAGACGTCCTTTGATCGCATGATCGCTGTTGCTGAGCGTTTTGCAGAGGGCGTTGATAGAATAATTAAGGAACGAGGCCTGCCGTGGCACGTGTTACGTCTGGGGGCCAGGGTGGTGTATGGGGAGCCGGCAACACTTCCAAGGAACGGTGGGGAAGCCCTTTCGGCCATGGATCCTGAGTTAGATAAGCTGATACACTTGTACTTCCTAAATCGGGGTATCATGCTCCTACCGTCTTCATCAAGACTGCGAGAAGCATTGATGTCGCCTTATACAACCGCGGATGATGCTGATTTACACATGAGGGCCCTCGATGAGTGTATGAAGGAGCTGATTTGATAGGACCAATCCATCTGCTCTTGATCGGACAACAACTGCAGCATCCATGCGAGCTCTACCTGCCCCTATAAGGTGGATATGCGATTGGCCTCGCCTAGGCTCCAGGGGTAAATAGAGCCGAGTAAAATATATTCTCAGACACGACTTTTTTGGAAAGTCTTTTGTGTGCCCATAACGATTACTGCCTTTTGCGAGCAAAATCTGAAGAGAGGAACAATTTTGGCCCAAACGAAAATGCTAGGAGTGCTAGTTATCGGACTCGTAATCGGACTAGCCATTGGGTACGGGGCATTTGCTGCCACCGCACCACAGCCAACAGAGGTAACGCAACCACCGCCGCCGATTCCGTCTGAAATCCCCCTCGGTGTTCTCATAACGCTAACCGGTGAGCTCTCCGACTTGGGGCCACTGTACAGGCAGACGGCACTGATAGCTCAGGACGATATGAATGCCTACCTGAAGACCGCAGGCTTTCCTTATACGGTTAAGGTCTTTCTGGAAGACACTGCGACAACAGGCGACGGGGCGTTAGCTGCCACTCAGGCCCTAGCGGCAAAAGGCATCAAGGTCATCATATCGTACCTCAGCCTCGACATCAGAGCCACCCAGACCTTCGTCAACGACAAGAAAATAGTCCAGATAAGCTACGCGTCCACAGCTCCGCCACTCGCAATTCCCGGAGACTACATTTTCAGATTGGTCCCAACGGACCTTCACCAATCCAAAGCCATAGCCCGGATCATGTGGGAATCAGGCGTGAGAAACGCAGCAGTAGTAGTCAGAGGTGACGCTTGGGGCGATGGACTGTTCGACGCCTTCAAAACCCGATGGACGGAGCTCGGAGGCACGTTAGATTCCGTTCGCTACGACCCCTCAGCGAAGGACCTTTCGGCGGAAGCTCTCCAACTTGCAAGCATTGTGGACAAGTTCGGCGTTAGCAATTCCACGGGTGTGCTGCAGTTAGCTTTTGACGAGGATGGCATTGCTCTGTTCACCGCGGTCAAAGACAACCCCGCATTGACCAGCGTCAGGTGGTTTGGAAGCGACGGCAACATAGGGTCGCCGAGACTCAGAGACGTTTATGGAGAACTGCTCTACAAACTCTGGTCGCCAATGACAATCTACACTACAGCGCAGGCTCCGAATCAGGCGAGCTTCGACCAGAGATGGAGAGCGGCCACAGGAGAGAGTATTCCAGGCTCCTACAACTATGCCCTGTACGACGCAGTGTTCTTGGCAACCCTCTCCACGCTTCAGGCCGGCGCCTATGATGGAGAGGCCATAAAGAATGCCTTGCCTGAAGTCGCAAGTCACTACTTCGGCATGACGGGGTGGACTATACTCGATGAGGCAGGAGACCGCGCCTTCGCGCCTTACGAGATACAGGCAATAATGCCAACTGCTGGCTTACCGGGAGCCACAGAACAGACAAGACCGCTAGACTGGGTAATCGTCGGGTACTACAGCGAAGAAACCGATTCAGTGACATGGGTACCACCATACATACGATAACCTCTCTACCCTCTTTTTTTGAAGGAGGCCAGCATCCTCTCGTTCAAGGAAAATATGTCTATGCCTGAGGAGATACTTGCCACACACAATCTAACCAAGGCCTTCGGAAGTCTCATCGCCGTAAACGAAGTATCAATCTCTCTGAAACAAAAGACCCTGACGATATTGATTGGGCCGAACGGAAGCGGCAAGACAACGCTGATGAATGTTATCTCGGGGATATACAAACCGGATGGTGGCCAAGTAATTCTGAACAAGAGAGATATGACAGGTCATCTGCCACACGAAATGTACAGGGCCGGGCTCGTCAGAACCTTCCAGATACCATCTTTGTTTCGAAAATTGAATGTACTGGAAAACCTGCTTGCGGCCGCAAGGGACCAGATGGGAGAACGCATCTTGTCCGCGCCGTTTCGGTCCAGATGGCGCAGACAGGAAGAGGGGATGGTTGAGAAAGCCTTCAAGACCCTAGATCTGTTGGACATGACCCCGCTCTGGAACCAGCCAGCGGACACGCTCAGCGGTGGACAATTGAAGCTCGTAGAAGTCGGAAGGGCATTGATGAGCGACCCTCAGATCATCTTGATGGACGAGCCCGCGGGGAGCGTCAACCCAAAAATTGCCCACCAAATCTTCGAGCACCTTCTCTCGGTTAGAAAGGAGTTAGGCGTCACCTTCCTCATTGTTGAACATAGGCTGGACATCGCCCTTGGATACGTGGACCACGCTTATGCGATGCACCTTGGAAGAATAATTGCTGATGGGCCGCCGTCCGAGGTTGTCGCCAGCCCCCAGGTCATAGAATCCTATCTAGGCGGCTAGAATGTCACTGTTGGAAGTCGATCACATTTCGGCGGGATACGGCAACGCGCATGTTCTTTTTGATGTAAGTCTTAAGGTGGAGCCGAAGATTATTACAGCGATCGTAGGGCCCAACGGAAGCGGAAAGTCTACGCTTCTCAAGACGATTCTTGGCATGACGAAAGTCTATTCAGGTTCGATTGTCTTTCAAGGGAAGAATATAGCCTCGATGAGACCACACAAGGTAGCGAAGCTGGGTATCGCGTACCTGCCTCAGGTCGAGAACATCTTCACTGAGCTTTCCGTGAAGGAGAATCTTCTGATGGCGTGCTTCATGTTGGACAGGAGCGAAGCGGAGACGAGAGTCAACGGCGTTTTGAAGTTCTTCCCTATCCTCAAGGACTACATCGACCACAAGGCCCGGACACTCAGCGGAGGAGAACGGCAGATGCTGTCTTTGGCCATGGTTTTGATCCGCGAGCCTTCTTTGGTGATGTTGGATGAGCCGACCGGAAATCTGGCTCCGAAACTTGCCACCCAGGTTTTCGACAAGATAAGGCAGCTGAGAGATGAATTCGGTTTGACGATACTGATGGTAGAGCAGAGTGCGCGAAAGGCGTTGGAAATGAGTGATCAGGCATGCCTGATGGTGAATGGTTCCGTGGCCTTCTATGGCCCATCGAAGGAATTGCTAGCGCACCCTGAGCTTGGCCAGCTGTACCTCGGCATAAAGTCCTAGACGACTGGACAACAGTCGAACATCCTGCGTTTTCGAACGCGACAAGTTTCCCGAGAAAACATACTTTCCATAGACAAGGCATAAATCGAAACATTCAAGCCTACGACGGAGACAACTGTGAAAATTCTTGCTCTCGGAATAGGAAAAATTGGCTCTGCGCTTCTCAAGGATCTGGTCGAAAGTCATGTGTCAGAAATCGTTGCGGGCGATTTGGCTTTCCAGACATTGCGACACTATGTTTCCGAGATGGGCTGGCAGAACAGAGTAAGAGCAGAGCGCATCGACGTAACTGACCATGAGAAGTTAGTCAAGCTAATGGAGGATGGAGTCGACGTTGTGGCCAGTACTCTGATTTCGGAACTTAATGTTCGCGTAGCCAAAGCTGCCGTAGAAGCTGGGGTGGGTATGGTTGATGTTGGCGGGACTCCACCCGAAATCTTTGAACTCGATAGAAAGGCCAAGCAAGCTAGTGTAGCGATAGTTCCTTCCTGCGGGTTGGATCCGGGCATCGACAGGATCCTGGAGGGGCATGCAGCGAAGAAGTTGGATAGGATTGAGGAGATCTATTCGTGGTGTGGAGGCTTCCCGCAGAAGAACACTCCAGGATACAACAATCCGTTACGCTACAAGGTCGGATGGTACTGGAGAGGCGCCGTACAAACCAACATTGGAAAGGCGAGAATACTACGGGACGGCCGAGTGGTTGAGGTCGAGAAACTAACCGGGCCGCGAAACCCAGAGACGATAATCTTTCCCGAACCAGTGGGCGAATGTGAGGCTTTCTTCACGAGCGCGCCCTTCGACACGATCGAGCATCTTGCTCTGAAGGAGGTGAAGA
This sequence comes from uncultured Candidatus Bathyarchaeia archaeon, assembly GCA_964649235.1. GTDB lineage: Archaea > Thermoproteota > Bathyarchaeia > 40CM-2-53-6 > 40CM-2-53-6 > FEN-987. The sequence continues at coordinate 4,465 of CAZYOZ010000043.1, forward strand.
ATGCTTGGAACAAGACGGTTCGGTGGAAGGGCCATTGCGATATCTGGGCCAAGCTCATTGGGTTAGGCCTTACTAGTACTGAACGGGTGAAAATAGGACAATGCGAGATTTCTCCTTTGGATTTCTTTGTTGAGCTTGGCAACAGAATGCTGCAGTATGAAGAAGGTGAAGGAGACGCGGTGGTCGAAAGGGTTCAGGTAGGCGGAACCAAGGGCGGAAAGAAGGTACGGCTTGTCTATGAGCTGGTTGACTTTTACGATAACGAGAGGCAGGTGAGTGCCATGGGACGCACAACAGCCTACCCATGCTCAATTCTGAGCCAGATGATTGGGCGGGGCGAAGTAGAGGAGAGAGGCGTGATTCACGCCAGTAAAATCGGATGCAACGCTGAAGAAGCACGGCGCTTCCTCGATGAGATGTCAAGGCGAGGGCTTCGCATCACCGAAGCTGTAATAGAGCCGTTAGCCTAGGTGCCAGAAAATGGTAGACCTTCTGATTGAGCATGGCTTTGTTCTCACGATGGTCGGATCCGGCGTTGGCATGATTGAAGACGGAAGTGTCGCGATCGATGATGGCAAGATTGTGGCGGTAGGCAAATCCGGAAAGATCCCGCAAACCGCCCGCCGGGCCAGGAAGAAGATCAACGCCAGAGGCAAAGCTGTCCTACCGGGGTTCATCGACGCGCATGTCCACAGCCACCTGAGCCTCTTCAGAGGAGAAGCTCAAGATGTTCCCGAATCGGAGTGGATGATCCGCACAGTCGAACCCTTCGAGAAACACATCAACGAGGAGGCTGCCGTCAAGGCAGCGAGGCTTCATCTGCTTGAGGGGCTGAAGGCAGGCACCACACTATTCGGCGATTACGGCCCCTTCATGGAATCCGTGGCTGCGAAAGTCTACAGCAAATCCGGCGTTAGAGGCAATCTTGCCAGTAGCGTAAGCGAGATTGGCTCACTTGAAGAAGGACGCGGGGGCAAGGTGCTCTACGACTTCGATCCCCAAGTTGGGGAAAGAGAGCTTCAGGAAAATCTGCGGCTCATAGAGCATTGGCATGGGAAAGCAAACGGTAGAATAACCTGCTGTCTGGGTCCGCTCGCAGCGGATATGATGAGCAAGGAGCTACTTCTTCGAATGAAAGGGATTGCTGCCGAGAGGAATCTGCTCATGCACTTTCATTTGGCCCAGGGTGCGCGCGAAAGCGCGCAGATGCAAGCGAGGTATGGACTGTCAACCGTCCAATTCTTGGACAAAATCGGCTTCCTGCGCCCGAATCTGATGGGTGTTCACTGCCACGGTGCCAGCGACGACGAGCTTCGCCTCATAGCAGAAAGAGGTGTCAGGATGCTATCTTGTCCGAGCGCAATTGCGCTCATAGACGGAATTGTATCACCTGTCTGGCAATTCCTGGAGTTTGGAGGTTACGCTGCGGCACTGGGAAGCGACCAAGCTTGCGGGAACAACAACTGCTCGAACATGTTCAGGGAAATGAAGATGGCGGCATTGCTGAATAAGGTGCGGAGCCGAGATCCAACCGCGCTGCCAGCGTGGAAGGCACTTCGGTTGACTACAATAGAAGCTGCTAAGGCATTAGGATTGGAGAGGAGTCTGGGAAGTTTAGAGCCGGGCAAGAAGGCTGACTTGGTACTCGTTGGCTTGAAGACGCCTCAGACCGTTCCGGTTCTGACGAAGCCGGTTAGGAACATTGCCTCAAACTTGGTCTACAGCGCGAACGGGAGCGAGGTTCAAACGGTCATAATTGACGGGAAGGTCGTGATGGAGAACCGCAGAGTACTCACGATGCGGGAAGATAGAGTCTTGGAGGACGCGCAGAAGGCTGCAGAGGAAATCGCGAGCAAAGCCAGCGAGGACTATTATGCTGCCGGCTCACTTCTCACAAAAAGAACTGAGGAGGGCCTCCTTTGAAGATCGCCGTCCTAGGCTCGGGGTTGATGGGCTCAGCCGCCGCGAAGTATCTTGCCGAAAGAAAGGAAGTCAAATGGGTCCAGCTGGTGGACAAGGACCGGGTTAGGCTCAGGAAGACAGCCAAGTGGGTGAGAAACAACAAACTCATGCTGCGCCAGCTTGATGTCGCCGACAGAAACGCCCTAGCAGAATCGCTCAAGGGCTATGATTCGGCACTCATCGCGCTGCCTCATAGCCTCGCCCTTACCGCAGACCAGGCGACCTCCGACGCCGGCGTTAGCGCAGCAGACCTGTCCTTCGAAGACGAACAAATGAAAATGCACACTCAATGCAAGAAAGCGGGAATCACCCTCATCCCTGGTTGCGGCGTAGCCCCCGGGCTTGCACAGATACTAGCTGGCGAAGCCGCAAGACAATTAGACTCCGTGGATGAGATTCATATTTACGTGGGCGGAATTCCCCAAACCCCGAAGCCGCCGCTAAACTATAGGGTCGTCTTCTCGCTAGAATCAGTCCTCGGCATGTACGCCGACAGAACGGTAAGAATCGTTCAGGACGGGAAGATCAAGATCACCAGAGCACTAACTGAAGTAGAGCCGATCAGTTTTCCCAGACCTTTCGAGGACATGGAGGCCTTCCTCACCGATGGTCTCGCTTCATTGATCTACACTATGCGAGGCCGTGTCAAGGTAATGGATGAGAAGACTGTTCGCTACCGCGGTCATGCACAACAGATCAGAACTCTCATTGAGACGGGCCTACTCTCCAATGAACTTGTGGAGTTTAGGAGCCTGAAAATAAGACCACGCGAGTTTCTGTCCGCCGTTCTCGGGCCGAAGATAATGCTCGGGAAGGAAAGGGATGTAACGCTTCTGCGGGTGGTCGTCAAGGGGAAGAAGAACGAGTCAGAGAGGCGATACACGTACGAGATGGTGGATCACTATGACGAGAGGGAGCATGTAACTTCGATGGCCCGCACCACGGCATACACGGGCGCCATTGCCGCGATGATGTTGGCGAATAACACCATCACCCAGAAAGGCATCGCACCACCCGAGACAACATTCGTAGGCCGAAACTACAGAATCCTAATGGATCAACTTGCACAGAAGGACATGAAGGTTTCCACGGCCGTGACTACAAGAACCCTCCTAGACTAGTGCAGGCAGGATAGTCGATTGGGCTGGTGCTACCCAGAGTACCGCCGCCTCCGCACTGTCTTAATGCACTCCCCAGGCAGAGAGATCGACCTCATCAGCCCCAAGAGCTACGGGAAATTCCTATTCGAAGACGCCGTCGACAAAGAAGAATTCCAAAGACAACACGAGAATCTCGTCAGAACCCTACGCTCGGAAGGAGTTCAAGTACTACTCGTAACAGAGCTTCTGTCCCAGAAACCTGACATACTCAAGATGGCGGGAGGCCTTCCGAATCTGACCTATACAAGGGATCTTGTGGCTGTCACAACAAAGGGCCCAATCACCATGAGAATGGGTAACCCAGTTAGGAGGAGGGAACCGGAAATCGCTGAGGTAGCCCTAGAACAGGTTGGCCTAAGGAGACTGATGAGGGTGAACGCGCCGGGAACGTTAGAAGGCGGCGACCTAATTTTCCTCGACGAGGACACCCTGCTCCTCGGCGTCGGAAACAGGACAAATCGCAGTGGATTTCAGCAGCTGCTCAATGCGGCAATGAAATCGGGGTTGCGTAGAGTCGTTGCCATTCCGTTGCCTCCGTGGGTGATTCATCTGGATGGAACGATGATGTTAGTGGACCGTGACTTGGCCCTAGTGCACCCGAGATCGATTAGGTGTTCTGCAAGAATCTACGAGGAAGGAAAGCTCACCGGACGCATCTTGGTATACACGTGTCTCCGAGGGTTTGGTATGAGGCTGATTGAAGTGACTGACTATGAGAGGAAGAGACGAGCAACCAACGTGATAGCCATCAGCCCGAGGAAGGTTGTTGGTTACGCAGGCAACTCAAGGGTTAGACGTGAGCTCACCATGAACGGCGTTGATTTCATCGAAATCGAGGGCTCAGAGCTGGTTCGAGGAGCCGGCGGACCACGATGTTTGACAGCACCAGTCCTCAGAGATTGAAATTGTGAGTCTATAATTCCAGATAGCGTTTGATTTGCTCAGCGATGATTTTTAGACTGCTATCCCAGAAATCTGGCTTTCGAATGTCGATGCCGAAGCGTGCCGCCAGCTCTGCAGGTGTTGCTTCACCGGTGTCGGCCAGCAGGGATTCGTAGTCGCTGACGAATGATCGGCCGCGGTCTTGGTAGACGGCGTATAGACCTGTGCCGAAGAGTAAGCCGAAGGCGTAGGGGAAGTTGTAGAACGAAAGGGTTGTGCTGTAGTAGTGGGGTTTCCACGCCCACATGTACTTGTGCAAATAGCGCCCGTCGAGCCCATCGCCGTAGGCCGCCCTCTGGTTGCGGAGCATGATCTCGCAGAAGTCGTCCGCTGAGAGTTCGGATTTTTCGCGCTGTTCGAAGACTTCCTTCTCGAATAGAAAGCGTGAGTAAATGTCGACATTGACCTGAGTCACCCCCATCAGCCGAGTTTCTAGAATGGAAAGTTCCTCTTCTGGGCTTGAAGCGGACGCCAAGGCCGCGTTTGTGATTAGGATCTCGTTGAAGGTTGATGCTGTCTCGGCCAGTGTCATGGGCGTGCGCTTTTGCAGGGTAGTCTTTCCGACTTGGCATTCGTTATGAAACGCATGGCCCAGCTCATGGGCGAGTGTAGAAACTTCGTCGAGCGAGCCATCAAAGTTGGACAAGATTCGTGATTCGTCTGCGGCTGGCACCTCCATGCAGAATGCTCCTCCCCTTTTGCCGTCCCGGGGTTCGGCGTCGAGCCAGTTCTTGTCGAAAGCGCGTTGGGCAAGGTTTGCGAGGCGCTCGCTGAAGGTGCGGAATTGAGTTAGGATGAAGCGTCTCGCTTCGTCCCAGGAGTAGCGCCGCTCATTCTTTCCTACTGGTGCCTGAAGGTCCCACCAAGGTAGTGAATCGTGGCCTAGGCGTTTTGCTTTCGCCCTCAGGTACCGCCGAAACACGGGGAAAGAATTCTGTATTGCCCTAAACATCGTTTCCAACGTATCACGGTCTATGCGGGCTTGGTCTAGTGCATGGTGAAGAGCATCAACTCGGCCTCGGCGCTTGTTCAGTGTAATCACGAAACCCTTGATTCCGTTCAGACATGAGGCAAGAGGTTCTCGAACAGTTTCCCATGCAGCCAACTCTACTTCGTAGGCCCGCTTCCGTATTTCCGGGTCCGAGTCGTGGCCAAGGTTGATTATCGCAGTGATCGGGAGCTTCTCCACTTTTCCCTTTCGCTCAAAGGGGACGGTGAGCTGAGACCAGATGGTTCCTTGCAGCTTGCTCCACGCGTTTCCACCGCTCAGCTCCAGTTCTGCGGCCAAGGATTCCTCGGCCTCAGTCATCAGGTAGCGACTTTGGTCCGCTGTTTCCTGCAGGTAGAACCCGTGTGTCATAGTCTGCCCTTCTTGCTTCAACATCGAAGGAAGCTTGTTGGCCACAAGCCCTAACCACCCCTGAAACCGTACTTCCAGTTTTCGCAGCCGAACAGCGACGAGCTCCAGCTCTGACTCCAGTCGCTTGGCAGTGTTATTGTACGAGTCTGTGGTAACGAAAGACTGTACATAGGCATACAGAGTCTCGTATAGTCGCAGAGCGCTGTTCATCCGAACCAAGTATCCGTCTATGGCATTCTTGACTTGCGAGTCATCGAGTGCAGGCATCAGCTCTTGAGTTCGGCCAACCTTTTGTGAAACCAGACGAGCATCGACGTCGTTCGTTTGCTGATTGAGGTGGGCGATGGCTTTCTTGAAAGCTTCAGATTCTAGGCTGGTATAGATGTTAGACAGATCCCAGCGGGGCAACTTGCCCAAATCAACGGTGGTCAAAGCAGCTCCGACTCCTTAATGGCGGCGGAAGTACTGAAGGGGCTTTATGAGTGAATCGCAAAGTCGCCGTTAGCCTGTCCTCATGAACCCTCCAAGGAAGGATTTTCATTCTGATTGACTGAACGCGTTGAATGGTTTGGTGGTGGTATGGCTAGGTACCTAGTGAAGGCAAAATCCGTCAACGCACTTCTGAGAGAGCTCTCGGATCGCCTGAGCTCAGGTGAGATATCCCGCATGCGTCCCTTTGGGATGGCTCTTGACGAGTTATCGGTGGAAGAAGTCAATGAGGGTGAAGGCTGGAAGAAAATCAATGACCTGCCTTCACTATGGGATTCCACGGCACGAAGAGCCAAGCTCAATGACCAGGCACGATGATGAAGGCACTCTGGTTGAGCGACGTACAACAGGAAACTAGAGTTCCTCATGTGTGGCCAGCACGGTGCGCACCAGTGAAGCACACACACAAATTCCAAAAGCTAACTTAGCCTTGATTCTGGACACGAGCTGTTAGTTTTGGCGAAGTCAAAGGTCGAGCTCTTTTACGATAAGCAGGCGTCAAGATATTCGCCTACAGATTTTTCTCCAAGCAACCCGACATACGACCTCTACTTCGCAGACGAGATCACCTGGCATTTCCTAAAGAAGTACGTGCCCAAAAAGAAGTCTTGTTTTATTCTCGAGGCCGGCGCTGGCACTGGAGATTGGTCAATCCAGTTCGCAAAGCTCGGATACAAGAACATCGTCTTGGCAGACATATCGCGGGGAATGCTAAATCAAGCACAGGAGAAATTCTCGAAGCTCAACAGAAGAGTGAACGCGCAGTTCATCAAAGCAGATATCACAGACATGAAAGGATTAGAATCGGACACATTCGAATATGTCTTCTCTCAGTACGATGCTGTATCCTACTGCCTAAGACCGCAACAAGCTATAACGGAGCTTGCTAGGGTCACAAAGAGGCACGCACATATTGTCGTGACGCTAGACACGAAATATCGTCGAGTCCCCGAATTCATTGGAAGAGGACAGATTAAGAAAGCTCAGCAACTTTTGAAGTCGAACATCTCACATGAGTTCGGGCATCCACAATAAAGTCTTACTTGGGAAGAGCTGGCGAAGTATTTTGAGCAGGCGGGTTTGGAAGTTGTTGAAGTGATTGGTGCTCCTGTTTTCGTGCATCATGTGAATAAACGTGTTGAGAAGAGATTGAGGATGAACCCGAAAACACGTGCAATACTCTTGAGAATCGAATTGGACAACTGCACAAACAGGTCGCTTGTGAACTTTGCAGGCCATCTACAAATGGTAGGAAGAAAGAGCTGACGAAACCATCGCAGTCGTCATTTGTGTGGGATTAATGGTGTTCACTTGGACCGTCGCACCGAGATTCTCTCCGTTTGGGACCCAGAATCATTCATGTTGTACTTTCCTTTCTCAAAGGAAGCGTGAACAGAGTCAGGACGACCTAAATACGACAATTCTAGTAGACCGCGTTCAAAGGGATGTCTAGCGTATGGCAGAAGAGGCTTCAGAAACCAAGAGTCATTCTAAGCTGCAGATTGACAGAGCTGACGATTTCAAGTTTCATATCGCATATGGCGTGTATTCGAAAGCATGGGATGAGAACGTTTCTGACGCAGTAAGAATGAAGCTGAACGAGCTAATATCAGCGCTGGCCAGCGATGAGAACGGCTACTCGAGCTTCTATGCTCAGATGGAGCAATACCGGAAGGATTTGGGTTTCCGACCATCAGGTAGAACAAGGATTGAGACCGGGAGAAAAAGGCAATGGCAGCGCACTCAGAATAGGGACGCTAGAAATCGCCGTCACCGATGAAGGCTAACTAAAGCAGCATCAGCGCTGAATGTTCTGATCATGAGGTTGAGTAATTCGCGCGTACGGTTTTCCGGCAACATTAAGATACGGTTGTCGCAACATATAATTGGAGAAAGTAAAATGGGAAAACCTAGGCAGGTAAAGAAGAAAAAGAAACAGAAGTAGAGACCGTTGCTTCTCTGCGTCGACTCGATTCTTTCCTTATGCTTTTGCGCGGATTAATGCTGCAACCAAATTCGAAGTCTCGTGTCGGTGTGTGCGTGATCTACGCGGAGACTGAGATCGAATCGTTGACACCTTGACTATCTTGTGTGCTAGTTTACCATTTATCGTGATGAACTAGCTGGCTGAGGGGTTTGCGGCCTAACGACGGAAGAACGTCTCTTAATGGCTTGCCTTCAATGGTCGGGGTGACGCCAAGGGAAGGGTAACCAAACGAGATGACCTGCTGCAGTTTCAGGTTACCCGGGATACCCAATACTCTCTTCGCGCCCGTTTCGCGATGCATCGAAGCTATGCACGACCCCACCCCATGACCCCACGCGGCCAGCATCATGTTCTGAATGGCGCGCCCACAGTCGAAGTCGCTGCGCGGTTCGGAGACGACGGTGATTGCGAAAGCTGCTTCCCGCAGGTGGCTCGCATAGTAACCGCATTCTGCTAGTCGGTTGAGAGTTTCCCGCTTACTGAGGACAATGAAATGCCACGGTTGCGTATTCTTTGAACTTCCAGCCCAGCGACCTGCCTCCAAGATTCGTTTTTTGATCTCGCCGCTGACTTCTTTCTGTTCGAACTGGCGTACCGCCCGTATGGTCTTGATTGCTGCGTAGACTTCCAATACATCGCACCTGGCTGAAGTGTTCTGGTTGCAGCGCGATTCATAAAGCCCTGATTTGATTTTCAGGGCAACATTCCGAGTCGTGTCCGAGTGATGTGATTCTACTTTCTTGCGATGCGTGGATTCAGGAGGTCGCTTAACCCTTCTCCCAGCAGGCTGAAGCCTACTGTGAGAAGCATGATCATTAGGCCGGGGAAGGTTACAACCCACCAGTAGCCCGAAGGCAAGTAGACTTGCCCGGCGCGAAGGTCAGCCCCCCAATCAGGGGTGGGTGGGATGACCCCGAGGCCTAGATAGCTTAGCGCTGCTTGAGTCAAGATGGCGTCCGTAACGTTCAGCGTAAAGACGACAACCACAACGGGCAGGAGGTTTGGAAGAACATATCGCACCATGATGTCCACAGACTTGCCTCCCATCATCTTTGCGGCAAGAGTGTACGTCTGTTCACGGATCACGAGAGCTTGGCCGCGTACCATGCGGAAGTATGTGGGGATGTAGACGACAGCGATGGCTGCTGCCGCATTGTAGAGCCCGGGCCCGAGAGCGATGGAGACGGCTATCGCCAACACAATGTCTGGGAAGGAGTACATGCTGTCCATGAAGATCGTTAAGATTCTGTCTTTGTATCCCCCGAAGTAACCCGAGAACAGCCCCAGAAAGACTCCAACGAGCATCGAGAGGGAAGTAGACAGGAAGACCGTGTACAGGACTGTTCTCGCGCCGAAGAGGGTGCGACTGTACATGTCGTACCCCAAACTGTTCGTCCCTAGGGGGTAAGAGAGTGACGGAGCGAGCAATCGTTCTCCTACTGTGCGCGTTGGGTCAAATGGTGTCATGAAGGGCGCTAAGACGGCAATCGCCAAAACAAAAGCAACGAGCGCCCCGCCCGAATAGACGAAATATCGCGCTGAGCCTCTCCCTAAGGAAATTGACGACAGGAATCTCGAGAATTTTACTGACGCCATGGCTAGAACCTGATTCTTGGGTCAACGTACGCGTAGACCACATCGACTATGAGATTCGCGAAGGCAACGAGAAGGGCGAAGAAGACTAGGATTCCCTGTATGGTGGTGTAGTCCCTGTAGAGAATTCTCTCAAAGATCAGGTAACCCATGCCAGGCCACGAGAAGGTCGCCTCAGTCAGCACGGTTCCTCCCAACAGCAATGCGAACTGAAGCCCCATCATTGTTAGAAGAGGAACCAGGGCGTTTCGTAGCACATGATTGCGGAAGATTGCTGGTTCCGGAATTCCTCTAGCCCGGGCGGCCAGGATTTGATCCTGAACAAGAACTTCCGAGAAACTTGACCTGCTCAATTTTGCGTAAATGCCAGAGATTACGACTCCGAGTGTGAGTGAGGGAAGTAGAAGGTGCCAGAGCGCGTTGGCGAAGGCTGGCAAGTTTCCTGTTAGAAGGCTGTCGGCCGTGTAGAGACCAGTAATCTTGGTTGGGGCCATCATTGGTTCTATACGTCCTGAAACGGGGAAGAGCCCGAGCCCAACGCTCAGTCCAAGCTGCAGCATGATTCCCAGCCAAGGAATGAAGAAGGAATACGAGATGATTCCGTACAGCCTAGAGGCTGCGTCCACTCTGCGTTTCTTTGAGAGAGCACCCGTTGAACCAGCAAATAGGCCAAGAGCTAACGCGACGAGGGACGAGTAGCTGGCGAGCTCTAGGGTGGCTGGGAACCTGTCCCAGATTTCGTCGATGACCGGCCTTCTACCGAATATCATCGATAGCCCGAGGTCCCCCCTGGCGATTCCGTTGAGATACTCGAAGTACTGAACGGGCAGGGGCTTGTTGAGGCCGAGCTGTTCCCTGAGCCGCGCTCTATCCTGTTCGGTTGCCTTCGGGCCGAGAACGGCGAGGACGGGGTCGCCGGGCAGGACCCTAATGATTAGGAAGACCAGCGTCAGCACTATGAGAAGCATCGGAAGTAGCAGCAGCAGCCGTGTGACTATGTAGGCTCTGAGGCTCGCGAA
>CAZYOZ010000044.1:0-14905 GCA_964649235.1 uncultured Candidatus Bathyarchaeia archaeon
CTTTGCCCTTGAGCGGATATGCTGATGTCCCACAGTTGCCCACGACTTCGGTCGTGATGCCCTGTCGGACCATGCTATCGGCTTTGGGGTGAACCACGTATGAATGATCCGAGTGTGAATGCGCATCGATGAAGCCGGGAGTTACATAAGAGCCAGTTGCATCAATGACTTTTCCAGCATCATCCTTGCTAATTCTCCCGACCCTCACTATTCTGTTTTCCAGTACGCCAACGTCAGCTCTGTACCAGGGATTTCCTGCACCGTCAATCAGAAATCCATTCAAGATCGCTATATCTAGCCTCATATTCCACGATGGTCGGATGATGACCGCTTCTTAATAACTCAGTTTCTCCAGAAGAAAGGACTCGGCCCCGCATCTGTTTCTCTGGTTCTAGCTGTGGCCTTGTTAATTTCCCCCTTCGAAGTGAATTGCCTCCCGAGGCGAAGCCCCAGATAGAGCTTGGAGCAGGACTTTCCAAGTTCGTAACAGGTCACGCCAAGACCAGACGCCGTCCCAGAACTACAGGAAGCACTGTCAAACTTCCAACAAAACAGGAAACGGCTCGGACAAGGTATCTATGAAGAGAAGACAGTTACGCGCGCTTTCTCTCTGAAAGTTACATCGAACTTCTGGAAGACATCCATTCTACCGAGGAGCAGGGGAACGCCTTCTTTCTGGCTCCAAGCCACTCGGGCGCGAAACTCCACCGATCCTAAACCAATCGATATTCGCCTTATTAAAATTGGGACCGAAGACCGCCCCACACCAAAGATCCTTTCGGGCACATCACGTTTCCTTCGCCGCAGCCCTATCAGCCTTCCGACAGAAAGAGGGATCAAGCTGATGTCGGCGCCTGAGTCAACGTACATCCAGTGTGGGAACCTCCTTTCCAAAACGACCCTTGCAACTGGACGCGAGACAGCACCGAAAATGGTGGATCTCTCTTTGACGTAGGGGAACTCTAACCGCATATCAATAGCACGAGCGTTTCGCCCTTCGAGACTTTAAGGAGCTCGGGTTGTGCCTTCGGATGTTTCTTCTTTGCCTGCCACCAGACTCTTTCTGCATCACTTCCACTCGCGACGATTCGCTTGCCAACTATGGCAACATATCTCCCCTTGTACTTCGAGAAGTCAATTGCAACGAAAAAATGCCGCTTCTTCATCAGGGCACCGCCATACCACGTATTCCTAGGAGCCCGCTAAAAACCTCTGCCTCAATTCATCATACACGTTATCTTCGGGCATGCGTTACACAAGAGAACGTTTCTTCTTACTTTAGTCATCACAGATCAGCATAGTTACTAATGCAACGCTGGCTACCATTCTTGTTCTTTGTCTCGTCAATGTTTAACCGCATGAAGTGACAGAGTAGATTCCTGAGGCAAGGCCCTCATGGGGTGGTACTGCCCTAAGTGTAGATACTCGTTCACTGAGTTTCAACCCTTCTGCCCTTATTGCTTGGTGCCCCTGAAGAGATCAAGATTTACCGAGTGACTTTCACATTCTGGCAACCAATCTACACCACCCTAGTAATGAAGGCGGTGATGTTCAGGCCTACATAGTGGCAGAGCACTTCGAGAAAAAAGAGAGCAATACAGTGACGTAGTGTACCCAGCTGGTTTCTGATGATGGTGAAGGTTACTAGAATTGTGTGTTGATGGTTGTGTTTACTGACGTTGTCTCGCGAAGAAAAACGACGCTGCGTTGTCCAACCACTTCAAAGGGAAGTTTGCGGAACCCCCCATGGGTTTCTGGTGTCAAGAGTACGGCTGGAGCTGGCTCCCTGTGGCCTCCGCTCTTAAGGTTTCGTTATATCCCTCGAATGAGGTCGGCTGTATTGCGGCTGGTTCGAGACGACGAACTGGGTAGGCTTCAGATGAGCGCAGGATGGCTGATGGGCTATGAGAAGCAGCAGACCCTTAGGATCACAACGACTGGAAGGATGTCAGGAAGGAAGCATCAGACAACCATTTGGTTTGTAGTCGACGTGAATGGTAGGCTCTTCGTTTCTACGCGAGATGCGAGTAGGGACTGGGTTCGAAATGTGCTGAAGGACGCATCCGTTGAAGTAACAATAGCGGACGTTACACGGAAGATGAAGGCATTCCCGCTCACATCAGATGAGGATAAGTAGCGGCTTACTGAGTTATACCGCAAGAAATACCTCTCAGCCAGGTTGTTTTGGCCGCTTGCGCGTTACAGGCCACCCCAGAGTTTCGAATTGAAAGCCAAATAACGACAGCCTTCGCCAGCTTGTGACAGCCCTCGCTTCAAAGAAACCACAAATGAACCCGATAGCTCTCTTATACCTCATTTTGTCTTCCTTGGAACCGAGACAATTAGCTAACATTATTCCAAAGGATGCTTGAAAAAGGGAAGAGAGATGGTTGAAGGCCTTTCGTGCCTACAACCATTTGCTGATTACGGTTATTGTGTTGCGTAGCTGGAAGTTCACTACGATGAACCCGTTGGACTTGAAGGTGACAGTTGTCTTCAGGTTGTAGTCTGGTAACTTGACTGTGAATGAGGTGGGCTTGCCCGTGTACTTGTACTGCCACTGATAGGCTCCATCATTGTCTGTAAGTAATGTCGCCAGAACCTTCCCCTTCGAGTCGAGGATCTGGACCTTTACGTTTGGCATTGGAGTGCCATCAGTGTTTAGAACGACTCCTGCTATGCCTGGGTCATGCTTGAAGGCGTTCGTGCTCGTGAGAGTCTGAGAGTCTGAAAGCGATGTGTCCCTGGCCTCAAATGTGTACGAGACTCCCTCGGGGATGATGATCGTGGCTATCGATAACGGATCTACAGCGTTGTTGTTTGTGTCCTTTCCGTAGAATAGACCCTTGAGACCGTAATCCAAGTGGATTGTTACATAGAGCAGGCCGGATGGTGGTACAGTGCTTGTGATGTCCACTGACGCTGGGGTTGTGCCGACTATTGGTGAATTGCCATAATCCAGTAGGACTACCGCAATATGTCCACTATTCGTCTGGGCATCAGTGGAGGTATCAACACTAACATCAACCGATCCCGAAGGAACGAAGCAACCACTCGCAATGCCTACTCCATCATGGCCTTGAATGGGGTTGTCGCCTTGAGTGATGAACGGGTAGCTTTGCTCGCCATTCCTAACATAGGACATATCAAGCGATTCTGGGGAAGCCGTCAACGCATTTCTCCTCCCAGAGCGGCATCAGTTTTTCAGTTATGAAAACGCCGCTACGGCGTATTTCCTGTATGAACGCTAGCCTAATCTAGTCCCCAATCGAATTCCGGAAAGTGCTTGCTGCTCGGGAAGAGAGTCAACTAGTTGCGGGTTGTCATAGTCGGTGCAGGAGCCGTGGGTGCGCCCCTAGCAGACCGACTGTCGAAACGGGGCGAAAAAGTGATTGTTATAGAAAAGAACTCGAAGATCGCTCAAGCGCTCTCCAAAAGAATGGATGTAGCCATTTTCGTCGGCGACGGCGCCTCGAAGAGAATCTTGCAAGAGGCAGATGTTGGTGAAGCTGACATTCTACTGGCCGTGACTGATGATGATAGGGTCAACGCCAAGGCCACGAACTTCGCAAAGCAGGACTTCGGCGTACCATTCGTTCTCGCTCTCTCAAACAGCCCTAAACAGATTCAGACCTTAGTCGACGCGGGCGCTGACCAAGTCGTTTGCCCAGAGGAGGAGGTTCTTAGTCTTATTGAAAACATAGTAATCAAAGCCGGAGTCAGCTCCATCTTCCACGACCGAATCACCGACTGCAGGCTATACAGAATAGATTTGTCTTCGAACTCGCCAGTGATAGGCAAGAAACTATCGGAAATCAAGATGCCGGGCCTATCGCGAATATGCGCCTTCGTTAGGCGAAAACGCTTCTTTCCAGTTGAGTCGGATCCGCAACTTCAACTCGGAGACCAGATCTATGTAATCGGCCCCGCCGAGGATGTACAGAAGAGTGAGGAGCTCTTTGCAAGCTAGGACGAGAAGGATTTGGTCAACGTAACTGAATCGCTCATTTTCAACATCATATTATTCGGCGTCGTATTGATCGTGACTGCTGCAGTAGACCGGGTTTATGTTCTCGTTGCTAGGCGCACACTTGCACGCGCAAGCGGGTCCGCGCTTTTCCAAGCCACGGGTTTTGGTTCTTGGATAATATGGACAGTTGGCATAATCATTGCCCTCAGCCAGATTGGGCTACAAACCAACGTACTCTTGCTAATTCTTGGCTTGGGGATTTTTGCGCTGATAATCGGCTCGCGCGACATTCTGGCGAGTTGGGTTGCCGGTCACATTCTGATGTCATACAAACCATTCAAACTTGGCGATTGGATTAGGCTAGGTCAATTCTATGGGCGTGTTGTGAGGATCGAAGACGTTAGCACGACCATCGTTACCCCAACGAATGAGAAAGTAACCATCCCTAACTCAATGATAACAAGAAGCGCAATCGTGAACAGGACTAACCCCGAGGGGCTGAAGGTTTCGATTCCCATAGAGGTCCTCTATCAGAAAGACCTGCACGCAGTCGTGGAATCCATGGTGAAGGTGGGACATGCGTTGAGGGATGAACTTGTCCCCGAGACGAGTCCGGAAGTTCGCGTGACCAGAGTCACCGATCGGACTGTCACTCTGGAATTGATTCTCCACGTGGTCAATCCGAGCAAGGACGAAATGCTTAGGTCGGAAGCGATGAAGATGATAAAGAAGGAGATTGACCAGCCTCGCGTCCGCTCCCCTTCGCGGGCCCGCTGACTCCTAGACGCTTCCTGCGCTTTAGCGCATAGATGCCGAATCCCACCAACAACCAAACAAAGCCGAGCAGCCGTCCTGTCTCGTGCGTGAAGACGACAAGCAGCCAGATGACCCCCGCTGAAATAAAGCCTAAAATTGGGACGAGAGGAAGTGTCATTCGTTTTTTGCCGCCGGGCACCTCGACACTTCCCCTGAGGTAGAAGGGCCGGAAGCGGTCCGGTTCCTTCATGCGAAGAACTATCAGCGACAGGTTGACGAACATGTATGAGAGCAAAGCTCCGAAGTTATAGAGGTCCGCAGCCAGTCCCATCTGGCCCAGGAAAGCTAAGGCGAGTTGAAAAGCCGCGAAGATCACAATCGCCCGGTACGGGGTTTTTGTTCTTGAGTGCAGCTTTCCCAACCATTTTGGAATGAGCTCGCTGCTGCTCATTGAGTAAATCATCCTAGAAACACCAACGATACCTGCATTTGTAGCAACAAGACAAACGACGAACCCCATTATGGCAACCCAGAAAGCTAGTATTTCCCCAAAACGCAATTCGGCCGCCACAGCAACAGCCGGATCCTTAAAAGAAGATGCAATAGTTTCTGAAGGCAAAATTGAAACGGCCAACGTCGAGAATGCAACAGAAATACCCACGACCGCGGCGCTGACAAGAAACACCGCCCGAGGGATCGTTACGCCCGCGAGCTTCGTCTCCTCCGCTGTCTGCGATATCACTTCTATGCCGAGAAAGGACGCCATCGCGATGGAGGTTCCGTAAAGGAAGCCCATAACATTGCCACCTGACCCGAAAGTAAGAACCGGCAGCTGAAAATTCGGGGAACCAAAGCCAACGATGAATACAGCAATTATGCCCACAAGGTTCGCCACAACTAAAGCCGAGCTGAAAACCGCAGACTGTTTGATCCCGAGCACATTCAGCACTACTAACAGCGACACAAACAAGAAGGCTGCAACGTTGAAGTACGGCACGTCATGAAGCATGGGCAGGAAGTACCCTAGGTATCCAACGCTGGCCAGCGCGAAGATTGCAGTAGTAACCACATAATCCAGGATCAGACTCCACCCGGTGACAAAACCCCACGGCTCACCGAAGGCTTTCCTCGCGTAGACAAAACCACCCCCTGCTTCCGGTATGCTCGATGCGAGCTCGGCGTACGTAAGCGCCGTGAAGACATACGCTACGGATGCAAGAGCATAAGCCAGTGGTGCAGCCGATCCAGCATGCAGCGCCACGAGGCCAAGTGTGAGGTACAGTCCCGCTCCGACATCAGCGTATCCGAAGCTGAAAGCGCCCAGGAGCGTAAGCTTTCTTTTTAGGGACATAGCACTCGCAACGGAAGCCATGCTGTTCGCTCATGCTTCGGCCCTGTGTTTCGTGAGGGACGGTAATACCCTTGTGGTCTAGAAGAAAGCCGGGACCAAACCTGTTCTGCCGAAGCCACGAAGCGGTCAATTTTCGGTGATTCGAATGTACTTTGGCGCTGCGGCCGGGCTGTGCGGTAAGTCATGGGGCTGAGATGCTCGCGTGTTCCTCATCCGGAACAGGCTTGAATAGAATAGTTGCGCTTCATCTTCTTTACTGAAAGTCAACAAAGGTTACATTTTGTGAAGACGCCAAATATCGGCGCTAGCTTCGGCCTTGAATCAAAGAACTTGCCGAATTGCTGTAATCCTGTTCACATTAGTGGCCTTTGCCTCAATCATTCTTTCTACGAACCATGTCGCTGCCCAAGAGCAGTCTGGCACGACGCTTTCCGCGACCAAGACTGCAACGGGACACCTGACCCTCACATTTCATTGGACTATCGACAAGTCCGTGATTCCCGCGACGTGGGATTTGTTCTTGGGAGATAGCGGGACCTCCAAGTATACCATCGCTGTAACCAAAGATGAAGGCACGCTCGAGGCTTGGGTGGATGGCGAAATCTGCGTGACTAACGGAGGCGAAGTCGCCACCGAGAACCTCCAGATCGTAGACAATCTGAAGGACGGTGTGCCTCCTCCAAATGACGTAATTGCCACCGTCAACGTCGACGTCAGCTCCAACCCAGTGCTGGACCCTAGTGAGACTGGCTGCTACGACTATCACGTCGACATACCCTCAGGGAACATTCACCCCGGGGAAACATACAAGGACACGGCTGATGTCACGATCACAAATCACTCAGGCTGGTTGCCCGGAGGCCAAAACTGCCCAGGTCCGGCCCCCTGCCCGTTCGGCCCGAGCCCCAGCGCAACTACTAGCCTCCCGGAGACCCCGACCCTCATCAACAATGAGATTCACGTTGATGACACTAATGGAGGGTCGTGGACATTCAGTGATGACGGAAGCGCCACATACGACAAGAAGTTTACCTGTGAGGGGGACGATGGGACACATGACAATACGGCCACAATTCAGGAGACTGGCCAGTCTGACGATGCATCGGTAACAGTCAACTGCTACGATCCATCCGTAACAAAAACCGCGGACACATCCTTCACTCGGACATATTACTGGCGCATAACTAAGACTGCCGACCAGACCTCGCTGACCCTCGCGCTACAGGAATCCTTCTTGGTGAACTATGGGGTCACGGTGACGATGACGGGCTACACTGATAGCGACTGGGCTGTTGAAGGAACCATTAGCATACACAACCCGGCTCCGATCGACGCGAGAATCAACAGTGTCTCGGATGAGATATTGGGAATTGGCAGTGTGTCAGTCGACTGTGGAGTCTCATTTCCATACACACTCCCTGCGGGCGAAACGTTGTATTGCGATTACAGCTCCGGCCTTCCTGACGGTTCAGGCCGAACCAACACGGCCACAGTCACCCAGCAGAATTACGACTACGATTATGAGCTCAAGCCGACTGAATCTGGCACCACCGACTTTTCAGGGTCGGCCGACGTTACGTTCTCCGACCCCACCACCGAGCTTGACAAGTGCATAGACGTGAGTGACACTTACGCGGGTTTCCTTGGGACCGTATGCTACGGCACTGATACTCTGCCCAAGGAATTCACGTACAGCCGCACAATTGGCCCATACGACAGCTGCGGCGACCGAACAGTTGACAACACAGCATCCTTCGAAACCCAAGATACCGGTGTGACCGGTAGCAGTAGCTGGACAGTTAATGTTCGCGTCCCATGCTCAGGCTGCACGCTCACTCTCGGCTACTGGAAGACGCATTCCGGTTTCGGGCCGCAACCCGACGTAGTCACGTCACTTTTGCCTGTCTGGCTGGGCACATCTGGCGGCACCAAGAGCATTCAGGTTACAACCGTAGCACAAGCAGTACAATTTCTGGGCATGCGAGGCTCCAATAATGTCTTCGACGCCTCCAACGGCATCAACAAGCTCTACGCTCAGCTCCTCACGGCCAAGCTGAACATCAAGAATGGCGCCGACGGCTCCGCAGTGGCGTCGACGATCAGCTCAGCTGATGCTTTCCTCGCAACGCACGACTCGACCGACTGGGGCAGCCTGACCAAAGCGCAGAAGCAGCAAGTTCTCGGCTGGATGACGATTCTCGATAACTACAACAACGGACTAATCGGTCCCGGCCACTGCTCTCAGTAAAATCATTCAACCCGTAAGGTAGCGCTCAACCGCCTGCCTCTTACTCTGCATCACTTCCGAATCGCGTTGAAGTTCCTGGAACTCCTGGAGGAAATGCCTGCCCTTCTCGGTTGTGCGGTAGATTTTTTCTCCTCGATCCTGGACCTCCAGTAACCCTCGCTTGACCAGTATGTCGAGGTATTTGCGTAGAAGCTCGAAACTCAGGTTCCCCAGATACATAATGCGCGTCTTACGGCAACCCTCCTCTGCAATCTGGAGTATAGCCGCCACGATATGGAGTCTACCGCGGTTTTTGCGTCGGCGATTTGTCGGACGCCTTAGAACAACAGCGGATTCTTCGAGCATAAGGCCTAGGGCCCGTCATGCCGCAAAAGGAAATTGTGGAAAAATATTCTAGAAAACAATTCCAGCTGCTCAGGAGTTCTGAGGACTACTCAGCAACTGGCGGGCTACAAAGGCCAGAATCCTTCTCAGCTCACCCGGCGACGGAACAACAGCACTGATCCTATTCTTTCTAACGAAACCAGCTTTCCATTCCAGAAATCCGTACTTGGCAAGAAAATCCAAGACGACCTTCACTTGCCAAGGTCTCAAGTACAGCCTCCAGGCCAATTCCTCAGGTGAATGCCAGCGCGCGTCAGATGCTAACGACCATACCTGTTCGACCACGTCAGCATCTGATGGGAACTCGATCAAGATGGGATCCGTAGGTGTTTCTCTCCGTCTGATGATTTGAATTTGTTTTCGTTTTTGAGTTTTAGAATTTTAAATGTCTTAACTTCTTAAAACCCGCTGAATCTCCATACGAGAATAGTGTGGACTGGAATTCTAGAAGAAAACTCGAACCCAAAATTGCCGCGAACGTACAGATCTGGAGGACGCAACTACAGCTTCTTTTCAGTGAAGTAGTTTGAAAGCCGCGCGTATTCCTTGAGGAAACTCAAACCCTTATCTGTTATTTCATAGCGTGACTTGCCGCCCTCGGGATCCGGCACAGCCCGGAGCATGCCGTTGCCTTGCAGAAACGTCAGGTATTTGTCGAGTTGCGTGTGACTCAGGTTCGCCTTGTACATGATGTGGGTTTTCAACGCGCCCTCATGCGCGACACTCAAAATGTTGACAAGAATTTCCACGCGTGTTCGGTTCCGCGACTTCAGCGTGAGCTCTTGGTCCAAGCCTCGGATAGCCGGAGTCGCGGAATCTAAAGCCGTGAAGAGTCCTCAAGAAATAATTTCTAGTGCCTCGTATTTATGAGGCCACGTATTGGGCGTATGTACCTATGTTCCCTATCCCTAATACAACATCCGGGTTCCTCAATCGAATCGTTCGTGTTCCATGACATCGAAAATAGTCTGACGCTTCTCGGCCCTCGATACATGCTCATCACTTTCAGTTTGCATATTCTCAAGATGATTTCTCTTTGATACTGGGGGCTCTGTGCGCGCTCAATCTGGAACAGCAGAGTCCACTCGAATGTGGTCTTCCATATCTTTATGTTCACATCTTCACTTCGCGGGAACGGGCGGCTGGTATCTCATGGCCAGACGAATCGGATTGATACTCGGCTGTTACTTCCTCTCAATCCTCTTGCTAACCGCCATGCTCTCTGCGGGACCAGGCTTTTCGAGCGCAGCATCTGATGCTAACGGGTCGGCTTCGCTGACGGAATGGGCGATCCCGACTGATAGTAGCTTGTCAACCCGCATGGCCTTGGACCCATCAGGGAACTGCTGCTGGTTTCTCGAAACAGACAGCAATAAGATTGCTCACTTCGTGCCGTCTTCCGGGATCTTCGAAGAGTGGTCGATTCCGACCGAAGATGCAAGGCCAACTGGAATCGCTGTGGCAAAAATCTCCGGCGAATTACAGGTCTTCGGAACCGAATTTTCAGCCAACAAGATCTTCATCTTCTCTCCCGATTCACGCATGTTCAAAGAGTATAGACTGCCTGTCGCCGAATCAGGACCCAGGCAGATCGCGGTTGAGGCAACGGCACACGAGATTCATGTCTGGTTTAGTGAACTGGGGACTGACGGAACCAGGAATGTGATTGGGCATCTGGTCTACGACCCTGAAAATGACCAGGCCGACTTGTTCGAGTTCAGCTTGCCCGACCAAGCGGGAGGAGGCCCTAGCGGCGTTGTGGTAGGCGCCGGCGTTGCCTGGTTCGCTACCAGGAGTGCCGTGCTGAAGGTTGACCGAATCCAACAGGTACTCTCAATGTGGCCAGTCCCATCTCATAATGCCTCACAGACGGGTTTCGTCACAGTTGATTCGCTGGATCAAGTTTGGTATACGGCAAGAAGCCCAGCCGCAACAGTCGACAACTTCGTAGGTCGCCTGTCAAACGAGAGTAGGTTCCGAGAATGGCGCCTGCCAACTGTAGCCACGGATCCCAGAACCGTTGTGGTAGACCCGCTTACGCAGACCCCGTGGATTGTGGAGACAGAGCAGACGGGCGCCCAAGGGCGGGCTACGCGACTGGAACCATCAGCCGGTGGAACGGAGAGCGACACGAAGCCAATCATAATGCCCGTGGAAATCACTCCACAACAGTTGGAAGCATCGACTTCCACGACCTCACGTCCTCAGATTACCAAGATGTCGCCTAGTGCGAGAGATGTTAGCGGACTCACAACGGGACCATTCACCGAGTGGCTAATGGGGCCAGGAAGCTACCCTGAGGACATTGTAATAGACAATGCAGGCAACCTGTGGGTACTAGAATCGGGTAACAACCGCATAGCAAAGCTAGCCACTCACGACCTGGACTTCGCTGTCAGTACACTCACGTCTGCTGTGACCATCAATCAGGGGGCAACCGGCGGCATCACAGTGTTCGGCATTTCAATCCGGGATTTCTCGGGGCCCGTAACGCTGTCAGCGTCAGGACCGCTTCCCGTCGGTGTGAACTTCACCTTCTCCCCCAACCCTATTGTGATCCCGAGAGCGATGGCAGTATCGGCTACACTAACGATCGAAGCCTCTGCCACAGCTGAAACCGGAGCAGCCAGAGTCGTCATTCTCGCGCTTAGCGAGGACGGGAGAACTAGGCCTGCCACACTTCTCCTGTTAGTCAACAAGGCGTTCAGTGACTTTGCGATTTCCTCCGAGCCCTCGAACTTGACCATCGCGGCCGGCGCCGCCGGCCTCACAATTGTGAAGGTGAGTTCCCTGGGCCAATTCAACCAAGAAGTAACGCTCTCCTATGTCGCCCCACCCGGAATTGCCGTCGACTTCAGCCAGAATCCGGTCAGACCCCCCACAAGCGGTGCGGCCGCGAGCAACATGTCGATCCTAGTGAGTGCAAGCGCAAACGCCGGGACATATCAGGTGGCAATCGTAGGGACCAGCGGCTTGCTTAGCAGGTCGGCGGCACTGAACGTTACAGTGGTCACCGGACCAAGCTGCTTGGTTGCAACCGCAACATATGGTTCTGAGCTTTCGCCCGAAGTCATCTCTCTTAGGCATTTTCGCGACAATCAGATTCAGAAGACACTCGTCGGGCGCAGCTTCATGGCCGCATTCAACGCATGGTACTATTCCTTCAGCCCCTCAGTCGCTGGCTACCTCTACGACCACTACACCGAACGCAATGTGATGAAAGGCGTCCTCTACCCCCTCATTGGCATACTGAGGCTTTCAGAGAGATTGTTCGACTTGTTTGTTCCGTACCCGGAGTTTGCCGCAGTGATTTCAGGCGTAGCGGCGAGCGCAGTGATCGGCGTGCTATACTTGGGAATTCCACTTGCCCTGCTCAGACGAAGTGTCCGTAGAACTGTTGTCCCACGCATCGGGCAGACGCTCCAAACCTCGTTCGCCGCCGGGCTGACGCTAGGTTTGATCGGAGTTGTCATAGGCGAAATCATACTATCCGTAGAAATCCTGTCGCTCTCTTCAGTTATTGTGGTGACATGCGTGCTGTTTCTCGCAGCACTCTTGACCTCGAAGTGTGTGAGCAGAAAAGCTAGCCGTATATCCAGGCAATCATAAGCGTCGTACGGGTCCAAATTTCGGAAGAGCATTCGAACAAGCCGCAATGTACGCAGGGAGGCAAAGACTAGGAGCGACGCACTATGAGGTATGATCTCCTACTCTTGCTTGTCACTGGTATTGCGGCCGCTGTAGTGGTGGTTCTGATCGCGTATGGGGTGGCCCGCTACGGGCGCAGGCGGGCATTTTCGAACTCCAGCTAAACAGGCGACTACAATCGTTCAGAGTTTGCGTTTAGGCTCGACCTCGGTCCGCCTATCTGGGAAGCTCTCGGAATCAGTTCATGTGCGGGCTTGTCGAATTCGCGCCCGCAGGACTCACAATAGTAGGTTAGGTTCCAACGGAGCCCTTCTTTTTCCCAAATTTGCTCGTAACATTCCAGGGCCAGGCCGGACCCGCAGAAGGGGCATCTCACTCAGGGTCACCGTGTCTACTCAGAAGTATGTTTACAGATAACCAATGGGCAGCCGAATGGCCACCTAGAGATCCCTAAAACTGCATGCGAGAGCTTGGCAAGAGTGCAACGATCCCGCACAGAAGATAGGAGCTTTCTCAAAAAATGCGTGGGGAAGGCATTCGGGTTCCCGTTTCGCCCTTATGCCTCGTATTCGTAAGCCTGCTCAGCCCTGCTGCTCTCGCGCTCGCCTACACGCATCTTAACCTTTCTTTTCTTCGCCAACATGATTCACCTCGCCCGACTCATTCACTCCCGACCTATCCCGGGCTGAGTATTTAATGGAAGCTGGAGAATGTTCCACTTTTCTACCAGGTGCCCCTGCAACAGTCTCACCAATCTTTGAGCACTTCTTCGTCTCAGCCAAATCCGTAGTGCTGCCGTTCGCCTTCCGTACCTCTCTTAGAATTACTTCCTCAAGCTACTGGGGGCCTCTCCGAGTAGCTCTTGTTCACGCAGGGAATGAGGCGTCTCAGAATACATATAAGCGAAAAAGCGAGGTTTGTATTCTGCGTATTACACGTATAACAAAGTGAATGGTTATGGAGAAACTTGCTGAAAGGGAATCGATTGTCCCTGTCAGGTTCTCAAAACGCGAAATCGAGGGCATCGATAAGGCTGTGAAGAGGCTCGGCGCCAAATCGAGAAGCGCACTCATCAGGGAGGCCACCCAGAAGTATCTACGTTACGTGGGTAGCCTCAGAGTGATTGAGATCCGCAACGATGTGACTCTGAAAGAAGCCAAGGCTGAGATTATAGCCTACCTCAGGAAGCACAAGGAAGCCGACACATTCGACATTGCGAATGACCTTCGACTAGACCTTGACCTTGCCGTCGGAGCACTGAAGGAGCTCTGGGAGGAGAGAAGAGTAGCTTGATTGCGAAAGAAGTCGGAGACAAAATCATCGGCGAGCAGATAGTCTGCGAATGCCGTAAGATGAAAGGCCCCGTCCTCATACACAAGGGCGCTCACCGAGCCCAAAGGTACGCTCTCTACGGTCTGCCCGCAGAAGCCGTCATAACCAGAAAGTGGAGGTTAATCGACTAGCGGCAGCAACTTGGCCATACGGAACGTCTAACTCTGTTTCGTTTCCAGTTTCGGGAGCTCGCAGATTTCTCCCCCAATGATACCAGGCTCTTTCTGCAGAGGCTTCTTGATAAGTCCGTCCAAGGGATTATTCCCTTCAGAGGAAGGGAGGATTGCCTGACATCCTCGCAGTGCCAATCCTGAAGGAACTGATTCCAGGGGGCGTCGACTGGGGCACTTTCCTGCTGGTCGAGTTTGAACCAGACTCAATCTGGTATGAGACGTCGTTGAGCATAGCTGCGCAAGCAGTGCGTGAGGGTGTAAGGACCGTGTACCACACTTACGCGCATCTTCCCAGTGAGGTTAGGAGCTTTTTCAGCCGTTATGGCTTGGATGTCAAGAAGCTCGAGGATGAGGAAGTTCTGGAAGTTGTCGACAGCTATACTGTTCAGACTGGGCTGGGCATTCCCGACAAAGACTACACCATCACCAAGTCTCTCAAGGTCTCAGAACTGAGCATCTTCTACGGTCAGGCTATCAAGGCTGGGGAAATCCCTGAGGACTGGAAACGTTGGCTGCACATTGACGACGACACATCCGTGCTGAACAAGTACAACTCCGAGAGCGCGATAATCGAATTCATTCGAACCCGGGGAATCCCAGCTACAGCGGCATATGAGGAGATCATGCTTCAACCATTCCTGAAGGGCGTGGCGTCTGAAGCCTTCTACAAGCAGCTAGAATCCCTATCGCATGGAATTGTCGACTTCAAGAGCGAAGAGAAAGAAGGAAAGATCGAAAACTATGTCAGGGTAAGGGCACTGAGGGGCAAGAAATTCGACTCTAGATGGCACAGACTTCAGTTACAAGACAACGGGGAGGTAACCCTAACCGACTGAAATTCTCAAGCGGGGCCCGCCGGGAACCGTAACACTGTTGTCGCTAAGGACGGTTCGCTAATCCTCTCATCGCCGGTTCAGTCCATACGGGTATCCACCCGAACAGTCGTGTGCTCATCCATTTTTCAGTGCTTGCTTGCCTTGGAGGATACGTTTATGCGAGGGCGGAGTCCAAGCTTTCCGCAGAGAATAACCATCTATGGCCAA
>CAZYOZ010000045.1:0-13967 GCA_964649235.1 uncultured Candidatus Bathyarchaeia archaeon
CCATCCTCAGTCCGCGGCGGCCCCTGCATGTACCAGCTGAGGGCGAGCGACTGGCATGCGTACTCGCAGGGTGACCTGCTCGACCTGCTGGTCGCATTTGACACGGAGGCTATATCCCATCATTCAAAAGACCTGAAACCTGAAGGTGAACTCATCTTCGACCAGGACCGGACGCCGAAGACCTACTCGTCTCTACCCAAACGTTCCTTCGGCGCACCCTTTACATCAATCGCCAAGAACGAGCTCCACTTCCCTAAAGCAAAGAACATGGTGATAGCCGGCTACGTTGCAGCCCACATCGGCGTTTCAAAGACTGTTCTGGAAGAAGTAGTAACACGGAGGGTTGCATGGCGGGGGGAAGAAGTTCTCCAGAAAAATCTCGCAGCCATAAGCCTAGGATACAACATATCCCCCAAAGGAATCGCGATCAAACCACCAAAACCTCCCGTCAATAAGATCGTTGTGTCTGGAAACCAAGCGATAGCCCTAGGCGCGATCGCGGCGGGCTGTCGGTTCTACGCTGGATACCCAATCACGCCGGCGAGTGATATTCTCGAGTGGATGGCTTCCTACCTTCCAAGTTTTGGCGGAACCGTATTCCAAGGGGAGGATGAGATTGCTTCACTCGGCGCGGCAATAGGCGCATCCTATTCTGGCGTCAAATCAATGACTGCGACATCCGGACCAGGGCTCTCGTTAATGACTGAAATGATAGGATTGGCTTCGATGGCTGAGATTCCAGTAGTCATCGTTGACGCCCAAAGAGGCGGGCCATCGACTGGATTGCCGACCAAGACTGAGCAGTCGGACCTTAACCATGCACTCTTCGCTGGCCATGGCGACGCCCCTAGGATAGTTGTAGCTCCGGGCAATGTTGAGGACTGCTTCTACCAGACTGTCAGAGCATTCAATTTGGCGGAGAGATACCAGCTCCCAGTTATCCTCCTTACCGATCAATCCTTAGCTCAACTTACAGAGGGCATGCCATTTCCTGACCTCGACGCGTTGAGAATCGTAAACCGCGATGTGGCGCAAATTACAGGAGTAAACAATTTTCGACGGTACGCAGTCACTCACGACGGCATATCGCCGCTAACGATACCAGGCTTAACACATGGGGAGTACGTTGCCGAAAGTGTGGAGCACGAAGATACCGGTCGGCCGAACTTCGGCCCGCACGTTCATTCGGAGATGACTGCAAAACGATTCAGAAAAATTGAGACAGCTGCCCTTGAACTCACCAATGATCCACTAAATGTCATGGAGTCATCTGACCGAGGGGCTAGGTTCGGAGTGATCGGCTGGGGCTCGACTCAAGGAGCAATACGTGATGCCGTCCTGAGGGCTCGAAAGAAGTCGATTCGGGTTCGATGGCTCCAGTGCAAACTTCTCAACCCGCTTCCAGAGGCTCAGATTTCCAAGTTCCTCGTGGGCCTCAACGAGGTGCTAGTTCCGGAGCTGAATTATACTTCTCAATTCGCAAACTTGTTGCGCGCGCGTTTTCCTCCGGTCGACCTCATTCCTTTGAACAAGTCTGAAGGGCTCCCGTTCACGCCAAGCGAGATACTGCGTAAGATTGAGGAGGTTGCGTAACATGCAAACTGCAGCAAGTATTGTTGGTGAATACCGGACTGACTTCAATCCGAACTGGTGTCCGGGCTGCGGAGACTATGGCGTCTTGAGGTCCTTGGACATGGCCTTTCACGAACTCGGCCTAAGAAACGAGGAGATCGTGATAGTCTCCGGCATTGGTTGTAACGGCCGTTTCCCACACACTTTCAAAACGTACGGTTTCCATACACTGCACGGCAGGGTTTTGCCTATTGCGCAAGGGATCAACATCGCGAAGCCTGAACTCTCTGTTGTCGGAATCGCAGGCGATGGCGACGCCTTCGCAATTGGGGGAGGCCATGTTCCGCACACGGCTCGTAGAAATCCGGACATAACATACATCGTGATCGACAACGGGATCTACGGGCAGACGAAAGGCCAACCCTCACCAACGACCCCACGAGGATACAGGACAAAGGTCACCCCAGACGGTTATCAAGAAGACCCGCTCGACATCAGCCAACTTGCGTTGGCGTATGGTGTCTCATTCCTAGCGCGAGGCTTCCCCGGCAAACCGAACCACCTCGCACGCTTGATAGCGGAGGGCATCAAGCACAGAGGGTTTGCACTCATACACATTGTGAACCCGTGCCCAACCTTCCGCGATACATGGAAAGAGTACACATCGAAAGTCGTCGAGATTGATGGAGAGCATGACCTAGCAAATTATGATACGGCAGTCAAGTTGCTCAGACGCCAAGACCAGATTCCAATAGGCATCATATTCAAGCAGAACCGGCCGACACTCGTGGAGCGGATAAGAGGCTCAGGGCGTCAGCCTATGGAACTGAAGGAACTGCTCAACAAGCTCCGATAGTTCCAGCCTCTCAACAGCCCGACCCCCAGAAGAGCAAGCTCCCCACATGAATGCATGGTCTCGCGTGAGAATGGACGACTGGAATCCTGTTAGGCACACTGATGTAAATCCCAGATTCTCAACCTTCGCCCAACCGAAGGAGATTTGATTCATGCCTGTCAAAGTCGCGTTCAAGGCTTATCAAAAGGCATTTCCTGAGAACAGTTACATGCAATGCTTATCTTGGGCTGCAGGCCGACCTCCTATGAGGCGGCAAACATGGTAAACGAGCTCATGAGGAAGGGTGAAACTATTTACTTGTGTGAGCTCTGCGGGTTCGGCTACAAGGACCTAGACACAGCTGAACAATGCGAACAATACTGCGACACCCACGGAAGCTGCTCGTTAGAGATAACTCGCAAGGCCGCCTACAAGCCCTCTGTAAGAGTAATGCCCGTTCTAACCTAGATGACTAAGTCCGCGGGTAGTCTATACCCATACCTCTTGCCCAGCACGCCACCCACTCCTGGGCACTGATGCGTGCTCACCCAAGAACTAGGATTGCGCTAATTAGCCGCCGAGCGTCACACCGGGTGGGCAATGGATACAGACTTCGTACGCGGGTGCCCCGCAAATTGTGCATTCGGTGCAGTCATTGCTGTAGGTGCCTCGGCATTCTGCGCATCTGCCGACCGATGGCGTCATCGAATCAGTTCACCTCCTATTGACAATCCGACTTAATTCCGTGATTATGCTCCAGTTCTTCGGTTTCAGGTTATCTAAGGTCAAAATCGCAGTGTAAGCATGGCGTGTACTCCGGTGACCCACAGCGTGAGCAACGACTACAGACTCGGTTCCAGTAATTGTAGCAATTGTTGCAGCGGGCTTCCGAAAGGTTCCTTGAAGCCGTGAAAGAAACAGGAGCCGGAGGGTTGAGGCCTTCGAAGTCGCCGCCAACATCACCAGCTCGGCTATTGCCTACGAGAACTCACCTCCTTTTCTTCCAGACCCTGCTTCAGGCGCTGAGCGCCTCCTTGATCCGGTGAATAACCTGAAGGGCTTCTTCCTCAGAGGAGCCGGTGATTCGCTCCCTCTTCCTGAATGGCTTGGGAAGTTCAATCAACTCGTCCACGACGGTGTGCGAACCTTTCAAGCCGATCTTGTTGGGATCGACACCTAGCTCAGCTGAGGTCCAGACGGTGAGCTTGAATTCCTTCTCAGCCCACCTCTTCCTTCTGAAGTCTGGAAACCGCGGAGAGTTGCAGCCGAGTTCGATCGAGGCCAGAAGCGGAAGAGGCGCTTCAACAACCTCATAACCTCCCTTGATTGTCCTTTTCGCACGGGCCGTGCTTCCGGCGATATCAATTCGTGATACATAGGTGACCTGCGGTATTCCCAGCCACTCAGCAATCCCTGGGGGAACCTGACCCGTGCTTGCGTCAGAAGATTCTTCACCACACATCACCAAGTCGAAATGGCCGATCTTCTTGACGGCAGTTGCAATAGTGTAGGAGGTGGGGTACGTGTCAGCTCCCGCGAAAGCTCTATCGCTCAGTAGAATCGCATCGTCGGCTCCCATTGCAATTCCTAAGCGCAAGTAGGGCTCGAAGAAAGGTGGACCCATTGAGAGCAGAACCACGTCGCCGCCATGCTTCTGCTTAAGCTGGAGAGCCATCTCCAACGCATTCTTGTCGGGCTGATTAATCTCATTCTCGGCTTTGCTTCTGTCCAATGTCTTGGTCGTGGGGTCAAGTCTTACTTCCTCCGTTTTCGGGACAACCTTCATGCAGACAATTGTCCTCATCCTTCACTTACCTCGAAATTCCTCCGAACTTCGAAATCAGCAACGGAAGCAACGAGCCCACATCATCAACAACAGAGTAATCCGCGTAGTCATGAATAGCAGCCTCAGGATCCTTGTTGACAGTGATTACAGTTTTCGCATCCCGAATTCCCGACACAAAATGAGCTGCCCCGCTGGCTCCGAAGACAATGGCGACCTTCGGGCTCACTGCATAACCCGTTGAACCAACCTGGTGGTCTCTAGGCATCAAACCCTTATCAGCCAGCGGCCTCGTAACCCCAATGACGCCCCCCATTGAGTCAGCGAGTTTTCTGACCGCGTCAAGACAAGATTCTGCGCCCCGACCTGCGACAACAACAATCTCAGCCTTTGTAATGTCGATGCCCTCCTTCACAGAACGTTCAACGACTTTGGTTCGCATCTCGCTTTGTTTCACGGGAACGATTTCGACTGTTCCCTTCCTCTCAGGGTTCCTTCTTGGGATCGGCAAGATGCCTGGCCGAATCGTTGCCATCTGAGGTCGGCTCTTGGGGCATTTACACATTGCAATGATGCTTCCTCCAAACCCCGGAACGCCACAGACAAGCAGGTTTGTGTCATGTTCGATTTCAACGCGTACAGCGTGAGCTGTGAGACCAGTATTCAACCTGACCGCGAGCCGCCCCGCTAGGTCCCGTCCGTCGTGCGTTGCTCCCAGCAGCAGAATCTCAGGTTTACGTTGCATGGCCAATTCACCAAGTGTGTTTGCAAAGGCTTCGGTTGTGTACTGCGCGAGGACTGGTGAATCAGCGATCAGAACCTGATCAGCCCCGAATTGAATAGCTTCCTCAGCCAAACCGCTGACGTTATGCCCTAAGATCACACCAGTCACGTTCGTTGAGAGTTTCTCCGAAAGCTCTTGCGCTTTCCCGAGAAGCTCATAGGCGACGCTTTCGAAACGGCCGCTTGACTGCTCTAGGTATGCCCAGACGCCCTTGAATTGTGTTACTTCGGGTGAGGCCTGCATTGACCGAACCTACCCGCTCCGAAGGGATGCTGAAATTACCTCCGCAACATCTGAAACCCGCATGCTCTTCTCCTCGTTCTTCACACTGTCCTCGAAGTTTTGGATGCAATATGGACAGGACGTTGCCAGAATCTCAGCGCCAGTTTCAGCGGCTTCCCTCACTCTAATGTTTGAGAGGCGTTCACCTTCCGACTCTTGGAATACACGTCCACCGCCTCCACCGCAGCATAGAGTGTTCTCCTTAGAATTGGTCATCTCCACAAGCTTGAGGCCTTTGACAGATTCGAGGAGTTTGCGTGGCGGTTCTTCGATCCCATGGTACCGGCTCAGGTAGCATGGGTCATGATAGGTAACTGCGCTTTCTACGGGGTGATTGAGCTTGATCTTTCCAGCATCGAGAAGTTCAGCGAGGAACTCCGTGTAATGTGTAGCCCTGAAAGTCGCTCCGTACTTCGGATACACTGTCTTGAACATGTTGAAGCAATGGGGTGAAATCGACACGATGACTGAAGCTTTCGTCTTTGAGAAGGCAGCTACGTTCCCGGTGACCAGTTCCTCTAGGTAGGCATCTTCGCCGCTTTGGTAGACGGCATCGCCGCAACATTTCTCCTCAGCCTTAAGAACTCCGAAATCGACGCCAGCCACTTTCAGTATCGAGGCAACGGCCTTTGCGACTTTCTGCAGCCTGGGGTCATAGGATGAAGCGCAACCGGTGTACAGAAGTACTTCCACGCCTTCGAGGGCATCTTTGATTCTGAGGCCTTCAGTCCACTTTGTTCGGGCGTTCTTAGGTTCGCCCCATGGGTTTCCGCTTTCGTAGATCTTCCACAAGACCTCTTCGAGTTTTGGAGGGGCCTTGTGCTCTGAGAAGGCTATCGTGCGCAAGGCATGCAGAACATCTGTGATTGGAACGCCTCGCGGGCAAGTGTACTCACAGAGTCTGCAGGTGGTGCACAACCATGCGTCGTCCGAGCCCGTCAGCAGGCCCGTCTGGGCGGAGCGGACGAGCTTTCGAACGCCGGGTGATTTTCCTGTTGCAGCCAAGGGACAGATTGCTGTGCATACCCCGCATTGGTAGCACAACATCATCGGTGCCACCGCTTGGTTGAGCCGGTCCCAAAGCTCTTCGTTCACAGAGATTGTCATCATGACGATCTCCTCGTGATGAAGGGGGCGAGTTTAGTTGGTGTGGTTTGGACCTCGGTGGCTGGCAGTTGGTGAATTAGCTCATCCATCTCCCGTACCTTGTCGGCGAACCGTTTCCCTTCTGCCGCGCTCACCCACCAGAGCTGAAGCCTACGTGGGTCTATTCCACGCATCTCAACGGTCTTGCGCCATCTTTCAAAGCGTCGTTGAGTGTTTAGGTTGGCGTTTATGTAATGGCAGTCGCCAGGATGACATCCCGTCACCAGAACGGCTCCGGCCCCTTTGCCTAGAGCATAAAACACGAGTTTCTGCGAAATCCTCGCAGAACACATGGTCCTGACTATGCGTGAGCTGGGTGGATACTGTATTTTGGAAATCCCAGCCTGGTCGGCTCCGGCGTAAGAGCACCAGTTGCAGGCGAAGACTATCACTTTGTCCTGTGGATTCTCGACAGTAGCGGCGTCAATCTGTGCGAGAACCTGGTCATCAGTGAAGCCAGGCATTTCAATAGCGTCAACAGCGCACTCAGCCGCGCAGCCTCCGCAACCCATACACATCGCCTGAACAATCTCAAGGCTCTTCCGAAGCTCACCGCGAATAGCGGAGTACGGGCAAACAGGGATACATCTCGCACAGAACGTGCACTTGTCGTAATCGACGGTAGCGGCAAGGGGTTCTTGCTCTATCTCCGGCCTAGATAGGATTCTTGCAGCCTTTGCCGAAGCAGCCAACGCTTGGGCGACGGATTCTCGAACATCCTTGGGCCCCTGCGATGTGCCCGCCAAGAAGACGCCCTGCACAGCTGCTTCAACAGGACCAAGTTTGGGATGACTTTCAAGCAGGAAGCCTTCTGGATCTCTAGAAACCCTAAGCTGCTGGGCTACCGGGTTCTCTCGTTCAGGCGCCAGACCTATGTTCAACACGAGGAAGTCAGTCGGGATGGTTACGTCTAGACCGGTCAGCTCATCATGGAGCATGACGTGGCCACTGTCATAGGAGACCGCTTTCTCGGGAAGCGTGTCCTGGTTGTACTGGAAGAACTGTACACCCTTGCGCGCGGCTTCTTCGTACATTTCCTCTGCGAATCTTGTGAAAGCTCTGATGTCCTTGTAGAGGACTCGGACCCTGTTGCCTCTATCTTTCAGCTTAGTCGCTTGAGTCAACATTGTCTGGCAGCAAAAACGTGAACAACCGCGTTTCTCGCTTCGTGAGCCTACACAGGCTACGAAGGTGACTCTGTCGCCCTTCAATTCGTCCATTCGCTTTTCTAGGTCTAGGCTTGTGAGGACACGCGGGTCGTTTCCGTATCCAAATTCTGTGGCTTCGTAGGGTTGAGCGCCGGTGGCCAGAATTATTGAGCCAACATCCAACGTGGTTCCATCAGAAACATGAACATTGAAGTTACCCACAAATCCGCTCACATTCTCTATGGTTGCTCCTAGGTGAACTCTGACTCCAGCGTCCCGCATCTCCCGTTCCTTCATCTGCGCAAGCTGTCGGGCACTCAGCCCGCTGGGTGCGACTTCAGTCAGCTGCAGCAGCGTTCCGCCAAGCTCGCTGTTCCGCTCGACGAGATGCGTCTCAAACCCCTGTTTGGCCAGGTTTGTTGCCGAGGTGATGCCTGCGATGCCGCCTCCAACAACCAGAGCTCGCTGAACTACCGGTACCTTGACGGTTGCTAGCGCTTTGAGTTTCTTGGCTTTCTCAACGCTCATTCGCACAAGGTCTTTTGATTTCTGTGTGGCTTCGGCAGGGTATTTCTTGTGAACCCATGAGTCTTGGTTCCTGACGTTGGCCATTTCGAAGAGATACTGATTGAGGCCTGCCCTGGATGCGACTCTCTGAAATGTTGGCCCGTGTGTCTTCGGTGAACAGGCAGCGACTACGAGGCGGTTGAGTTTCTTCTCCTTGATGGTCCGGCCGATGAGTTCCTGAGTGTTGGCTGCGCAGGCAAATCGTACTCGTTCTGCGTGAGCGACCCCGTCTAAGGTTTGCGTGTACTCTAGGACTTCGGGGACATTGACTACACCTGCGATGTTCGACCCGCAGTCGCAGAGGAACACACCGATTCTTGGTGGACCGGTGGGGTCTATGACTTCGACCTCAAGCTCCTGCGGCCACGTTCTTGTGGTAACATGATTCAGTGAGTACGAGGCTGCTCCTCCGGCCTCGGTAACGCTGTCGGGAATGTCTTTTGGTCCGGTGCAACAGCCGGCAGCATAGATTCCTTCGCGCGTGGTAGCAATGAGGTCGCCTCTGATTTCAGTTGCCTTGATGAAGCCGTCCTCGTCTAGGTCGATGCCTAGAACGTTGGCGAGTTTGTCGAGCCCTCTGCTAGGAATTATTGCCGGCGCCAAGACGACCATGTCATAGTTCTTCTCTTCAATCCGACCTTCCTCTGTGTTCTCGTATCGGACCCGTATTGTTCCTCCGTCGCCAGCGATCTTAGCGGGTTTGCCTCGAAGGTAGTGCACCCCTTCACGCCTTGAACGCCCGTAGAATTCATCAAACCCTTTGCCGTAGGCTCGAATGTCCATGTATAGGACTGTTACATTCTTGATGCCATGATCAACTGCTTGAACCGCTTCTTTAATTGAATACATGCAACAGACACGTGAGCAATATTTGCAAAACCTCTGATCCCTGGAACCGACGCACAAAACGAATAGGAGGTTCTCGGGATGAGCGCCATCGCTCGGTCGAATTACCTCGCCTTTGCTGGGACCAGAGGCCTGCAACAGCCTCTCAAGCTCAATGGAGGTGAGAATGTCAGGGTGCTTTCCGTATCCATAATCCGGCAGGAGTGTAGCGTCAAGTAAGTCGAACCCAGTCGCCGCAATAATGGCGGCAACATTCCTCGTCAGGGTCTTCTCGGTCATGTTGAAGTCGATGCAGTTCGGCAGGCAGGCTTCCAGACAACGATTGCAAGGAAGATAGTTCGGAGGCTCGTTCAAACAATTCTCAATGTCAATGGCATAGGCACCAGGCTCCGCCTGCTCGAATGGGGTATAGATCGCTTTTCGAACTGCCATCCCTGCGTCGAATTCATTCTTCATGATCTGCGGACAGACCAAGACGCATTCGTTACATCTCGTGCACTCGCTGGTCACGTAGCGGGGTTTCTGGCGGATTGTGACATTGAAGTCTCCTGCCTTCCCCTCAACTTTTGCGACCTCGGCTAACGTTATGACTTCGATGTTGAGGTTGTTGATGACCTCACTCATTTTTGGTGCTTCGATGCAGATTGAGCAGTCTAAGGTTGGGAAGTTCTTGTCAAGGGCGGCCATCTTCCCGCCGATGGATGGCTCTTTCTCGACGAGAACCACTTTGCATCCTGCATTGGAGAGATCGAGGGCTGCCTGTATTCCTGCGATTCCAGCTCCAATCACCATCACAGTATCTCTCATGCCCCTACCTCCTGCGCCGCGAGTTCGAAGCCGCGCTGGAACGCGTTTCTGTTGAGGTCAGCGGCCTTGGCGTAACGATTCAGAATCGCTTTCTCCATGGCCTCGCGGCCCACTATGGCTGTTTTGGCCGTGATGAACCCGAGCATGACGATGTTTGCCACAACACGTTTTCCAAGCTCTTCAGCTATGCTCAATGCTGGAACCGCGAATACCTTTCGGCCTGTGACCTCGTCGGCTCTGACTATGCCCTTTTCGACGATTATCGTTGCATCGGGCGTGGTGCTCTTCCAGTTGCTGTCCAGTCCGTCCTGCGACATGGCAACGAGAATGTTAGGCCTTGTGACAAGTGGGTAGTCGATGGGCTCGTCGGAAATCACTATGTCCGCCCTCGACCAGCCGCCCGTAATGTAAGGGCTGTAATCCTCGGTCATCACGGCCTCTTTATGCTCGTGCAAAGATGCTGCCTCGCCGATCAGGTGGCCTGCGGATATGATGCCCTGACCGCCTAGCCCATGCAGCCTGATTTCTCGGCGAGTCATTTCGAGCGACTCCTCGCCTCTTCGACAAGGCGACTTTCCATTTCATGGTACGTTGGTTTCTTCACATCAACGAAGTTGCCCACCACGATCGGGTCAGGTGGCCTCATGGATAATCCGATTTTGCTTAGGTCAGCATGGTCGTCGATGCGGGAACAGTTTTTGAAGTATTCCATCATGGCGTGGCCATCGTCGAAATTGTTCAACTCACCGAAGGTTGGGGGGCAGGGCGAAACGATCTCTATGAAGGCTAATCCTTGCACTTGGAAGGCCCTCTGCATGGCCTTGAGCAGCTGCCTGACATGAATTGTCGTCCACCTTGCCACATAGGAGGCTCCAGACGCGGCAATCATGTAGGGTATGTTGAAAGAAGCCTCAAAGTTCCCGTAAGGTGTAGTCGAAGTCTTAGCTCCCGTCGGCGTAGTCGCCCCGAACTGGCCGCCCGTCATTCCGTAATTGAAGTTGTTAACGCAGAAAACGTTCAGGTCGATATTTCGTCTAATGGCGTGAATCAGATGATTACCGCCTATGTTGAACAGGTCGCCGTCTCCAGATACAACGGTCACCTCGAGGTCAGGATTGGCAATCTTGATGCCAGTTGCGAATGCTACCGCCCTTCCATGAGTCGTATGGTACGTGTCCAAGTTCAAGTAGCCTGGAATTCTTGATGAGCACCCGATCCCGGAAACTACCACATGTCTATCAGCCGGGATGCCGGAACGCTTGATGCCTTCTACAAGGCATTTTGTTACAATGCCGAGCCCGCACCCCGGACACCAGATGTGCGGCAGCCTCTCTGCTCGCAGCAACTCGTCGCGCGGATGCCTATCAGAGAACTCGACGCCATGAACTAACTCGACTTTGGCCATCCTAGACCCGCTCCAAAGCTGCGTAGATTGTCTCTGGTGAGATGAGTGCCCCTGCAGCCTGATGCACGGCTATCACGCGGCATGGTGCATACTCTCTGACCACGTGCTCCATCTGTCCGTAGTTGATCTCGGGCACAATCACGGCCTTCGCCTTCGCACCCAGCCGTTCTACGTCGGCAGAGGGAAATGGCCAAGGCGTTATCAGACGAAGCAAGCCGACCCTTTTCCCAGCACGCCTTGCCTCCTTGACGGCTCTAAGCGCCGACCTTGAGGTAGATCCGTAAGCAACGACGATCACCTTTGCGTCGTCTGTCTGGTAATGTTCCACTTCGATTATCTTGTCAACATTATTCCGAATCTTCCCGACTAAGTGCGCCAGCATTTTCTGGGAATCACTGTGGCTTAGGGATGGGTATCCACGCTCGTCGTGGGTGAGGCTGTCCACGTTCACGTGGAACCCTTCGCCTGCCACCGCCATTGGAGGAAAGTCTTGGCTGAAGTCGAAGGGCAGAAATGTCGGGTCTGACTTTGATGCCTTTCTTCGCTGAATCACTTCAATCCTTTCTGGCGGAGGAATGACGACTTTGCCGGTCATGTGGGCTGCTACTTGGTCGGCCATGACGAATGTCGGGGTGCGGTATTTCTCAGCCATGTTGAACGCTTTGACCGTGAGGTCGAACATCTCTTGAACGCTGTTCGGAGAATACGCGATGATTTCGTAATCGCCGTGGGACCCCCATTTGACCTGCATCATGTCTCCTTGGCCAACGAGTGTTGGCATGCCCGTGCTAGGCCCTGCGCGCTGAACGTTCACTATCACGCAAGGCGTCTCCGTGATTACACCCAAGCCTATGTTTTCCATCATTAGTGAGAAGCCGGGCCCCGACGTTGCAGTCATACTCTTCGCGCCAGCGTTTGATGCCCCAAGCATGGCTGCAACGCTGCCGATCTCGTCTTCCATCTGAACGAAATGTCCGCCAACCTGAGGCAGGCGTCGACTCATGTACTCAGCAATCTCAGAAGATGGCGTAATCGGATAACCAGCGTAGAAACGACAGCCAGCAGCGATCGCGCCTTCAGCGCACGCGTGGTTACCAGCCATAAAGAATTCGCCAACTCGTGGTCCTGCGCTCATTGCTCGCCGCGCACCTCCACAGTGTAGATTGCGAATTCAGGGCAGATCCATTCACACATTCCGCAGTTGACACATGCGGATTCTTTGCCCTGCTTCACTTGTGGGTAGTGGTATCCTTGGCTGTTGAGGGCCTCGGAAATCTCCAGTACCTCTTCTGGACAATATTCCCAGCAGTAGGTGCATTGCTTGCATCGTTCGGGGATTATGAATACTTGACCTAACGGTTTGGGGAACGATGACTTGTTGATGGGCTCGCGGACGATTTGCTGCGCGAGGAGGGATTGCGGAGATCTAGGAAGCCTCGTACGACTCATGCTTTCTTCACCCTCCCACGTTTTTGAGGTAGCCTTATCCGAGCGGAACTTGCCCAATCTTCTGAAGGGATGGAATGCTTGACGAAGACTGGTTCAGCCAATCGGGCGTGCATTATTCCTTCAAGAACACCCTCACCGAAAGCAGCTTCCAATGTCCGCACCTTTGAGTCGAGACGTGTCACGAAAACCACTGGATCCCATTCTCGTAGAATCACTTTTCCAAGGTTCAGTCTGCGAAACAGCGACGAAAGCTCGGAATGAATATCAGCATAATTGGACGCACTTCCCCTAGACGCGAGCTCGACGCCAACTGCGAATCCGATTTTGCGGGCCATAGTGACCTTGTTGGTTCCAGTGAGACGTTGAACCCGAGATAAGGCCGACGATAGCGATGATATGTCCTCAGCAACTGTGTCTACGGAGTAGCGGCTACCGCGGCTAGAACGCATCCTATGAAGGACTCCTGGCGCCGGATTGGCAGGGACGCCGGGTATAGATTTCCCCGCACTGGTAAGGGATAGGCACCGTTTTAGGGGAGCTAGATTACAAAAACCCGCGTGAAAGCTTGGCCCTTGCCGCTCCGATGAGAGAAGTCGTACTCTCAGTGAGATTGCCAGATACCTGGACGAAGCGAATAGTAGAGAAATTTTCCGCCTCTGTGCGAGTAATCGATTGCCGGCCTTCGGAAAATGGTGGTATCCAACAGTTGGTTGAAATCAACGGACGGCACGAGATGCTTCAGCAGATCGTTGAATCCATTCAGGGCGACGAGAACGTCCGTGACGCACACATCGTGAAGACCAAGCGTGGGCGAATTCTCGGTGTGGTCGTTACTACGGACTCGACGATGTGCAAGATAATAGCGGACGTTAACTGTTTTTGCCTTACCTGCCCGCTCGCATCTCCCAGCAAACCTGATGGGACTGTTGACTGGGTGCTTGCAATGACAGGGAACAGCTCCCTACGTAGGCTCTTGAGGAAACTCAAGAACCACGGAATCGGCGCGGACATCATGCGAGTTGCACGAATCTCGGACGTTGAGAAACTCACAGCGCGTCAACGTCGCATGATCGAGTACGCCTTTGCCTCAGGCTTCTTTGAGTATCCTCGTCGGGCTGGCCTACGTGAGCTGTCAAAATCATTGGGTGTCTCACCTTCTGCTTTGGGCGAGATGATTCGCAGGGCAGAACGGAAGATAATCACGTCCTATTTGCATTCTGCGGCCACATAGACATGAATGCTCGCCAGCCCTAGCAGCCCGCTGCCCCAAACTCTTCTGCTCGCCAGCCTACCATGTTCAAACCCAAATATCGGTTTCTTGACATGCACAGGTCGTGCCTTAC
>CAZYOZ010000046.1:0-13793 GCA_964649235.1 uncultured Candidatus Bathyarchaeia archaeon
CGCGCCCTCCTCAAGCAACCCTGCTAAGCAGTTGGCCAGCTCTCTGGCCGGCAAGCTCCCATTGCTAATCGGAAGGGAAGAAGACGTTAGCGTTCTGCGACGCTTCAAGAACGGGCTGAACGAGAACAGCAAAGTGCCTGCCTTCTATTATGCGGTGCCAGAAGCATATCACGATGACGTAGAAGGACTGCAGAGCCTCAAAGAGCTCGTTCGGGTACAACCAGTGATGTTACTTGGTCATGAGGAAAGCGAGAACGACAAGCGAAGAAGAATGAGGCTATACGATCTGTTTGGAGAAATCGGGTATCCCTCAGCCTTCGAGTTCGAAGGACGTGGAGAGGATAGGCTCAGCCAGCTGCTGACTGCAATTACGTTTGGAGACTATGTCTCTGCATACTTGGCAGTCCTGAGGGGTGTCGATCCCTCCGAGCTCATGGTAATACCCTCATTGAGGAAATTGATGCAGCGCTCGTAGAAGACGCTGTGAAAGTTGGCCTGATTCACAGGTCGAGAATGAACTTCAGGGTGACACCTCGCTCGTTTCTGGTAATCTCCATTTTATGGTAGGTGACCGCCTTGACCTCAACCTTTGCCCCATGTTTTGCGCGGTCGTAAAGTTCGCCCATCATTTTGGCCCGGGTGCGGAGCCTCCCGTCTGAATGCACGATTGGGGTAACCTCAAACTTTGAGTAGACCTTCCCCTCCAAGTCAAATTTTAAAAGAAGAGATTCTAGCCAATTGTAAAGAAGACCCATCTCATCGAACCCTTCCACATCAACCTCGTCGGTCACCTTGGGGGAAATTTTCTGAACATAACACATTACGTCGAACAACGCTGTTCCGGCAGATTGCAGTGCACGCTCTAGCGTTTCTCCTCTCGCGGCTACATACGCGTCTGTGGTGTGTGGGAGGAACTCGTAGCCGGAGTCAGGCAACATAGAATCCCTCTCGGGGTTCTTTCGTCTGGCAAGCTATCCCGGTACTTAAATAGGAATCGGCTTAGGGCAATAGCTAGCCGGGATGGCCGAGCGGATTAGCAGGTCAAAGCCAGATCCAGAGGCGCAGGCCTTGAGTGAGAAGCGCAACGTCAGCCTGTGGCCCTTATGGGCCTCGGGGGTTCGAATCCCTCTCCCGGCGCCAACCGACGAGAGGGCGGCTGGGGACTGATGACGAGAGGAGAGAGTCCATGAGAAAAATCAGTGTCGGCGTTCTTATTCTCGCGCTCCTCGTCGTGAGTTGGTCTTCTGTTATTCAGCCTGCCCACGCCGCGCCGACCCTCACGACCGACCTGCCGCTCTATACTCAACGCGACAAGCAGGTGACCTTAACCGGCTCAGGCTATGCTGCCAATCAGATCTACTACGTCTGGCAGAAAACCCCGCAAGACAATTCGACGCATTATACTGGGACTAGTTTTGCGCCCACCTCGACAGGTTTGATACCTCCGGCAATTGGCCTCCCTATAGGCCCCGACTCTGCCCTCGGCACCTATTTGTTGAGTATGTCGACCTCTTCATCCGTCGACGATTCTCAATCAAGGGCGCACTACGGAATTTGGGGGCCGACAACGCCTCTGTATCAGCGAACTCAGTCAGTGATGATTTTTGGGGGCGGACTGTTTCCGGGTACGAGCTTCAGGTTGAACATTCGTGACCCCGCTGGCAACTTTGTCCACCAGACTACTCCTGTTTCGACTGCAGACGGAAACTTCAACACAACTTGGCGAATTCCAGAAGATGCCCTCACAGACGCCTATACTATCTTCATAGATGGCACCGGCACGTTCGACGACGCTCAGCAGGACTATTTCTCCGCGTCAAAGTTCAGTGTTACCACAGCCGTTCTGTCAGCGACCATAGTCGAACAGCCCGCGGCCGAATATCAGCGCACTGAAAGAGCCAAAGTTACTTTCGGCATCAAATATCCTGATGGAACACCCGTTGTGAAGTCAAAAGCTGACATTCATCCTGTTGTTCTCCTGCTGAACCAGACCGCCGTCGCATACACATCTCTGACCGTGGTGGACCAGACGAGCGGTATCTGGGAAGCCGAAACAAAACTCCTTGAAAATGCAACCCTAAGCCCACGATATCGCTTCCAACTGCCGGCTATGTCTTTTGATGATGGCTTCGACAATAAAGGCGGCCTGACGGACATCTTATCGGGTAATTTCGAAGTTCGAAACGCGACACTCCAGATCTCGAGCGAGGTGAACGGAACACAGATTCAAGTCCCATTCGGCCAAGTGAGCATAATTTCCCGAGTCACCTACCCTGACGGAAGCCCGCTGACGAACGGTACTGTGTGGCTGATGTTGTCGGCAGGGCCTTCAACGACTCAACTGGGACTGGCATATGATAGCAACATTAGCGCTTGGAGAACCGCGTACCAGAGTTCACTCTCGGACTTATGGAAGGTAGGCACGTGGACGCTGAATGTAGCCGCTGAGGACAAGTTCGGTAATTCCGGTGTGGCCAGCTACGAAGTTTCAGCCCAGCCGTTTCTCTTCCTCGGCATAATCGCGCTCCTTGTTCTCGTTGCTCTGCTTGCGCGGTGGACTGTCTCACGCTTTGGAAGAAGAGCATACCTAAGAGTCAGAAAGCTGTCTCAAAGGCTTAGACGCTGAGCGTTAGGGTTACTGCAGAATTCCCCCAGTATAGCCGTGAAGGGACAACTGCTTTCGATGGCCTTTCCACTCGAAAGTGAAGTGGTAGATGGGCATGAGGTACTGGGATAGTTCCGTCACCTGAAACCTGTTGCTGAGTATCTTCGAGAACGTCGCAGGGGGTTTGACTACCATCAAGTGAAGTCTGCGGACCAGTTCTTCTTTAGAGATGATGCTCTCGGCGATTTCTATTTCGGAGAACTTCTCTTTGAGCCCTCCAGTTGTGGTCTTCTGAAGCGGGACCTTTCCATCGAAGAAAGCTTCTGCTTCAAGATCTTCTTTGCCTTCCGCGTTTAGGAACAGGGAGCCGTCTCTGTACATGTAAGCCAGCTCGGTGACCTCATTGAGTCGGAAATACCTGTTGCTTCCCAAGCTTGGTTTCCCTAGGAGCCTCCGTGTTATTCCAGAGAGGGTTTGCGAATCTGTTGCGTCTTGTCCGACAAGATCCCGGATTCTGCCTTCAACCTCAACTGCAACCACGTCCTCGGGTAGGTCAATTCTGTATGAATTTCCTCGGAAGTAGAAACACTCATGGTAGCCCCTTATTCGCCAGAATGGTACCAGCCTGAGCTTGGCTTTGTCCACTAGGTTGATTTCGTTCTCACGCGGCTTGAGAAACGTCAGCAGTCTGTTTCGAAAGAGTGATCTCTTGCCGCTCTCTGCAATTTTGGCTATCTCTTCCGCGGGTTTCGGCTGCAAATAGTAAATGTCCGGGGCAATCGTATTCGGGTTCCATCCGTTCCCAACCCTGGAATTCTCGAAGCCTCCAGCAGATTGGAAAAGAGATTGAAATTCGTCTATCGTCGAATCCAGAAGTCGCTTGATCTCTTCGAAACGGTCGTCCGTGCTCAACGAAGAGGCACTAGCAGGGAGAACGCGGTCCGGACATCGAGCTACTTCTCTACAGTAAGCCTA
This sequence comes from uncultured Candidatus Bathyarchaeia archaeon, assembly GCA_964649235.1. Taxonomy (GTDB): domain Archaea; phylum Thermoproteota; class Bathyarchaeia; order 40CM-2-53-6; family 40CM-2-53-6; genus FEN-987. The sequence goes on from CAZYOZ010000046.1 coordinate 3,581, forward strand.
CCATAGCGGCCAACGTTCAGCTGGGTTTCGCCGCGAAAACTCGTGACGTACCCATTCTCTATCTTCACTTTGCTGTTAGCTGTTACTTGCTCTATCTGCTCGTTCCACAGAGTCAGCTTGACTGTCCCCGAATCATCGCTGACGACCGCCGTCGCCACCCTTGAGGGCTCCCCCGCGCGTGTTGTCACGTCGCGCGCGTCGGAAATCTCCAGAACCTTGGCATCTATATCGACCCGTCTCATTCCAGGTCTTAGCTCTGTTATCTTCATCGAAACCGTGACGGTACAATTCCGGCTTCGTTATTAAACTATCACGTTCAATGGAGAGCAAGAGTTCAACGGGCTAATGCTCGCTGAACAAAACACCTTACCCCTTCCTCAATGCCCAAGCAACAACGCGGAGCGCTAGATCCGCGGCGCCAAATACATACAGTGCTATGGATTTTGCAAGGAATGCATCCTAATGAGATCATGTCGGAAGGGTTGCAGTGATTTCGGAATTTGCATTTCCAATGGGTCACGCAAGGCCAGGTTCTTCTCCTCCTTCGTCTTCCATACGAGACGATTGAACATGATTATTTCCTCGGTGTGACGTTTCGCGGTTTTGGACCACGCCGCTTTTGGAAATCTCTCGATGTGTACGCTCTTCTTGGAGTACAGCTGTCTCCAGACGTAGTCCACCATGAAGGGCGTTACAGGCGCCAGAAGCATCAACACGGTCTTCAAAACTGTATGAAGCGTGTACCATGCGGCTCGTTGCTGGGCTGTGTTGAATCCTTGGCCGTATGCCCGCGGCTTGACCATCTCAAGGTAGTGCGATGCAAAAGTCTCCCACACGAAGTCTCTGATCTCCGTCGCCGGAATGAAGAAATTGAACTCTCTGTAGCCTTCGAGGCAAGAGTCGACCAATGCTCCCAGCTCGGCCAATATCCATTTGTCGCTGGCAAGGAGCCTGGCATTTTTCACTTGTGGGAACGAAGAAATGAAGCGGCAGGTGTTCCATAGCTTAGTCAGAAACTTGTGGGCTCCTGCCGCACGCGCCTCTGAGCATCGAAAATCTGATCCTTGGGATGCCTCCGAAGCGTTCCAGAACCTGAAGGCGTCGGCTCCGAACTTTTCCAAGATCGGTTCTGGTTCCACGACGTTTCCTTTGCTCTTATGCATCGTCTGGCCGTGTTCATCCATGCCTAGGCCGCCTATCCAAGCGTGAGTAAAGGGTGCCTTCCGGGTTAACTGGTAGCAACGCAGAATCGAATAAGACAGCCATGTTCTGACTATGTCCTTCCCTTGAGGCCGGATGGTTGTGGGATAGGCCACATCGAAGAATCTCGCGTCACGCTTGTACTTCGTAACAAAAAGGGCTGAGATGCTTGAATCCATCCATGTGTCGAAAGTTCTTGTGTCACCCTCGAATTCGGTGCTGCCACATTTTTCGCATTGGCTTATCGGAGCAGGGTCCAACCATGGCCTGTAATACCGGCCTGGTGACGGGAGAGCCGCTGTACCGCACTTCTTGCAGTACCAAACTGGAATTTCAGTGGCGTAGACCCTTCTGCGAGATATGGGCCAGTCAATTGTGATAGACTCGAGCCAGTTGAGCAGAATCTGCCTGTTTGCGTCCGGGTGGAACTTGATCTGCTTCGCGAGCTTCTTGAGCTTAGGCAAGAAGTCGAGCTGCTTCAGGTAGTATTCCTTCATAGGAATAATCTCTATCGGTGTGTCACTTCGCGAGCATACGGGTGTGCGGTGTTGGATGTTCTCAGTCTTCACAAGCAGTCCGGCAGACTCAAGGTCGCCGAGGATCTTGTCTCTCGCATCTGAGACCGTTAGCCCCTGGTATGGGCCTGCGGCTTGGGCCAGTTTCCCGTCTTGCCCCACGACGATAATCTCGGCGAGCCCCAGCTGCCTGAAGAGCAAGACATCGGTATAGTCGCCATAACTGCATATCATTACGGCTCCCGTTCCAAATTCTGGTCTCGCGCTAGGGTGCGGCCTGATTTCGACCTCGCGACCGAACAAGGGAAGAACTGCATGCTTCTCCTGAATCATACTGTATCGTCCGTCCGAGGAGTTCACTATGACTAGCTGGCAGGAGCAGATGAGTTCAGGCCGAGTGGTCGCGATCACCAGGTCCTGCCCGGTTTCTTTCACCTTGAATTTGATGTAGACAAGCTTCGTGGGCAGTTCCTTGTATTCAACCTCGGCGTCTGCTATCGTAGTGGAGCAGTCATGACAGTAGTTGTTGGGCCTAGTTGCTTCGTAGATGAGCCCCTTCCTCCAGAGTTCGATGAAAGTCGTCTGCGTGAGCTTCCTGTATTCCACATCGTCCGTTCGATATTTCGATTCGTAGTCTCCGCTGAGGCCAGCGCGCCTCATGGTTGCTAGCATCTTGCTCTCGAGGTCGTCTAGAGCTGTTTTGCAGAACTCGATGAACTTCTCTCGAGGGACCTCGCGCATCCGTACCTTGTAGACTCTCTCAGTGTAGATCTCAACGGGCAGACCGTTGCGGTCTATGCCTATCGGGAAGAATACTTGATCGCCCAGCATTCGCCCCGTTCTGGCGATCATGTCAATCTGCGTGTACTGCGCTACGGCTCCGATATGCCATGTTCCGGACGGATAAGGCGGCGGCGTGTCGATGACAAAAGGCCTCCTTCCTTTCTTGAGCCTAAACCTGTAAATTCTATTCCGATGCCAATCATCGAAAATCTTCTGCTCAACTTTGTGATCCCACCGCTTCTCCCTGATCTTGGGAGCAAATCTCATGCTTTGGTTGTCGTCTTGGCTCATCCTTTCCGTGTCACCAGACTGACCTATTCTCTGCGGTGATTGGCTGCTAAGATGAGGTGGAGTCAGGCTCGCTGAACTTGGCGGTGATACAAGCCCCTGCACCGTAATTCTGGAATGCTGGTTCCACGTATAAGATTGTCGAACCAGCCTTAACTATTCGCCGCGTTTCAAACCAGCAGCTCTGAGCGTCAAGTAGTCGGCGAGCTTGAGCGCCATTGCCAGCAGGAAGACAATCAGTACTATGTAACCCGCAGTAAGATTTGCCACTACAGTGAGATTGGACAGGGCGCTGAACATTCCCCCGAATGTAGAACTCGCCATGTCGAGGACTGTGAAATAGTAGTTGAAGAACCAGTGCAGAAGAATGGCCGCGTGCGCTCCGTAGGCAACGTACATTATGGCGAGCAAAAGGCCGGCTAGGAAGGCAGTCGAGATCTTGCCGACCTCCCAACCTGCGCCGAGCAGGTAGTGAGCTAATCCGAAGATGGCGGCTGTTAGCAGTATTAGCACCCACTCGAGTGCAGTGATTCCATGAAGGAAACCATTCGCGCCAACGGTCTTGTGACCCATCTTCGCTTTGGCAAGTTCCGGGCTGAACATGGCAAGTAGGATCAGTTTGATTTTTCGGCTTAGCCCCTGTATCTTGGGATCGTGGCGATAGAGGATGATGAGGGAAATCCCGGCTGGAATGCCGATGGAGGTAATCCTGAAGGCCAGCTCCTCTCGAAGTGGTGCAAAAGCCAAATTCATCAGAATCACGAAAGGACTCGTTGCGGGCGGAAAGACCAAGCCTCCTGTCTGGACTCCTTCAGATTCCTGCAAGTCCTGTATCAGCACTGTGGCGGACAATAGAGCAGTGGCCACCAAGGGAAGTGTGAAGAGCGAACTGCTCTTGGCCAGCGAAAGCGGTTTGGACAGAGCGTCCCTCAGCGTCTGAAGGAATCCAACTCTGTCTACCCAGGCGAGCACAATGCACGCTACAAACAGAGCCCAGACCGCAATGAAAAGCGCTCCATAGCTGATGTGGAGTGGCAACGGAATCGTGACCGCCATGAAAATGTCGATCGGCAATCCCTGTATGACCCGCGATGCCACATTCAGACCATCAGATGTTGAGAAGAATAGGACGGGACCGAGGGCAAGCGCTATCATATAGGTTGCAGCTGAGACCACGACAAGAACTAGGGCCGCAACCTTCAGGGCGAGCTTTGTTCCTTTCACGGCAGTTGCGGCAGTTGGCATCTGAATCACAGACTGGGAATCTTGAGCTGAAACCCGCGTGATCGAACTAATTCAATGTACTGGTTCTATGCATTCGAGCAGAATCATGATGAGAAAGACGGGGAAATCAAAAGGGCCTTCTTGAGTTCTTCGACTTTGTCCGTTCTTTCCCAAGTGAAATCGGGATCGTCGCGGCCAAAGTGGCCGTAAACTGCGGTCTTTCGGTAGATTGGTCTCATAAGTTGAAGGTGTTCAATGATCGCTTTGGGTCTCATGTCGAACACCATCTTTACTGCTTCAGTTATCTTTTCGTCGGACACCCTCCCGGTTTCGTAGGTGTTGACCATCACTGATACCGGGGCTGAAACCCCTATCGCGTAGGCTATCTGTATGTCGCACTTGTCTGCCAGACCAGCAGCGACTATGTTCTTCGCAATGTACCTTGCCATGTAGCTGCCGGACCTGTCCACCTTTGTTGGGTCCTTCCCTGAATAGCATCCTCCACCGTGACTTCCGACGCCACCGTAAGTGTCGACTATTATCTTCCTCCCAGTCAACCCAGTGTCAGCGAGTGTTCCGCCTATCGTGAATTTTCCAGTCTCATTCACGAAGAATTTCGTTTTTTCATCGAGCATATCGTTCGGTACTACAGCCCTAACCACGTGTTCGATGATATCCTTCTTTAATTGCTCCCTCTCCACTCTTTCATCGTGCTGTGCCGCGATGACGACCGCATCGACCCTTTTCGGCGCACCATTCCGATATTCAACGGTCACTTGCGACTTCCCGTCCGGCCTCAGATATGGAAGGATACCATGTTTTCTAACGTCGGCAAGCCGTTTCACCAATTTATGGGCTAACATGATCGGCAGGGGCATCAGTTCGGGCGTTTCGTATGTCGCATGACCAAACACCATGCCCTGATCGCCGGCTCCCATATTCTCCTTGTTAACCCCCATGGCGATGTCCGGAGACTGCTCTTCAAGCGAAACCAACACTCCGCATGCCTCCCAGTCCAATCCAACTTTCGCCTCATAGAACCCAATGTCACGGAGAACATTCCTAACGATCTGCGGAATGTGTACGTATGTGGACGTGGTCACTTGGCCTGTGACTATAACGGTGCCTTTCATTATCAGTGTCTCGATGTCAACTCTGGCGTTGGAATCTTTCTCGATGATGGCGTCGAGTATTGCGTCCGAGATTTGGTCGGCTACCTTGTCAGGGTGACCCTCGGTCACGCTCTCTGAAGTGAGAAGATATGTTCCGGCCGTTCGTAGCATCTCCTGATTCGTCGGGAACTGCAAATTGCCTGCGCAAGTGCCCTATTCCCGTAATATAAATCTGAGACTGTAAATTATTCTCCTAAGAATAACCTTCGGAAAGGGGTTTGCTGCAATGCTACCCAGTCTTGGTGAAATTGAGCGAAGAAGAAGGCTGCTTGGGCTGAGCCAGAAGCGACTTTCGAAGCTTGCCGACGTAAGCCAGTCGATGATCGCGAAGATTGAGAGTGGACGCGCGAATCCATCTTACTTGAAGACCAAGGCAATCTTCGACACAATTGAGAGTCTGGAACGCAGAAATGAAACTAAAGCGAAAGACATCTGTCACGCCAAGGTCGTCGGAGTCCAGTCTCAAGACCCTGTGTCGAGGGGCGTCCGTGTCATGCGGGAGACTAGCTACTCACAACTCCCCGTCTTCAGCGGTCACCAAGTTGTTGGGAGTATCACCGAGAAGACGATTCTAGAGAAATTGGTTTCCACGTCGAACCCGAGCGAAGTGTCTCGGCTCACCGTTGATCGAATTATGGACAGCGCGTTTCCAACGCTGAGCGAGGAAACCCCTGTGTCAATGGTTTCCACTCTCTTGCAGTTCGAGCCTGCTGTACTCGTGACTAGGCGAGGGAACGTGGTAGGCATCATAACTAAGGCGGACCTGCTGAAGGTGGTTGGTACCTAGCCCGTTTTGCCCTTGGCAGCCGAGACTATTTTGATGACGTCACGGTCCTTCAGCCGGTAGTCGGCGGGCAGGCGTATCTTGGAGCGCGCATCTATAGCATAGATCATTGTCTTAGCTAGCTCCGAGTGGACCTGTCCCGCCAAGTCGACAACCGTCGCGTTGTATGGCACTAGGAATGCGTCTGGGAGCACGCTGCCTTTCTTGTCCGATAGTTTCTCAGCGTCCTCGACTGGGTAGACGGAATTCATACCCAACAGTTTGAACACTGCTGTGTTTAGGGCAAATTGCACGCCGGTCTGAATCCACTTTGAGAAGACACGCTGCTCCACATAGCTCAGAGCTTTCAGCTGCTCTGAAGTCAGCTTGCTTCTGCTCTTCACTCGAAATGCTTCTTCTCCGGGGACGTACTCGATGTAGCCTTTCTGTTCAGCGCGCCTGAGAGCCAGTTCCGCGTCGCTTGAGGCAGGCACCACAATCGCCTGCCCGAACTCTTTGGTGAGCCTCTCGTAGTTCCTCTCGGCAAGCGACAGGTCCATTTTGTTAGCGACGATGATCGTGGGTTTCGAGAATTCTCTCACGGCCTTAGCGAAATCCCAGAGTTGATCCTTTGACCAATTCAGGGGATCATCCCCCAAGAGCCGGCTACTCTCCAGAGCCTTCGTCACATGCTCCTGCGTGATCTTGAGCCCTGCCAATTCCTGCGCCAGCGCCTGCTCCGCAGTCACTCCCTTCTTCTGGTGTTTGCTGAGTTTACTGAGGTTCTTCTCGATGATCTTGGCGAACCATCTGACAAGTTCCTGTTCAATATCATAGACGTCGGCAATCGGATTGCCCATACCGGGTTTGCCCAGCTTGCCCTCACTGTCTAGGCTACCTGAGGCATCTGCAATGTGAATCAATGCGTCTGCCTGTGACGCCACGCTGAGAAACTGGGTGCCTAATCCCTTACCGGCCCATGAACCTTTGATTAGACCTGGCAGGTCAATGAGTTGCACTGGTATGAAGCGTGCACCGTCGATACAGGTCGAGTTCCTCGGGTTATCTTTCACGCCGAGCTCTCTGCAAACGCAGACGGTCTTCACATATGCCTGCCCTATGTTTGGCCGCTTTGTGGTGAAGGGGTAGCTTGAAACCGCTGCGCTCAGCAGGGTGGCTGCGTTGAAGAACGTGGTCTTTCCGGCGTTGGTTTTACCTATCAAACCTATCCTGATCAAGAACTTCTCGGTACACTTCCCGTGGGCCGGATATTACTAGTTGCCGGACAGGTTTGGGGGATTCAGTCAAAATCCATATAGGGACTTGCTGCGCCTGAGTCCGCTCGGGGCCGACCTGTCCCACCAGTATTGGGGCCGTAGACACGGTGACTGGGAAAGAGTGACGGTCTCTAGCCAGGGATGACGACAGGAACGATCCCGCCAAGGGCTCCAGAAGACCCAAGCCAAACGGGTTTGCGGACGAATAGGATGACGAACTTCAGGAGCGCTGAAGAAACCCGTAGACATGACGGTATGGCGGAAGTCGAGGGTTCAAAATGGCCAACGCGACCATGAAACTCCCTTCGGCCCCACCAAGAACTCGGCGAATTCGCAGGTACACAGCCGCGCTGCCCGTCGTCATAGATCATGGAACATTTAACTAATCAGATTCACGGGAGTGCACTGTCCCGCATGAGATTTTGGAAAACCCACTTATACGCGACTTGAAGCGTGCTCGCCTGAGGCTTCATGACCAGCACAACAAACGTCTCTCGTGGGCCCATTGGCCAGGCCTTTGGGCTACTCTTTATTGTGATTGGAGTTCTCAGTTACGCAATTGCTCCCCGCGCCCCACTGGGCGTCTTTGCGGGACTCGCTTCCAACTCTCCCGACGTGACCGCCGCGTTGTTGGCTGCCCACAATTTCGCTCATGACGCGCTTTTCATTGTTAGTGCGGCAGTTGGCGTGGTGGCGATGTGGGTGTTGTCGGCTGTCTACGGAAAGAGGGGGACCGTCATCGGGGCCTCGTTCGTGATCCTTTCAATTTTGGTACTCCTGATCGAACCCGCCATTCTGCGCGGCGCTCTCGGAGCCACTTACGGAGCGGTTCATACTCCTTGGCATATTGCCACAGCGGTGCTCCAAGTGCTAGTGGGCGCAGCAGCTTTCGGTATGCTTCGGACGCCCAAGACGTAGAGCGAGAGTCTCGGCCTGCAGCCTATTGGCTTAGTTATCCATGAGCCGACACATCTATGAAACGGCGCGGGAAAAGGCCATCAGGCCCGCAGAAACCAGCGACAAGCCCAGAGCCCCGAGAGACATTACTTGCACCCTCCTCGCAAGCATTGCGAGTCTGGCTTCAATCCCAGAGTCCCCTTGCGCATCGAACTTACGAAGGAGGGAGAGCATATCATTCCTAGTGGGTAGGATTCCCATCATCAGCACCAACAAGCTCATCAAGCCTAGGGCCCCTCCGAGATGAAGCGGCCAGATCCTCGTGTTCTCGAATTCCAAAGCGGATTCGAAGCCAAGCAGTAACTCCGCAAGCGCGATGCCTAGAATAATGACCACTATGCCGAGTCCAATGCTGGACAGCACTAGTCTCCTGTAGGAGACTTCAAGAAGACTCAGCAGCCTGTCGTGACCTGCAGCATAGGCCATGCTAAACGACATGTAGAGCACCAGAAGACTCGCCACCCACGTAATACCAATCAGGACATGAATTACGAGGATGGATGTGGTAATCGGTTCGAACCCCAATTTGAATCAGATCGATCGGCAGTGTGTGCCGATCTATCGACGTTTAACACTTTTCCAAAAAATGACCGTTGGCCTTTATCCTTCGAAAGCAATTCCCCTATATTTCTGGGCCTGGGACAAATGACTCGTGGGCCCATCTGGCTGACAACTGGTTGGACGGACTCCCAATACCCTGAATCCGAGCTGAACCGAAGGTCCGATCAAAGCTGCAAAGACCACTGTACCTAACCACAATGGTCCTCCAAGCAACCAGCCTATCAGAACCGCGGTCACCTCAAGGACCGTACGCGACCAACGCAGGCTAGTCTTACCTATTCGAGATAGAGCGAGCATCAAGCTGTCTCGTGGGCCAGCCCCGGCATCCACTCCGACATATATAGCCGTGGCAAATCCCATCACCACCGTTCCAAGAAGAAGATATACAACCTGAATCCCGAAGACATTGGGAATTACGGGAACAAATGGTCTAAGAACGTCAACCCATACACCGACGAAGAGCATGTTCATGACTGTACCCCAACCCAGCGGCTCCCTAAGAATCAGGTCCACGAGCACAATCATGAAGGCCACACCGATGCTGGCCTGCCCGAGGGTCAGCGGCAGATGGTAAGTCAGCGCCATGTGCAGAACGTCCCACGGGCCCAGCCCCAGGTTCGCGTGAACCATCAAGTCAATGGCCAACCCGAAGAGCACGAAGCCAATCTGAATGACAACAAAATCCCGTACAAAGTGCCTCCAGCCCCTCCAACGAAACCTGAAAAGCTCCCTAATCACTCGTCCTCACCTAGGCCCGATGGATGCGCGTCCCTTCGATTAGCGCCAAGCCATCGCGACCGTCAACGCGCATTTCCTTCACCTTTTGACGAGAGCTATTTCAGGAAGGCCCCAGCTGCTCAGATGTGAAAATGGCTCGTGACCCACCAACCCTGCAGATCAGGGGTCGATCATAGACAAGGCTTGCTAAGGCCGATCACCTGCTACGGTTCAAGGGGCCATTATAATGTGAATTCGAAAGCACTGTTGACGACGCGGACGAAGGTGACTGGCTGGCCGATTGCCAAGTGGTTTATGTCGCCGCCAATTCTCCCGATTATTCTATGGCCGCCATCGAAGTCGATCAGTCCGACGGCGTAGGGGGTCAGGTCCTCGAAACCCAAGGGCGGATACCTTATGATTGTGAATGTTGTCACTCTTCCCTCCTTTGGGAGCTGGAACTCTCTCATTTCTGTGCGGCACCGTGGGCAGACATTTGCTGAGACGGCATCGAACCAGCTGCATTTGGGGCACTCGTAGGCTTTGATGGTTAGCGAGATGCTCAAGGCTACCTGCTCCTCAGTATGTGAATCGAAACCGTGCTCCCTATTCCGCCCACGCTCTGTGCGAGGCCGACGTTCGGCTTGGGGACCTGGCATTTTCCTCCGCGTTTGGTGAGCTGCAACACTAACTCCGCGAGTTGGTATACCCCGCTGGCTCCGACAGGATGGCCTCTGGCCTTAAGGCCTCCAAACG
>CAZYOZ010000047.1:0-10892 GCA_964649235.1 uncultured Candidatus Bathyarchaeia archaeon
GGGGCGCGATTCGGCGTAAAAGCCGCAGCTGTTGATGTCATCGTCAGGCCGATTTCCGGTCGCCCTCCAAGTGGGGATCCCATTCTGCCAGGGTTCTTGGGAATGATCGCAATACTCGGCGCTTTCGATGATATAGTGAACGCGATAAGTAGGGAACGAGAACGCGGAACGTTCCCACGCCTAACACTTAGCCCCGTTAGCATCATTTCGGTCTACACTGGAAAGATGTTTGCCACGGTAGCTCTCACTGCGCTCCGGACCTCGCTCATGCTTATCATATTTGTTCTGACCGGTCTGATCATAAGGGGTAACCTTTTGCTCATCTACATGACGACATCGTTGATTGCAGTCTTCACGCTATCAGTAGGATTGGTTCTTTCGTCTAGGATACGCGGCTCAGCCACTCTGACGGTTCTAGAGATCGCCTTCACGTTTCCACTGTTCATGCTGGCGGGAACGACCACGTCGCCTGAGACACTCGCATCCGGAGGACGAGCAATAGCGCGTGCACTGCCATGGACCTATGGGAATGAGGCTCTAAGGAGGGTCATCTATCTTGGCCTTGGCCTTAACGCGATAGCTGGTGACTTGTTCGTGCTTTTTATTGGTAGTCTTGCATTGATGCCGCTTGCTATACTCCTCTCGAAGAGGACTATATGAGGTTCCGTCAGTCTAGGTCCAAGGTGGTCCTGCGGCAGCGTACGACTCCAAGGACTAGAAGTGTTGCAACAACGGTCAGAGTGAAGGCTGGAAAGGCAATGAATTCAGCGATTGGTATTTGGCTCTCTTCAAGTGTGACGATCGTTGCCCGGTTGATCTGCCCCGCGCTTACCGTCAGGTCAAGCCCAATGGACTTGTGTCCCTCATCCCTGCTAGTCCATTCCGTCACGGCGGTCTGATAGTCACCGGGGTCGAGGTAGCCATCAAACCATCCGTCCCAAGTGTACCAATAATAGGTCGTGGAACCGACTTTGAACGGGATTGTTGCCCAGCTGACTGTTCTCGCCGCATCGTTCCAATCCAACCCCAAGACGATTCCTTGAACATAGCCCCTAAGGTCTAGTTCAAACTCGACCGAGGCTTGACTGCCCTGCATGGCATTCGGGATCTGTGTGTATGTTCGTTGTAGGTAGGGGCCAAGGTGGTTGTATGGGAAGAAGAACGGTGACTCGCCCTGCAGAAGAGCTGGAACGGGCGGATAGTAGCTTTTCGGGAAATACCAGTTAACTAGGTCAACCATCACTGTCCACTGGCCTGAATATGATCCGGGGTGGTCTGAACGACCCCAAACCCCGTGATCCGGAGAGAAGAGAGTAGCCGCACGAACACTCTCGCCGCCAGTGCTCGGCTCAACGTACCCGAGGACGCCTGCAAGGTCTGAGTATTCTAGAGTCATGGTTCCTGCGGGAACCGGCTGCTGCAGCAATTTCGTTCCGTCAGCGAAGAAACCTGAGTTCGAAGTTGGGTTTAGCGCTCCGCCGTCTGAGAATAATGTGGCCGCGGCAATGAGAGTGTCACCCTCATCAAAGACTCGAATTCTCACGGTTGCGTTGTAAGGAGTCCCAGCGAAGATTCCTTCGGTCTTGAAGACTATCCTTATCGTGAGGTTCACTCCGACCATTACGCGAACGCTAGAATCCGCTTGGGAACCTAACCACCCTATCGAAACGTGAACATTCCCCAAGTCCCCGACGCTCGCTATGTCGTCCTGCACATACCCGTACGCCCACACATTCAAAGCGTAAGCTCCGGGGTAGATCGCCAAGGCGGACCGAAATGCTTCCGTTCTATAGGAGTTCGAGCTGTAGAGAAAGCCGGAATGGAAGTTCTCTTGCAAGAAAATTGAAGTAGCCATATCCTGAGTCGGGTCAAGTGAAACGAAACTAGGAATGTCGGGCCCGTACCTGTCGATGAAGGTGGAGCCGTTTGTCGCTAGAAAGCTTGCGCCGGCACCGAAGGTCGTTTTCCAACCCGGCCAAGGTAGGCTGGAAAAGTTCGAGTTCTCTTGCGGGATCATCCACTGATTGTTAACCGCGTCCCAGAAGTAGATCACATCCACAAAGCTCTCTGATGCAATATCGTAGATCAGAATGCTCACGGAGGCGTTGTTCCATACCCAACGTCTGGGGACCGGCGGTTTTTCCCAATCGACAGACAGGACTGTAGTGTTGATGCTACCGCCTCGATACATGTGTGTGCTGAGCACAGCAAGTCCGGTTCCGATCGAGATGGTTGTAGTCAAGGGCTGGTCTAGTTCGTCCAAGCTAGTGGCCGGGGGCAGTGCCTGGATGTATCCGCGCGTAAAGATTCGAACCGTGTAGGTGTCCGTTGGTAAACCGTAATCGTAGATTCCGCGGTATCTGGCAAGAGAGTATTTGATGAAAGCGCGGGGATCAGGCGGCTCCAGGGGGCCCGCCATGCCGAAGCCGTTCAGCATGATCGAGCCTTGTGTGTTTGAGGAAGAAACCTGAGTGAAATTGAATGCCGCCAGTGTTCCGTCTCGTGCGAATGCTTCTGCGATCAGGAATCTGCGGGGGTCGGGACCTTGAATCGCCCCATCTTTGATGGTGCCGGGCATGTCATGGAAATGTACTGTGACATTCATGCTCGTTGACTTCTGTATGTCGATTGGGAGAAAGACGTCACGCGAGAAGCCTGTATCTGGAATTTGGAAGGTGCAATCGACGAACTGGGTTCCATCGTTCGTGGTCTGAACATATCCGTTGACGAAGACTCTGACGAAATATGTGCCAGGACCAAGGCTGTCCGTCCAGGTCGCAAATACTTGAGGAACCATGCCTGAGAACTTTGCAGGCACACCGTACACCGTCTTTGAGCCAAACTGGAAGACGAACTGGGTCAGCGATGAGCCAAGGTATGTGTTCTGGTTCAGAGTACCCGAAGGATCCACCCACCAAGTCTGCGCTGGTCCAACCCCATTGAATAACCCATAAGGATCTTTGAACGTCGGCGAGGACGTGAAAGCATAGTATCCCATAGGCCCGTCCCAAGGGAATGCAACTAGTTTCGGTGTGTTCGGCGCAGCCAGGTCTTTGCCCGAAAAGAGTGTGTTTCCATTCACGTATGACGTGTATGGAGCGTGAGTCAAGTTTGTTGGCGAATAAGTGACGATGCTCGCGGTATCGTATGTGTTACTATCGTAGATTACGATACTTATTGGTCGTTGGCCTGGCCATGGGGCCTCGCCAGATTTTTCTTTGGAGAAAATCTCTCCACGAACTTGGGGGCCAACGTTTAGGTACGGGTCCAGCCTGAAAGACTGCCCTCGTAAAATCCTAACGTTCTCTGCGACTTTCTGTTCTGGAAAACCAGCGGCCGAGGCATAGAGGTCGTAGATGCCCGGCGCCACTCCCTCGATTTCGAAGTGGCCATGTGCGGTCGCATTGAAGTACCCGCGTGCCTCTACTGACCGACCAGTTGATTCTCCTGTTGCTGGATCAGATGCCACTCCCACAGCTCGAACCTTGCCGGGCAGGCTCAACGGAAGCCCGTAGAGAGTGCTATTCGCGGTACCCCCATACCTAACAGTTCCCCAGACTATAGCGGGATCAACTTCTCCTTTGACAAGCAGCACAGGCCAATTTTCCATGGGCATCGTGCTGTTGACCAGCCTCGGCTGGGGTTCCTGTCTATGGATTGGATAGTGATTGTCTAGGAACATTTTGAAGAAGTATCTTCCCGCAACACGAGGGGCCTTCATTTGATTGATCCGGATATAGTACCACTCCGACCACTGCCTCGCAGCAGTGAAGGCTATCCCGGGAGGCGGAGCCGTTACGAATACTATCCACGAGCCGGGTTGAAATGGATCATTTCTGTCGGCCCTCGTGACGAAGATGCTTCCGTAATTGTCAGTGATTGTGGTCACTATGTTTGTGTTCTCACCGCCATCCCAGTCTATTCCACCAGCTGGTTCGAACCCGTCTTGGATTAGTGCGCCAGTCTTGTCGAAGACCGGGGCAGGAATGTATAGAGCAACGGTTCCGTAGGTGAAGTTCGGATGCAAACTGCTTTCTGTAGTGAAAAATCTTGGTTGAGAAAAATTCAATGCGAAAATCAGGTCACCGACACTATCGTGATCGAAGGTCGAGGCTAGAATGGCTCCTTCAGGAGAATAATCAGTGCCAACCACTTGATTCGGTTGCTCAAAGGTTGTGAAAGGTGACTGGTATCCAGGGGGATTCGTCGGAACCCCGGAGTACATGTTCAACCCACTGCCCGGCCAAGCGTAACCAAGCGGCCCCGGGGAATGTTCGCCAAAGGTGTTTGTCGGGTTCAGCTCATGGTCGTTGGATCGGAAGAAAGGCGCAGAGCCATTCAGGTTTCCGAGAGTCGTGTGGGCGTATACCGGAGCAGTTAGGCTCACAACCAATACTAACAGGAGCGCAGCAGTGGCCCATCGTTGAGCCAAACATCTCTCTGCTCCGAATCAGATCGAATCGTTCGCATTCACTTTGTCGAGGCCTGGGACGCCTTCATTCTACGCCTTCTCATTACAACATATCCAATGATCGCGATTAACACAATCACCCCAACCGCGATTAATGTCACTGGAAGGCCTGCGGGGTCAACCGTCAAGATTAATGTTTGCGTGTCATCGAGCGAATTGTCATCTTGGGTCCAGTCAATCCGCATGTCCAAGTTGTAGCGTCTAGGTTGCGCTTTGGAGTCAATGTCCACCGTGAAGAAGGCGACCTTTGTTTCGCCCGCTAGCATGGTTCCAAGGAAGTCAGTCAACGTACCTGTGAAGAAGTTGCCAACTCGAAGCTGGACCCTAACTGAGTCCGCCTTCACCGTTCCCGAGTTCTTCAACTCGACCCTTATTACATCGCCAGAGTCGCCAGCATGCACCGTCGATGGCGTAACGCTCACGATGTCGAACTTCACTTTCTCATTGATGTAAAGCGGGATCGTCCCTATGGGGATCAGTTTGCCTTCGACTTCCTCTACTAGGTTTACAGGGTACTGACCGAAAGTGATGCTCGCCACATCGACGATGAAGTCTGCTTCCGAGACCTGCCCTGCCGGAATGTTACCTACGAAGATCCTGTCAGAGCCGCTTGAAGACGCGGTGAATGGTGGCGTCAGATCCATTCGAAGTTGAATATCCTTTGCTGTTCCTTTGCCGGAGTTGGCAACCCAGACTTTGACCAATACTTGCTTGCTATCGGGATAGATCTTAGTTGGTACCGTCAGGATGTTCTGAATATGCAGTTCGCCCTTCCAAACAGGAACGTCTATCATAACGTTGTTATTCACCTGTTGAAGTTCCCGCGCTGATTTGTATGCCAATTGCAGGTTGTAGCGGTATATTCCTTCCTTGGCATCGGAGTCGATGCTCAAGGTGAAGCTGACCGTGTAACTTTGGCCCGCGCCCATGTCTCCTGCCACTTTCGAAGCAGTGGTTGCAGAGAATTCTGCTCCGTCCTGATAGTAGGTGTATGTTATCGGCGGGCCGAGAAACAGCGTCGCGTTGACTCCTCGTGCCACATCATCTCCCACATTTGACAAGATTACTGAGAGTTGAACGTTGACATCGCCTGGATGGGCCGCTGAGGGGTCCATCGGGTTTGAGCCCCAGTAGACATTGGTGACCACAACATTCGCAACGCCGATAGTGCTCGCGGGGGGGACGGACGTCCGGCCAGAAGCGCTAAGCGCGAGCAGACAGGCTAGTACAACGATGAAGACCCCTCGAAATCTCACGACTGACACATCCCAATCCCGATATGTCTGAGCCTTCCAGACAAACCGGATTTAAGCTTGCGCTTCAAAATCATCTCATCAAGCTAAGCCTGTCGCAGCCAACTGATATTTGTGAGAAGCTGCACCCCCAGACTAGATACCTCGCTCAATGCTTTTAGTTTGAGCCGTCTCGTAAGAGGCGTTTCAAAGCGCCCGCTTGAATGCCAAGGTCGCTATTCCACACATAATCACTGTAAAGACCACTAAGAAGGCGAAGTCTTCCGCGCAACGTTATGGAATGGATTTTTCCTCCCTTGGCGTTCACGAGCTCAACGATTCTAGGAACAGCTTCGGCGCCGTTCTTTACCAAGACAGTGAGAGCGCTCTCGCGCTTCTTGATCTCCAGCGTAAAATCAGAGCTCTCCAGACCTTTGAAAGCTTCATCCGGTAGAACCGAGAACTCGGCTTCGACTGCATCTCCACCCATAACCTCAAGTTGATTCGGTCGACTGCCGTAAGGCCGCCGAAACGTTTGGTGATGTTGATTGTTTGTACGGCAGCACTCAAGGCAAGGTCAGCCTTCTTGAAGGGTTCTTAGTTGTCTGGCAATAAACAAGGTGCAGTACAGACTTGCGCGTCAGACGTTGAATATCAGTCTTTGATTGCTTCGAGTATACTTACAGCGTTCCAGAGTTTAACGCGCGTGTAGGGTGGCATGTTGGGATCTTGGCTTATGTCGTCCAAGATCGAGATGGCATTAGCGGCCCTTACGCCTAGGCTTAGCTCGCCTATCTGAAGCGTGTCCATAGCGCTTTTTGCCGCACGACGAATATTGCGGGGTGTCGTTGTGTCTTGGGAAACCTCGTTCAGTACACCGAGAGCCTGCTTGATTCGGCTCTCGTATTCTTCTTTGCGTTTGGCCTTGGTTGACATGGCGGACCGCCCCGCATGACAGTAAACCTTTCGAACAGAGTCATTCATGCGCAGTATCTAAAGTCTTTCGTGATTTGTTCAAGGTAAACGGGCTTTCTATTCCGTAGCAACAAGCGTAAATGCCATTTGACGGACTATTGTATGGTTAACGGCCGTGGGAATCGAAGTCAAGAAAATGGCTGAGCTCCTAAAATCAGGGGCAACCATGCTGCAGGAAACGTGTCCCCAATGCGGCACACCCCTCTTCAGGAAAGGCAACGAAACGTTCTGCCCCAAGTGTAACAGGCCTGTTGTAATCATTCAGACAGCCGAAGATGAAAGCCGTCTTCTCGCGGATAGAACCCTCGAAAGCACTGAGCAGACTTTGCTCGGCAAAATACATGAAGTGAACTTGGCAATCAAAACCGAAACAGACCCCGAGAAACTGGCCGCATACGGAAATGCGTTGACTAGTTGGCTCGGAGCCATAGAGAAGATTCGACGGCTGAAAACTCAGACTTAACCTGGGAAGTCGGAAGACGACTGTTCGAAAGCTCGAGTGGGGCATGAACAAGATTCCACTGGATTGTGTCGAGCGCTGGAGTTTTCGACCATTTTATATGCAGTGGCATCATTTTTCCACCTTAGAGGCTTATTGAGTTGAACCTTAGTGAGAATTTGAGCAACAGTTTCGAGTACGCAAAGAAACTGTTCAGCGACGTTGGTCGACTCATAATTCTAATAGTGTTAGACATTATACCGATAGTGAATTGGATTGTCGTTGGGTATGCCGCCAGAGTTCTAAGGGAGTCTCCAGGCACAGATGTGCCTCCGAAACTCGAAAGGTACGGACAGATGTTCGTTGACGGCGCCAAGGTGTTCTTCGCCTCTCTGATCTACATGATAGTCCCGCTGGCTCTGATTTTTGCAGGTGTGGGATCGTTCATCGCGAGCACGTTCATGTTCCAAGGCGAAGCCGTCGCGCCTGGCGTGATGTTTGGCGGCACTGCCTTGGTGTTAGTCCTCGCTGGAATTATCCTCGCGATAATCTTTCTGATTATCCTAGGCGTGGGTATGGCTCACATGATCAAGACCGGCAAATTCGGCAAGGCTTTTGCATTCAGTGAGATATTCGGCATCATCCGAGGAATCGGATGGGGCAGATATCTAGGCTGGATAATTGTGGTGATCATAATCGCCGCCATAATCGGGGGCATAGCCGGAATCATCCCGCTTGTGGGCTGGATTGTCTCGGCAATCATCTCGCCGGGCCTTACAGTCTTCATCTTCAGATCGATGGGACTTCTATACAACGAGGGCGCACCGCCCGAGTTGCGCGCTCCAGAGATTGCACCAGCCGCCGGCGGAATAGTCTGCGCATCATGTGGAACCCCCTTGCAACCACACCATAAGTTCTGCCCGAGTTGTGGCGCACCAGCGCCGGCTCCTCCATCACCGCCACCTCCGCCGCCACCCACCCTAGGGGAGACAAAATTCTGCATTAGCTGCGGAGCGAGAATTCCTGCTACCGCAGGCTTCTGTGGAAGCTGTGGTGCAAGGCAACCGTAGAGGGTTCTCTTTTCATAGTCGCCTGTCTTACAGCAGACTATTACCGGATGCTAGAGTCGACTACTGAGGCTCAATAGCATTTTTCTTCATTGTTCGACCTACATCATGTAATGCCGATAGGCTGACTTCTTCAAATCCAAAGGTCTGTATCCAGTGTGGGAAGATGATGGCAGCTGCCGACACATGCCCCTAGTGCAAAAGCGAATTCTGTGCTGCAAGGACATACGCCTACTATGGAGAGAAGACAATAGCAGATGCCCACAAGCGCCGGAGGATGGTCAGTTTTCGCCTGTTCTCATGAGCCTATCTGTACACAGAACACATCCAAGCGCGGGGGGAGTCTTCAAGATCTCATGAAGACTGAAATGCGAGATGCGAGATGCGCGGCGAAGTCAGTCTCGCAGTTCACAAGTGCCCCCACTGCCTAAGGGAGCTCTGCCTACAAGATCTCAAGCGCCACTTTGAGAGCATCACCTCGCCACTTATACCAGCGTCAACTGCTTCATAGTAGGCGCAGCCAAACGGGGCGGTCCATTGATGCCAATCGATCTGAACTCCAACCCACTTCTCAGGTTGGATTCGATTGAGCGTCGAGCCTACCAAGATGCGATTGCGGGGAATGCTCTTCGCACCAACACGCTCGTGTGCCTGCCAACCGGTTTGGGCAAGTCAATCATAGCTGCTTACGTGGCAGCTGAAAAGCTCAGAAAACATCCAGACAAGAACGTAGTGATGCTAGCTCCGACCAAACCGCTTGTCCTCCAACACTTCCGAAGCTTCCAGAAACTCATCAGCATGGATGCCAATGCCATGGTCTGGCTTACCGGGGAGATTTGTCCAGAGAAGAGGGTGGAGCTCTGGAAAAGACGCTTGATCTTTTCAACGCCACAGGTTTTCATGAACGACCTGCTCACCGGTAAAGTTCCACTTGACCTTCTTTCTCTGATGATCTTTGATGAAGCTCACCGTGCGGTAGGTGACTACCCCTACGTATTCATCGCAGACAGGTACTCAACTGTTGAAGGGAGCCTGATTCTCGGCCTGACCGCGTCGCCAGGTTCAAGCGAGCAGGATGTGCGTGAGATCTGCAAGAACCTGCACCTCGAGTGGGTGGAGGCACGTACGATTCAGAGCGATGACGTGAAACCCTACGTTGGGGGAATAGATGTCAACTGGGTCACAATCGACCTTCCACAGATATTCTACGATGTCAAGCGGAAACTAGAGGACTTTCTACGTGAAAAACTGCGCACTGTCCGTGACCATGGGTATCTAGAAAGTGCAGCATTGGACCGTGTTCGACTGCGGGATGTGCTCTCGGCTAGGCAGAGAATACTGGAGGATGCCGCGCGCGGCAAAAGGGATGTCAAGCCCTACCTTGCGTACGTTTACGCAGCAATCCATGCCATTCGCGCTGCCGAATACCTGGAAACACAGGGATTCCCAGCTTTGAAGGAACACCTTGACAGCTTGTACGAGAAAGGCCGGAAGCGGGCGTCGCCGGGGTTGAAGATGATTCTCGATGACCCAAGAATGGCCGAGGTTAAGGGGATTGTTAACGATGTGGTGGCCAAGGAAGCAGACCACCCGAAGGTGACCGAACTAATCAGGTCCATTCGTGCGGCACTGACGAATGGCGCGCGTCGAATCATGGTCTTCACAAACTATCGAACGACCGCCGCAAGGCTGGTTGCCCTTCTCAACAAAGTAGAAGGGGTCTCTGCCGTACGCCTTGTCGGGCAAGCTTCTCGAGAGGCGGATAAGGGCCTCAGTCAGAAGCAGCAGACCATGATACTTGACGATTTCAGGTCGGGAACCTTCAATGTCCTAGTGGCGACCCAGATAGGTGAGGAAGGGCTCGACATAGTTGAGTGTGATGAAGTCATTTTCTACGATACAGTCCCGAGCGCCATCCGTTACATTCAACGCCGGGGGAGAACTGGTAGAAAGGGGCCTGGCCGAGCAGTCATACTGGTCGCGAAAGGCACCCGTGACGAAGCCTACTATTGGTTATCACAGCGAAGAGAACGGCAAATGGCGACTGCCATAAGACAGTTCATGAAGGCACGGAAGGAGCAGTCGCCGGGTCAGTTTGGGCTTGAGAAATTCATCTCATCGAAAGTGAAGGAAGAGAAATTGGTAGAGCAAATTACCGTAGTAACCGATTCAAGAGAACTAGGGGCCCTAGTCACTCGAGAGCTCGCAAAACTTGGCGTACTCGTCAAGTCCGAGACCTTGGCCGCTGGCGATTTCATTCTTTCAGACCAAGTTGTTGTGGAGCGAAAGGAAGTTGACGACTTTGCGTCATCGATAATTGATGGGCGTCTCTTCCAGCAAGCTGCCAGACTCAAAGAGTCCTATGAGAAGCCGGTGATCATCGTTGAAGGAGAGAACCTGACAGGCTCGGGACGAGTTCGACCTGAGGCCATGATGGGCGCCTATGCAAGCATATTGATCGATTACGGGATACCGATCGTCTGGACACAGAGACCCTCCGAGACGGCACAGCTAATGTTTGCCATTGCGCGACGCGAACAGATTCAGGAGAAACGTGCTCCACGCATAATGACATCCCCAAAACCTTCGAGCATAGAAGAGCAGCAGGAATTCGTTGTGTCCAGCCTGCCAAACATCGACAACACACGTGCAAAGAAGCTGCTGAACGCGTTTCAGACAGTCGAACGAGTTTTTCTAGCCTCAAAGGA
>CAZYOZ010000048.1:0-6339 GCA_964649235.1 uncultured Candidatus Bathyarchaeia archaeon
TTCTAGGATTGAGTTTTGTTATGTCTGTGGCGATCTTCTCCGGTTTGACTTCCATGGCTCCTGACAGGTCGATCTTGTTTATCGCCACCACATCAGCGCCCAAGAACATCATAGGATGCTTAAGCACCATGTAGGGTCCCTCGGTGACGCTGATCACGACTAAACGCTTCTCGGAACCCAGAGGGAACTCTGCCGGGCAGATTAGGTTTCCAACATTTTCAATGAACACAACGTCTAACTCAGTTAGCGGTAGTCGATCCAACGCCTTTCTTATGAGGTTCGCATCTAGGTGGCATTCTTTCCCAGTATTGATCTGAACAGCCCTAACTCCCTCTGAGGCGATGAGTTCAGAATCAATCGTGGTTGTAACATCGCCCTCGATAACTGCGATCCGAAGCCGGCCCTTGAGGCTAGAGATCATTGCTTTTATAAGCGATGTTTTACCGGAACCGACGGATCCCATCACATCAATGGCCTTAACGCCAGCCGACCTGAACCGTTTTCTATTCTCGTCTGCCAGCCTCCGGTTTTCCTCCAGAATATCCAGCTCAAGCTCCACATCAAAGACTTCGTTTTCCGATGCGGTTACCACTTCGGCTGGCTCAGTCAATTTTCTTGCCTAGTGAGAGTCCTGCCTCTTCATCGTTATGAACGTGATTCTTGGTTTTCTCACTCAGACTGGGCAACATGACCATTATCCGTACCAGTTCTGGTAACCGTATTGCAAACATATACGTACGTGAAAGGCGAGTTTATGGTGACTAAGCCATGTGCCTAAGCTTCCCAGGCAGGGTGGTAGCAATCAACGGTGACCTCGCTTCTGTGGACTACGGCCAGGACGGAGTCAGAGAGAACATCAACATCTCTTTGGTCGAGGCCAAGGTGGGAAGCTATGTGCTCGTTCAGGGCGGATTTGCGATCAGGGTTCTGACAGAAGAGGAAGCGCAAGAAGCGTTGAGTGCCTGGGAGATGATTAGAGAAGAGATGGGGGAACCCGCGAAGGGGGCCTTCTGGATTTGAATCAAAGAAGGATGGACGGCGCCATTCTGGCTGCGCGCCACAGCTTCATGCCCAACCGTCTGGGTTATTGCGGACCAGACGAGAACGATGTCCTCTTCGATGCTTGCCTAAAGAATAAGCCGACCAAAGAGTTGATCAACGCCCTGAAGGGCTTCCAGGGCGCATATCCGTACCTCAGATTCATCGCTCAATCACACGGACTAGATGACCCATTCGACTACCGAGTCGTGGAAGCCTACTGGATAGGAAATGATGTCCTTCAGCACATCTCCCCCAGCGATTTCTATGAGCATTTGAAGAAGCGTTTGAGTGTGAAGTTTTCGAAGGATGAGATTAAGCGTTTCTTTGAAACGCGCCCCTACGCTGCTTTTCCTCATCATGCGCTCCACGTCTTTAACGCGTTTTCAACAATGGGCACCGTTCCTGATTACTTCGCCAATGCGACTGGTCCCGACGACAAAGTTGGCCCGCTTATGGACAAGTGCAGAATTTCGTGGGGCAAGGTTCTGGAAATAGAAAATGAGCACATGGTCGTAGAGTACGAACCAGTCGTGAGGCAGGGAGGCAATCTTCACCTTGGCCAGCCCACTCGAACGAAGGTCCAGCACAGAGTCCAAGGCCGGAGCTTTGTAACTGACGCCAGACCAGGAGATTGGGTCTCTTTTCATTGGGGGTTTGCCTGCACACTTCTCACACCGCTGCAAGTGGCGAACCTGAAGAAATACACACTTTCTGACATGTACCTCGCAAACGTCGTCCCGGTCACCGCTTAGAGAACCTAGGCAGGGTGTGCAGCCACGTCATTCCGCAGCAGGTGGGTCATCGCGTCCGTTACCAGCCTCGGCATTTTCGTTACTTTCATGCTGCGAGTGAACCTGTCCCCGGTGGCGCCCATCATGGCGCGGGAGCTCCAAATTACAGACTTCCAGCTTGGCTTGTTACTTTCAGCGTTTCTATGGACCTATGCCTTCCTACAACCTGTGGCTGGCCTCATAACAGACAAAATTGGCGCCAAACTGAGCCTCCTTCTGGGCGTAATGGCCACATCCATAATCACTCTCTTGACTGGGTTCGCCCGTTCCTTTCTTGCGCTCTTCTCTTTGAGAGTCGTCTTGGGGGCAACTCAAGCTCCAAATTTTGTCTCTGGCGCAAAAGTAACGTCATCCGAATGGTTCAACCAAGGCCAGCGAGCGCGCGCGACTTCGATTTGGATCACGGGCGGGCGATTGGGACCCGCGCTGACAACCCCGTTCGCGGCATGGCTTGGAGTCAGTTACGGGTGGCAGTGGGCATTTTTCGTCACCGGCATGGTAGGCCTGATATGGTGCGTGCTGTGGTTCTACGGTTTCCGAGACAGCCCGGCAGACGACAAAATAGGCATGGCTACTGTGAAAGTGGCCCGACCGAAGGTTCAGGAGAGTCTAAGAGTAGTCATCAGTCCGCTGGGACTGGGATTAGCTCTGGCCAGCTTCGGGCAGGGTTACGTGGCATACTACCTGAATCTATGGTTACCCACTTACCTCGTGAGAGAACAGAAATTCACAGTTCTCAATGCCGGTATCTATTCATCGCTTCCCCTGATTTGTGCGGTTGTAACACTGATTGTGATTGGAGGGTTCGTTTCAGACCACTTAGTTCGCAAAGGTGCTTCGCCACTTGGCTTGCGACGCAATCTCTTCTCCGTTGGCATGGTCGCAACGTCCGCAATGCTTTTTGCCACCGCGTATGCACCCGATCCATTTTCTGCGATTGTGGCGCTGAGTTTCGCCGGGGCTTCTCTTGGCTTCTCAACTCCGTCGCTCTGGGTAGCGCTTGTGGAAGCAACGCCGAAGGACATGACCGGCACCATGGGAGGGATTCAGAACTTTGGCGGAAACCTCGCAGGCATAGTCGTGTCGGTCTTAACTGGGTACATTCTTGAAGTCACAAAGAGTTTCTTCGCGGCCTTGGTTGCTGGCAGTTTAGCAGCACTGATCGGGGCGATATCTGCAGCTCTCCTGATCAGGAAGAGAAAATGAAGCTACTTTCCGCGTCTCATGCTCTTAATTACTGTAAGTAGAATCCAGGCATAACGGCTAAGAGTAATTACAATCTTCGTTCGCGCGGCGGGCGTATGCGAAACCATGACCTAATGGCACTGCTGAAAGAGCAGCTCGACCATGAGGAGCACGAGACAGAGGTTTACGCTCGGAAAGTCAGGGAAACCGGCCACAGCGTCGCCAAGCTTCTCTACACCAAGCTGATGCGTGACTCAATGCAGCATGCTGACGTTCTCAACTGTGCTATCTCATACTTTGCGACCGGGCATTGGGAAACAGGCGCGACAGTGAAGGAAGGTCGAGAGGAGATGCTCCGGTTGATGGAGATGGAGGAGAAAGCTCTGCGGTTGTTCACAACTGCTTCGGCGAAAGTGGACGATCCGCACCTCAAGACGCTGTTGATGATGCTTGCGTTGGACGAAGAACAACATTACGCCATGCTCCGGTATGTGCTCGAGAATTTTGTTGAGAAGAAGGAGCTAGTTAAGGCATGATTGAGTCGGTGACTATCCTTCAGCCAAGGGCGCACGTTGAGATTCTTGAAGAACGGTGCAAAGCGTGCGAGCTTTGTGTTGTTTCTTGTCCATCTGGAAACCTAAGGCTCTCCGAAAAACTGAACCGCGCAGGATTCCACCCGGTTGAGTTCACGTACCGGGGAACAAAGGGAGAGTGCACTGGTTGCGCGATTTGCTACTGGGTATGCCCAGATTTCGCGATCAGCGAGGTTCTGGTGAAAGGGTAGTTGGCTAAGCAACGAGTGTATTTGAAAGGAAATGAGGCTGTGGCCTACGGAGCCTTAGAAGCGGGCCTTAACGCATACTTCGCGTATCCGATTACACCGTCCAGCGAAATTCCCGAGACGTTGGCAAAGGAATTCACGAGTGGGAAGTATCCCGAATTCAAGATATTCTTGCAGGCAGCCAGCGAGCTCGAAGCGATAAACATGGTCATCGGAGCGGCTTCAGGGGGAGCGCGAGTTATGACCGCCACATCAAGCCCTGGCTACAGCCTGAAGCAAGAGGGGTTGTCTTATGCAGCCGGAATGGAGCTGCCCTTTCTTGTCGTGGATATCTGCCGCGCGGGACCAGGTCTAGGCAACCTAGGGCCAGAACAAAGCGATTACTTCCAGGCTACAAAAGGCGGCGGCCACGGTAACTACCGGCTGATGGTCCTCGCCCCAGATTCAGTGCAAGAGATGGCTCTTTTCCCGAGAATCGCCTTCGACCTAGCATTCAGGTACAGGAATCCGGTCCTGATTTTGGGCGATGCCTTCATAGGCCAACTGAAAGAAGATGTGGAATTCCCCGAAATTACACCGCCGCAATACGAGATATCCTCTTGGGCTATCACAGGCGCGAAAGGCAGGGAGCCGCACGTTCTGAATTCCCTGGAGCTCGATTACGAGAAACTCTACAAACGTATTAGCAAGATGTACGAAAAGTACAAGGAAATCGAAGCCAAGGAAGTCCGTTTCGAAGATTACCTGACCGAGGACGCAGAAACCGTAATCGTAGCTTTCGGAATTGCCGCACGGATAGCGAGAGGAGTCGTTAACAAGGCCAAACAGAAAGGCATGAAAGTTGGCCTGTTGAGGCCGATGACTCTTTGGCCTTTCCCAACCGAGACTCTTCGAAGTCTCGCGTCGCAAGGAAAGCGGTTCTTAGTCATTGAGCTGAACACAGGGCAAATGCTGGAAGACGTGAGGCTAGCTGTAGGTGAAGGTGTGACAGTAGACTTCTTGGGAAGATGGGGCGGCATTGTTCCGACTGAAGCCGAGATAGAAAGCAAACTGAGACGGCTGGAGGTGCTTGCAGCATGAGCCTGTCCACCCTCAAGGTGAAAGTAGGCAAGCTCGAGTCGCTGACCCAGAATCCCACTCACTATTGCGCCGGCTGCGAGCATGGCACGCTGACCCGATTGATTGCTGCCGCCATGGATGAGCTTGGAATTCGGGAAAGAACCGTTATGATCGACTCTGTCGGTTGCAGCGTCTTGGCATACAATTACTTCAACTGCGACCATATCGTCGCGGCACATGGAAGAGCACCCGCAGTAGGTGCCGGCCTCAAGAGAATCAGACCAGAACTCATGATTTTCACCGTCCAAGGAGACGGAGATGCGGCTGCCATAGGACTGCTTGAGTTGATTTATGCAGCGAAGAGAGCCACGCCGATAACGGTATTCCTTGTGAATAACGGAATCTACGGCATGACCGGAGGCCAGATGGCTCCCACCACTCTCATGGGACAAGTAACAACAACGACCCCCGAAGGGAGGGACCCAGCCTTGACAGGAACCGAACTCGACGTATCTAAGCTACTCGGGGGGATAGATGGCGCGGCATACGTGAAACGTTCAAGCCTCGTTGTAACAGAGCTGCCCAGCCCCAGAGGCACCCTGTATACCATCAAGAACCTGCTCGATGCGAAGAAGTCAGTTCTGAACGCATTCAGAGTCCAAGCCCTTGGCGGCTTTGCTTTCGTTGAACTTCTCAGCACATGCTCCGTCAACTGGAAGATGTCGGTTCTAGAGTCGAAGAGATTCGTGAATCAACAGACCATCAAGAAATACCCGCTTGGGATATACAGGGATGCGTTTGGAGTTGAGAAGCAATGACTAAGATCAAGGTCCTAATAGCAGGCCACGGAGGCCAAGGGGTTCTCCTTCTAGGCGACTACATCGCATACGCAGCCATGCTCGAAGGAAAACATGTCGCTTACACTCCATCCTACGGGCCTGAGACGCGGGGAGGCAAAGCGAAGTGTTACGTTATCATCTCCGATGAAAAAGTCGACAACCCCATCGCGGAGGAGCCGGACATTGAGATAATCATGAACCAGCCGTCGATGGACTATCTGAACTACCTTAGGCCAGACGGGCTTGTCATCTACAACAAGTCTCTCATACAGGATGGATTCGAACGAGACGATCTGAGAGCCGTCGCCGTTCCGGCCACGGAAATTGCAGACGACCTTAAGCATGAACCTCAGGCGAGCGGAGCGCGCGACACGAAAATGTTCGCCAACTCTGTTATGTTCGGCGCCTTCGTTGAGGCATGTGCCCCGAATCTGAAGGGTGATATAGTCAAGGGCATGCTGAAGTATTTCCTCGAAGGAAAGAAAGAGAGTTTCATACCAATAAACGACCTAGCGATCAAGAAAGGTCGAGAGTACGTTCGGGCAAACCCGCCGCCCGAACGGAATGCGCAGTGGCCCTACCATTGCATCCCTAGCTGGGCTGCCCAGTAGAATGCATCATCCGCAGCGGTACCGAAATACCC
>CAZYOZ010000048.1:6439-10799 GCA_964649235.1 uncultured Candidatus Bathyarchaeia archaeon
TCCCTAGCTGGGCTGCCCAGTAGAATGCATCATCCGCAGCGGTACCGAAATACCCCAAGCTTCTTTGCTATTGCACTCTCAGTTTTCTTGCCAATACATTTCGGACACAGATAGGCCCGCCCGAATTCGTGCATGCGCAAAGACTCTGTGTGCTCACTGAACCAGAAGAGCCTAGCGCAACTGAAGCATCTCCGACGAGTCGTTAGTACCTTAGTTCCCAGCTCCCTTGATTTTCGCCTAGCAATCGCAGTGGCCAGCGTCAAGTTGATTCCGAAGGCCAGGCACTGCTTCGGTTCTGATGAAGGAAAACCCAGGTCGGTTACCAAGACTCTGTCGTCCTGCGTGACCCATACGTCAAGACCGCCTTGCAGTTCACACTGTTTGTCCTGGTTTCTCGCTGATGCACCAGCTGGGCCAAGGAGGCATCTTTGGCCGGTTGCATAGCAGCGGCCGTCTTGCATGAAGTTTTGACACAAGGCAGTTGGGCACCTATAACGTGTGAGTTCTTCGCGGAGAATTTTGTTCCGCATTTAGTGTAATTACTCTAAATTGGAAACATTATAGCCCGCGAAGCGGAATCACGGCCGCGCCAAGCGGGCATAGTTCAATGGTCACGCTCTCCGACAGGGTGACGGGCCTACACATCTCACCCATCCGCCGCGTCGCAAGTCTTCTGGCCGAGGCAAACAAGAACAGAGAAATCATATCGTTCGGCGGCGGCGCGCCGAGCCTTCCGCCGCCTCCAGAGGTGTCTGAGGAAATTGCGAGGAGAATGAAAGAGGACTCCCAGGCTAGCTGCGTCTACACTGGGACGCGCGGTTTTCTAAACTTGAGGAAATTGGTCGCACAGGACTGGGCTAAGCATCAAGGTGAAGCATACGAACCCGAAACTGAAGTGATTATGACTGATGGCGCGACGGAGGGAATCTACTGCGCCTTCCAGACGATACTCAATAAGAACGATGAGGTAATCGTGACGGACCCGACGTACCTGGGGTATCTGGAGGCTGCTCAACTCGCCGGTGCCAGGTTAGTGAGACTCCCCGTGAATGTCGAGGACGGCTACCAACCAAGCTTAGAGCAGCTGAAGTCACTAGTCACTAGGAGAACGAAAGCCTTCGTTCTCCTAAGCCCGGACAATCCAACTGGAAGAATAGTCAGCGCTGACTTCGTAAAGGGCTTACTCGATCTCGCCTCAGACCACGACTTTTGGGTTATCAACGATTCGACCTATCGCGACATCGTGTATGGCGACGGTACAAGGGTGAAGCTCACATCGCTGCCTGGAGCGCATGAAAGAGTCATTTCGGTGGGCAGTTTCTCCAAAGAGGCATCGATTCCAGGCCTTCGACTAGGCTATGCATTGGGTCCGCGGGACGCGATTGACGGTATGGAGAAAGTAAAACAGTACACAAGCCTCGCGCCCAATACTCTAAGCCAACATGCGATGGTCCGTTTCATGACAGAGGATCTGAAGGAGCGATACTTGCGCGACTTCGTCATACCTACTTACACCAAACGGAGAAACGTAATGGGGAAAGCCATCAAAGAATACTTACCGGAGGCCAAGACGGCCTGGCCTGACGGGGCTTTCTATTTCTTCGTGGACATAAGCCGGTATCTCGCGGCAATGAACCGTGACGAACAAGACTTCTCCAACAGGGTGTTACATCGAAAGGGGGTCGTCACGATACCCGGTTCTTACTTCGGCGCGAAAGGCGCGGGCCACCTTAGAATGACGTTCGTCAGTGAGCCTGAACAGCGAATTGAGCTTGGGGTCAAGCGGATTGGAGAATACGTATTCTCGTTTGCGTTTTCATACGCGGGTACGTAGAACTAGGTAATCTCTTAAAGACGAAAGCAGAACTGTAGAAAACCAGTCATCGCAAATATCTCTATAGTGAGGGGACCTTAGTTCAGACTCTGGCAAACAATAAGGAAAGCTATATTCTAGCAGGTAGAGTATATTGAAGTCTGTGCGTCTAGATGGAAGCTAGAAAGGTCCAGAGGGTCGGATATTCTACTCTGACCGTGTCCCTACCCCGGGAGTGGGTTGAGGAGGTCAACCTGAAGGCCGGGGACATAGTTTCAATCAAGCGGGAAGACGATGGTTCACTAAAGCTTGTTCCTGGGACGGAAAATAGGCGAGAGGAAGTAAAGAACTGCATCGTGAACGCCGACTTATGCGCATCCGACAACCTTCTCACAAGAGTGATAACCGGCAACTACATCCTAGGACATGACACCATTCAGGTCGCAGCGAGAGAAGAGCTCAAGAAGAATCACTTAGAGGAGATTCGAGCCGCAACACAGAGACTGACGGGGCTCAGCATCGTCGAACAAACGCTCAAGCAGGTAACCTTACAGAGCTTCGTGGATCCCACCCGTTTTCCGATTTATGGCCTCATTCGGCGCCTGCATATCATAATCTCGTCCATGTTGGAGGCTTCCATCAGGGCCTTGGTTGAGAGAAGGCCCGAGTTCGCCGCTGAAGTCTCGCATATGGAGGAAGAGTCCGACCGGATTTACTGGCTGATAGTGCGGCAGCTTCTCTTGGCAATACGTGACAGAAGCGTGGGTGCAAAGATAGGGTTGGAGTCGCCGATTCACATAGCGGGAAACAGGGTCATAGCGAAGACACTTGAAGAGATGGCGGATTCCGCAGAGAACATCGCGAAAGAAGTTCTGATCCTGAAGGAGCGAGAAATCTCGAATGAGTCAATTCTGAATGATATCGTGAAGTTCAATACACAAGTAGGCAAGATTTCTGAACATAGCGTAAAGGCCCTTCTAACGTCGGACATCATGCTCGCGAACCAGGCGGTGGAGATGGTGGAGAGTGCCGAGAATGAAGAAAGGAAGCTGACTCAAAAAGTGCTGACTCATGTTCGGGATGTGAGCACGGCCGTAAGCCTCAGGGCCATAGTCTTGAACCTGGGCCTGATCAGCAAGTTCTGCCGAATAATTGGTGAAATCACAATAAACCGCATCTTGGAAAAGCCATCACAAATCTGCGAGTACGTTCCCGTCCCCGAAGTTAAGGCCGCCTAGAGCAGAGATAGCTGCATCAAATCACTCTATTCTCATTTCAGAAGTTTGCCGATCATGACCAAGTCGGAGTGCACTTCGTAGCCGACCGCTTTGAAGAATTCGATCGATTTCGTGTTCCACAGATAGATCTGTGCGTTCACTTTTCTGGCACCTTTCTTCGCGAGGCGTTTCTCGAGTTCGATGATGAGCGCCTTCCCGATTCCACTTCTTTGCCGTTCGGGTTTGACAGCGAGATGATTTATCCACCCTCGCCTTCCGTCCCAGGCGCCCATCACAACTGCGATGATTTCCTGCTTCTCTTCGGCGACGAGGAACAGGTCCGGGTCGCGTTCCATTTTTAGTTTGATCCCACCCAAATCGTCTCCAGGCCGTATCACTAGGCCTGTGGCTTTCCACAACTCGATTACTTTGGGGTAGTCTTCGATTCTGAATTCACGAATATGCATAGGCATCACGTTGTCTCCTCTGGGTCCAATATCTGCAGAAGGGGAAAATCGTTAATCTTCTTTCCGCAAGCTAGAACGCCGAGGGAATTTTCAAATGCCTGCTGACAGTAAAATGACTCTGTCCCTACTCTGGTCTATCGTCTTGCGCGTCCTAGTCGGCGTCTACTGGCTCTATTTTGGCTTCGAAAAATTGAGGGGATATGGCTGGGTGCGCAGTCTTCTTCAGAACGCTGCATTCAACAATCCTATTCCGTTGTACAACGATTTTCTCAGAAGTGTCGTGCTGCCGAACTGGGAGCTTGTAACTATCTTCCAAACGATCTTGGAAATTGCTGTTGGCGTAGGTCTCGTTCTGGGACTGCTTACTAGGATCTGTGCGGCCTTGGGGGTGTTTGCAGCTGTCAATCTGACGCTCACCTTTGCTTTCTCTGTGGCAGACTTTGGGCTTGTTTTCTGGTTCTACAGCCTTGGCGTACTCGTCAATAGCACAGCATTAGCCCAGAATAGCGGCCAAACAATTGGCATTGACCGGCTGCTTTCAAGAAGTCCTTGGCGTCACAAGTGATAGCACCGCCATCAACACACGAAACTACGTAGGTGAATTTCAAGGACTCGGCAAATCTGCTTCAATTTTGGTTGGCCCGTCATAAGACTCCGTCACGGCCGACTAACGGTCAACGCGCACTCGCGCTTACAAGAAAGCACCACTAGAGCCCCATACTCATTCCCTACGCCGGACGGCTGAACGTGTCGGACTGGTTCATTCTCATCCAATAAGGTCCCCAAGTTCCCTCTGAATGTCTGCATCTTGGATTATGTCCGATCTCAGAAACATGGCTTCCAGATTTCTAGGAATAATCCGG
>CAZYOZ010000049.1:0-10149 GCA_964649235.1 uncultured Candidatus Bathyarchaeia archaeon
AGCGAAGAAGCAAAGTCGCAGATGGGCATCGCCTAGACAACATTAGAATCTCGGGCGCCCTCTGCGGGCCGATTGCTGTTTGCAGCATTCGAGTTATGCTAGCATCTTTACCGACGCGAGCGTCTATCGAACCCGATCAGTTCTATCCAGATCCCGTCCGGATCCTTGAGGAATGCCAGCTTGTACCTTCCCTCTTTGAATGGTTCCACAGCTTTCCGCGCACCCTTCGAAATCAACTCAGCATACTTTCCATCGACGTCCTTAACCCAGAATGCGAGATGATCCAACTCGGACCCTTGCTTGAATTTCTCATGAAACTTGTTGCCGGGCGGGTAGTAGTTCAGCTCTAGCCGCTGCGGTGTCTTGGGACTCTTTAGGTGAATGAAGATGCCGCCATGCTTCATTCTTCCTCGAAGGACCCGCTTCATTCCCATCACTTTAGTGTAGAATTCCAGCGAACGTTTCAGGTCTCGGACACGAATGCCGGTGTATGTGAAGTTCAACAGTCTAACCCAAATGAGTTAGACCTGGTTGCATATTTGAAATCAGCAGGGCCGAGAGCGCCCGGTCCTACTTTGCGCCGAGCTCGCGCTTCTTCCAGCGAAGGTTGTGCCCATGGCATTTCCTGCAGCGGTTGGACATTCCCGGGTTGCGGGCGCCACAGTCTCTGCAGACTTTGTAGTGTAGCCTAACCTTCTGCGCAAGCTGCTTTTTCATAACGTCTGTTATCGGCATGTCCCGTCACTTCGGGCAATTTGCTACGTCAAGCAATAACAGGCATATATACAGTGCGCGGTACCAATCGCATTTGCACGCGTCTTCTTGAGCAACCTCGGAGAATGATCGAAACGCCGGACCAAGATTCCTTCGAAAAAATCGCGGACGAAGTCGTGCGCTGTATCAACTGCCGACTCTCGAAAAATCGGAAGAACGCGGTTCCAGGGGAAGGGCCTGAAAGTGCGAAAGTGATGTTCGTTGGAGAAGCTCCGGGCGAGCAAGAAGACACTCAAGGACGCCCATTCGTTGGAGCAGCTGGCAAGCTGTTGACGGAGCTTCTTCAGTCGGTTGGGCTGCGGAGGGAAGACGTCTACATAACGAACGTCGTCAAATGTAGGCCGCCGAACAATAGGCAGCCCAGAGCAGATGAAGCACAAGCATGTCGACCTTACCTAGACAGACAGATCGCCCTGATTCGCTCGTTAGTTATCTGCCCGATGGGTAATTCCGCCATTCGAGCATTGCTTAACTCTGAGGAATCCGTGACCACGATTCACGGAATACCATTTGAGGTCGAAGGCATAACCTACTTCCCAATGTACCATCCAGCGGCCGCACTCTACACGTTCAGCTTGCGAAAGGTGATGGAGGAAGACTTCAAGAAACTGAGGGCGCTTGTTGACTCACTGACCGGCTAGTGCTCCTCAGCGTCAGTCTTCGTCTGGCTGCGGTTTGTTGCCGAGTATGGATTCTATGCGCTCCATGATCTCATTCGTCAGTTTCGGAACGACCTCAACAGCCTTCATGTTCTCCTCAACTTGCTCACGTTTGCTAGCGCCAGTTATTACAGTGCTCACATTCGGGTTCCTGAGGCACCACGCCAAGGCAAGCTGGGCCATTGTGCAACCCAGGTCTGCTGCAGCCGGTTGCAGTTTCTTGACTTTGTCAACGTTCTGTGGGGTGATGATGTATTCGCGTAGCCACTCGTAACCTTTGAGCGTGGCCCGGCTGCCGGGCGGAATTCTCTCGTTGTACTTGCCGCTCAGCAAACCCGAAGCCAAGGGGCTCCAGATCGTCGTCCCGAGGCCAATCTCCCTGTAGAGAGGCACGTACTCTTTCTCCACCCTGTCCCGGTGGAGCATGTTGTACTGAGGCTGCTCCATGGTCGGAGGAACCAGATCATGTTCCATCGCTATGCCGTATGCCCGCATTATGTCAGCGGCAGTCCACTCAGAGGTCCCCCAATAGAGGACCTTGCCTTGATGAACTAGGTCATCTATGGCGCGAACTGTTTCTTCGATGGGCGTGTTCGGGTCGGGTCTGTGGCAGAAGAATAGGTCTAGGTAGTCCAGTTGGAGCCTCCTGATGGAGTTGCGACATGCTTCGAAGATATGCTTGCGTGACAAGCCGCGGTCATTCGGCCCTTCGCCTCCCCAGAAGACTTTGCTCGACACAACGATGTCTTCGCGTCGCCACCCAAGCTTCTTGATGACATTGCCCATCACGATCTCAGCGTTGCCACGCGCGTAGGCTTCAGCGTTGTCGAAGAAGTTGACTCCTGAATCATGAGCCGCGGACATACATTCTAGAGCAACGTCTTCTCCTACTTGCCCGCCGTAAGTCACCCATGCCCCGAGCGAAAGCTCGCTTACACGTAATCCGGATCGGCCAAGTTGACGATACTCCATGGCAATCACAGCGGCACGGACAACGTACACAGATATTAAAGCGGTACCGGAGCCACTACGATTCGCTGGTGGGCTTGGCTCTGTGCAGGTCGCCCACCTTGGGGCTGAGGTAGGCATCCAGAACAGCATTGGAGATTGACAGTGCAAACAGAACAGTAGTCGCCACCGGGTCAATGTGGCCAAATGATGCGACGGCTGGAAAGAATGGCAACACCATAGAAGCAATGGCACCCGAAGCAAAAGTCACTGCGCGTCGCCCCGGGCTAGCTCCTCGCAATGAACTTGGATCCACCTTTATGACAAGAACAGGCAGTCGGGAGGCTGCCCCACTCAGAACTGGCACCTTCAGTTTGCTCAACGGGGACTTCCCTATCAAATAGTATTGAAATCGCACACCGACAAGTCTGCCAGTAACGAAATGTGTCAGGTCATGCGGGAAGAAAATCAAAGAACCCCACGCCACAACGTAGAGGGCAAAGCTCCAAAATGTTTGAGCAACTTGGCGGGCTAGGAAAACAAGATAGAAGCCGACTAGGGTGCCTAGAATTCCAATGATGAGGCCGAGTGCAAGTGGAATTTTGCGACGGGGCATCGCGGCAGTCACATCTTCCGGATATGGTGGTGAATAGTGGGATGAGACTTGGTAATAGCATCATCACAGCCCGGTTTCTCAAACGACCCAACCGTTTCACCGTTTTGGCGTCGTGCCATGGCAAGATGCTTCGCTGCTACCTCCCCAACCCTGGCCGCCTTGACGAACTCTTGATACCCAAGGCGCTGCTCGCGTTGAATCACGTGCCGTCGCCGCAGAGAAGAACGAAATTCGATGTAGTGGCTATCCGCACAGGGAAAGTTTGGGTTTCGGTGGATTCGCGCATTCCCAACAAGCTGGTGGGAGAAGCCTTGCGGTATGGTTGGCTTTCTGAATTCCGTTCCTATCCTGAAGTCAAATCCGAATACATTTTCGGAGATAGCAGGATTGACTTCTTGTTGACTTCGGGGAGAGGAAAGTGCCTGCTTGAGGTCAAGTCCTGTACACTCGTCAAGGATGGTGCGGCCTTCTTTCCAGATGCTCCTACAGATAGGGGGCGGCGGCATGTGCTGGCATTGGTTCGGGCTAGGAGGAAGGGGCTGCGGGCTTCCGTCATGTTTGTGATTCAACGCTCGGACGCCACTTCGTTTACTCCGAATCATGTGACAGACCCCGCCTTTGTAGACGCCCTGCGATACGCTGGACAAAGGGGCGTCGAGATCATTGCTAGAAGATGCGCAGTTCAGAATTTTCAGATATTTCTTGGGCCGAAAGTGGCTGTGAGAGTCTGACGTGCCTGGAGATTGGAGAACAGTCGATGGCTATCTTCTTTCCCGTAATCTCCAGATTCCGAATTCGCCCACGGTCTGAGTTGTTTCTACGGGATTGTACCATCTTTTTCTGGCACCTATCGCTGAGCGCATCTTCCAACCAGTTGTCTTAGGCTCAGAATTTATCGCCTGAAGGATCGTGTCCACCTTTTGAATAATGTCCTCTTTGTCTTCTTGACTCAGGTTCGTCGCTTCGTGTACATATCCCTTCAGGCCGCTCAGGTTGGTGGTGACGGTGTACCAGAAACCCCAGTCGGAGGCAAGTTTGGTGGCGATGAATTTCGGGTTTATGCTATTCCCCTCTTCGGCCAGTGATACTGCGTGCGCTCTGGCGAGTAGTATTGCGTCTTTGACATCCTTCTCGTCTGGAAAAACAATCTGTAGCTTCTCAAGAAAGAGATCGGTGGGTGTCACGGTGGGGGAATCTAACTCCAAGCGTCCTTGGAAATCCAAGGGATGATTGGCTGCACGCAACTGGTCATAGAACACGTCCACGTAGAACCAACCTCTTGGATGGAAGTAGATTTGCCGTTGCGTTGCTGCGCTCGATAGAGTCGGGGGCCTCTTCTCGTACCCTAACTCTCGGAAGAAATCCTTCATCTTGTTACGGTACCTTGAGTACGACATGAAGTCCAGGTCCGTGTACTCCTGTTGACCTTCTCCCAGACGCATGAGTTTCCTAGCGAAGTCTAGAAATTCTAAGCAGTGAATTCGAATTGCGACACCCCCCAAAAGCCGCAATGGGATGCCTCGTTTAGAAGCTTCTTCGACCGTCCGCTTCCCTTCATCGATGAAAACCTCGGTTGGAATTATGCCGCCCCATTCAGAGGGCATTTCGACTTCGCGCTCGGCCAATGTTCATCCCTTCAACTTCACGCAGGATGTCACCGTGCCTGGACTTTTCCCTTTCGAGGACGCTGTTCCGGAAATCTCTTTACCCGTTCGCAGCCCACAGGCAGTTTCGGTTGAGCTGGAATGCGGAGCGACCAGAGAAAGCTTAGTCGCGTTCGGGAAGCTATGCGCATGGAAGGTTTTGATGCGCTTGTCCTGCGTGTTCCTGAGAACGTGACCTACCTCTCAGGTGCTTGGTGCGGCAGAGGCCTAACCTACCTCATATTCCTGCTTGAGAAGGAGCCTGTCCTGATTCACCCAAGCGGAGAAACGTTACCTCCCACATGGGTTTCTGATGTTAGGTTTTACAGGCCTGAGACTTTTGAACATCTTGGCAGTTCGCTTGAGATGGGAACAGATTACGTCAGAAAAGCATTGCATGATCAGGGAATAAGCTCAGGAACGGTAGGAGTCGAGCAAGCATGGGAATTTGCCCTTGGGACGCCGCTCAGGTATGAGCTGAATTTGATTGGCGAGCGAACCCTATCGAGGTTGAGAGAGAAACTGACTGAGTATAACCTGAAGGATGCTTCTTCCCTTTTAGTACAGGCTAGGTCAATTAAGACCGAGGAAGAAGTCAGGGCCCTTCGAAGGGCGAACCGAGTTGCCCGGGTCGGCTTGGAGACATTTCAGCGGAATCTGAAACCCGGCATCTCGGAGGTAGAGCTTGCAGCAAAGATCGAGCATGAGACTGTCACTGAAGGTACGCTCAAGCATCGCGCCCAGAGGGTTGTCGCCTGCGCCTTTGTGGCGTCCGGACCATCAACGGCCCAAGGCTACAAGTATGTGATTGGAAACGGCCGACGGAAAATGAGGCGCGGCGACTTGGTGATGTTAGAGTTAGATGTTGTTGTCGACGGCTACAGTTCCGACACCACGAGAACCTTCGTTGTTGGAAAAGCAAACAAGAAACAAAACCAGCTCCTTGAGGCAGTTTACGATTCGGAGAAAACTGCGATATCATCCATCAAGCCCGAGGTCAGCGCCGCTGAAATCGCGCGCATATCGATTGAGGTAATCCGCAAACATGACTTCTCAGCCTACTTGGTTCATCGTCTTGGGCATGGAATCGGCGTGAGCGTTCATGAACCAATACCTGCGCTGCACATTGAATCGAAGGATATACTGCAACCCGGTATGGTTCACAGCGTTGAACCTGGAATCTATGGAGAGAAGATTGGCGGAGTGAGGATCGAAGACGACATACTTGACACCGACAGGGGGCCGGAATATCTTTCGAATTTCCCAAGACTCCCCGAGTAGCACTCCAACTCTCACCTTGATAGCTCTGGATACGTTTTCCATTTCCTGATACGGAGGGTTAGCTTTCTGATTCATACGGCTCAGCAGAGACATCGCGCTAGCGTTGCAAACACAAACAAGATGAAACTCAAACAACAATGAGGCGGAGTGGCGGCATGATCCACATGGACAGGCTGTTCGATCTTGCCTTTGTCCGGCCTCCAGGAAATAGCTATGCAAAATGCGTTTCGACCAACCCGGCCAAGAACGACATTGACGTTACGCTTGCCAAGGCCCAACACAGGTCGTACGTCTCGACCCTGAAGGAATCCGGAGTAAAAGTCGTCGAACTTCCCGCACTGGAAGATCATCCTGACTCAGTCTTCATGCAGGACCCGGCCCTCCTAGGGTCGTATGTCACAATCATCGGCAGGTTTGGGGAAGCAAGCCGAAGGGGCGAAGAAAAGATCCTGCTTGAATGGTTGAAGGAACACGGGGTCGCAATCGGGCAACCGAGGTTTGTATCCCAACCCGGAACTCTGGAGGGAGGGGACGTTCTTATTGCTGAGCAAGAAATCTTCGTCGGCGAATCTAGCCGTACGAACAAGGATGGAATTGCGCAACTCACTTCGCACTTGACCGGCCTCAAGGTGACCTCCGTGAAAACAGGACTTTTCCATCTCCTGTGCGGCTGTTGCTATCTAAGTAGCGGAACAATGACAATAGTGCCAGACCTAGTTGACATCGCATCTTTTCTTGGCTTCAAATTTGTCACAATTCCAACCGAGGAATCTTACGCTGCTGATGCACTCTACTTGGGTGAAGATAGAGTCCTGATTCCTGCAGGCTTTCCGAAGACAGCGACCAAACTTAGAGAAGCAGGCTTCAAACCCGTCGAGGTCGAAGTCTCAGAGTTCTACAAGGGTGACGGAGGAGTTACGTGCCTCTGCTCGCCTTTGTACAAAGTGTTCTAGAACCAGTCCGCACCGTCGACCTCCATCTACCAATGGTTGTAGTGAACCACATGTTCGAATGGCTTTCTACCCCTCTTGAGTGACGGAGACGGAATGTCCTTTGCCCCATAGCCAATCGAAATGACTCCGATCGGTTGGAAGTGACCAGGAATACCAAGCAGTTCCTGCATCTCCTTGATCCGAAAGACGCCAGTAAATGCCGCTGCAAGACCCATGTTGATGGCGGCGAGCAGTATCAGCATGCACGCGCAGCCAATGTCGAAGTACCAGAATGGGACAGGCCACTCGATTTCTGTCCCGTCCTTCTGCAACTTGTCTGGTTCCCTATACCTGTCGTGGTAGATCTTCTCGCTCACGCATGCCACTATGAGTACGGGTGCTTCGGAGACAAACTTGTGGAATCTCTTTCCCGCGTAGAAATCTTCCTCTCCCTGAAGCCGCCCTATCTGTTTCTTCAAGCCTTCGTCTGTGACTACAACGTAAGCCCAGCCTTGGCTGAAGCCCGCGCTTGGTGCATGTTGCGCGAGTTTCAGAATCTCACCGACTGAGTTTGTGTTTACAGGTTTCCTCTGGAAGTTTCGAACCATTCTTCTCTTCAG
The DNA here is from genome assembly GCA_964649235.1 of uncultured Candidatus Bathyarchaeia archaeon. Classification (GTDB taxonomy): domain Archaea; phylum Thermoproteota; class Bathyarchaeia; order 40CM-2-53-6; family 40CM-2-53-6; genus FEN-987. Next base: position 7,474 of record CAZYOZ010000049.1, read on the forward strand.
AATCACTTGCTCCAATTCCAAGTATAGACACCAGTATTGCTCGGCAACCAGCCTTGGTCAAAGGTGCCAAACGGCAATACATTTAGAAAATGGTTTGCCAATGTAAGATAAGGAATAGCGGTGGGTCAGCCGCCGGGGGGGACGGTAACGGCATGAGGATAGATGAAATTCGCGAAGGCATGCGACATATACATATTGAAGGAAAAATAGTCGACATGAACCAGTACATGCTGGTTGTCGACGACGACACGGGTCGCACCTTTGTAAGGTACAACTACAGGAACCTAGCCCAGCCAGTTCAGAAGGGCGATTTCGTCAGAATAGATAACGGGCATGCTGTGAACTACTCAGGAATCCTGCAAGTAAAACTGCCACGAAATGGTTCTATCGCCCTCTTCCGTTAGAGGCGCCCGAGACGACGTTCGAGTACGGCCCTTCTTCAATCACATGTCCTAGGCGTGGAATATCGGTTTGAGTCTTCCGGGTCATATCTTTCGGCTGAGTAGAGCTCAGTTCCTGCCCGTCATCCTTTCGCCAATATTCGCAGGCAGCTTGCTGGCTTGGTGGACCGACCGCGTATTCAACTCGCAGATTTTCAGCTTAGTGGTGCTAGGAAGCGTTTGTCTGCACTTGGCCGCGAACACTATCGATGACGCTTACGATTTCAAAAGCGGTGTAGACGTGATATCAAACGAAATGTTCCCCCCGGATTTCGGCGGGTGGAAAGTTCTTCCCCGTAAGCTCATGACTTTTGGGCAAGCGAAGTTGGCTGCTTTTCTTTTCTTCCTCCCGGCCCTTGCGGTCGGGCTTTATTTGACTGCTATAGCTGGGCCGATAGTCTTTGTATTGGGCTCTATAGGCGCCTTCTTCGCGTACTTCCATGTTGCACCACCACTTCGCCTAGGCTACCGAGGGCTAGGTCTGAGTGAGATCGGAATCTTCCTTTCCTTCGGCGTCCTTCCCACTATTGGCAGCTTCTACGTGCAATCGGGCTATATCTCACCCTTGTCAGTCCTAGTGGGAATTCCGCTCGGACTCCTAACCACGACAATTCTGGTGAATCATGACCAGATCTTCTTCGATGCCTACGGGAAAGCGGGGAAGCGAAGCTTCACAGTCACTGCGGGACGAAAAGCTGCGGCTGTGACTGCTTTTATCCTGACTCTGCTGTCATACATTGTTGTATCCGTAGCCGTCTTCCTCAGAATGCTCCCGTTACCTACCGTGCTTGTTCTGCTGTCCTTGCCCCTGTACTTCCGTCAGATACAACTGTACAGGACACCGGCTCAGTCTCCACTACACTTCGTGAAATTGACCCAGACCACTTTCGCGCTTTCGGTAGTCTTTGGCTCATTACTTGCTGTGGCGTTCGCCATCTCCTAGCTGAAAGGCGCAATCACGAAAATCAGTAGATCAAAGATTACATGGGACAATATCACGGGTCCCAGCCGCTTGAGTCGGCTGTACATGTAACCCCAAACAATGCCTCCGATGAGAGCGGTTAGGATGAGTGGAAGATTTAGCGTAGGTAGATGCACAAGAGCATACGTGGAAGTCGCTAGAAGAAGCCCAGTCTCAGACCCAAGTCGTTCTCCAATGCGACGTTGGATGAGCCCACGCCAGTAGAACTCCTCGGCTGGAGCTATTGGAAAAACTAGGAGAGATCCTATTATGAAGTTTGGCATGGAAGAACGCAACTCATACACGTTGCTGACTCCCACTTGGAATAGTGGGCTCGATCTCGTAAGTTGGAACCCCACGTAGAAGAAACCATAAAGTGCGATACCGCTCAGCACGCCGAGCACGGGCGACCAAGCGTCAACGCTGAACGAGAGATTATCCCGATTTATCAGAAGCGCGACAAGCAGAAGGACGAGTGTCGACAGGCTCATCATTACCCAGAAATTTAGGGGGCGGACCTGAAAGTTCAGTATCCACAGGAACGCTGCCAAGACTAGGGACAGTGTTGCAGAACGAAATCTGTCCATCAGTGGACACACACGCTAGGGTCTACGGGCTCCGTTCAGCTGGCGGCGGTTCAAGTTGTCGCGAACGCTTGAATTGCCTGGGGCACGTCACCGATCGGCATTATGATTGGAAGCTCAACCCCAGCTTTGCGATAGTCTCTCAATCGATCCACGCAGTGGTCTGGGTCTCCTGTAAGCGTTAGCGCCTCGATGACAGCATCAGGGATGACCTTACCGGCAGCTGCCAGATCCTTTCTGCGCCATGCTTCCTTCACGGGCTCCAAATCCGCTGGAAAAATTCCATAAGGCTCGAAGACCTCAGGCCTAAGGACATCGGCAACTTGGTAGACTAGGAAGTAGTAGGACTTCATCAGTTTCTTGACGTGCTCGACATCTCTCGAGACAGCTGTGAGTATGTATGATGCGACATCAACTGTGTGGCTGCCGGTTTCTCCAGCCTTGGCGAATTTGACTTTCTCCGCTGTGACTTCGGGTGTCATCAAAGCAGGTGAAATTATCACTCCGTCTGTTAACTTGGCTGCCATGCCGAGGAGCTTCGGGCCGAATGCTGCTAGGAAGATTTCCGGCCTTACCGTTGGCTTGCCTTCGAGTTTAAGATCGATAACTTTGAAGAATTGCCCGTCAAGAGAGATGGATTCGCCGTCGAGCAGCGCTTTCGTTATGGTAAGGAACTCTTTGATTCTCCGGA
>CAZYOZ010000050.1:0-9580 GCA_964649235.1 uncultured Candidatus Bathyarchaeia archaeon
CCACGAAGATCGCCACAACGGCAAGAGTGAGTATTACGTATTTAGCTTCCGCAGTAATACTCTCTGCCCCATATCCTTACGATATGTACGACACCGATACGAGCGCTCGAAATCGTCAGGGCGGGTAGGTGAAATTCACGTCATCAAACCCACAGCACGAGGCCGCGGCGAACTGCTAGTCATGAAAGAGATACAGTTCATGAATGCTGTCACGAACTGCTGGAGAGTGTATCTGATCAGGAGCTGTTCGCTTCTAACATCGTTCTTGGATGCCCAGAGAGGAAGGACGCGCCTTCTTTTTTCGTGGACGAAGAGAATGCGGAAGCTACTGGGTATTCTACAGAACTTGGTTAAAGTCTGAGACAGCACCTGAGCGATGATGAAGATCCAAATGTTCTGAATGGTGGGCCGGGGCGGACTTGAACCACCGACCACCTGCTTTGACCGCGACTTGTAGTTTCGCGTGTGTCAGGCAGGTATCCTAACCAGACTAGACGACCGGCCCGAAGCGTTGCGTCAATGCTGCGTGGGGGAAATAAAGGCTACCGAAAGCGTGACGAGCTTGGGTGTAGGCTCTGGGGATAGTTCTGAAACAAGAGGCCCGAGGTTTGAACATCATCGAACATGATGTACGGTGACACGTAGTCAAATGCTGAGCCAGACATTCATTCGGCTCGGCCTGAGACACAAGTGATTTGCTTGATGCGTTCGAGAATCCGCTGACGGGGATCGGTATTGATTGAATGTGGCCAGCAATAGTCTGCGCTTCCACCGCATAATGTAGATTAAAAAGGCCATCTTGCGAGGTGTTCGTGGCTGGCGGAGATCCTGCAAAACCTCACCGTCAAGATACTGGACCTGGCTGCACATTCGAGACTTGCCATTTTGAACGGCAATGATGCGAGAAACCTAGGCGCCCTCGCACGCGACAGAGTTAGGATCAGAAGCGCAGACGGCAAGTCGACCGTGGCTCTTGTCGACATAACCAAGACGCTCGTTGCAACCGGCCAGATTGGTCTCCCGAGGTTTGTTGCTGACGAACTCCGGATAAACGACGGGGCGGAAATCTCCGTTCTACCAATTCCGCCCCCTATCTCGGTCAAGTACGTCCATGAGAAGATGCGAGGCACGAAACTAGGCCGCGAGGAGGTCTATGCAATCGTTCGGGATGTGGTTGACAGAAACCTTAGCGATGTGGAGATGGCAGCATTCCTCTTGGCCGAGCAGTATCATGGTATGGATGATGACGAGTTACTTTGGCTCACGCGAGCCATAGCTGAAACCGGCACCGAGATCGACTTCGAGAAACCAGTCTACGACAAGCATTCAATTGGCGGAGTCCCAGGCAACAAGGTTAGCCTTGTTATAGTGCCGATAATTGCGGCTACTGGGCTCCTGATACCAAAAACGAGCAGCAGGGCCATCACTGGGGCATCCGGCACAGCCGACACCATGAGCATTCTTGCCCCCGTTGAGTTCACGGCTGAAGAGCTGCGAAAGATAGTGGGGAAGGTTAATGGGGCGATTGTCTGGGGCGGGGGACTGAATTTGGCTCCGGCTGACGATGCCTTCATCACAATTGAGTACCCATTGCAGATCGACCCTGAGCCACAAATGATAGCAAGTATCCTCGCGAAGAAACTTGCCGTCGGAACAGATTTCCTAGTTCTCGACATTCCGTCTGGAGAAGGAACTAAAATTCCGACATCAGATGATGCTCGCCGGCTAGCTAACAAATTCGTCGAGCTTGGCGCGAGGCTTGGTATCAAGGTGAGATGCGGAGTCACCTACGGCGGGCAACCAGTTGGTCACGCAGTGGGCCCTGCCTTAGAAGCAAAGGAGGCCGTGGAAACGCTCGAGGGTTCTGGTCCGACCAGCCTGATTGAGAAGGCAACCGCGTTGGCTGGATTGTTACTTGAGATGGCTGGAAAGGCAAGCAGAGGCAACGGGCAAGAACTTGCAAAAGAGATACTTCACAGCGGAAAGGCGCTGAAAAAGTTCAAGGAAATCATCGAGGCACAAGGGGGGGATCCGAACATTAGATCAGACCGGATAACTGTGAGTCCACACAAGGTCAGTGTAGCGGCCCCGAGTGACGGCTACATAACGCACGTTTCAAACGCGGCAATCAACCAGATTGCCCGAGCGGCAGGCGCCCCGGCTGAGAAAGAGGCAGGTCTGATTCTAACTGGCAAAAGGGGGCACAAGATTGCGAAGGGGGAGCCTATTCTGGAGATATATGCGGAGAGGCAGGTTAAGCTGGAAGAAGCGTACTCACTCGTGGCAAAACTGAAACCGGTCACAATCGAGGGGATGCTTCTCGAGGAGATACCGGAATTCTAACCAGTATAGGAAAGCATTTGTGCTCATAGTCTACAGTGTGAGAAGCTGCTGGTAACCTTGGTGCGGTTCTACAATAGAATGATGAAGTTTGACAGGAACATCCGCTTCGCCGCTCTGGTCGACGGACATGGCCGAATTCTTCAGGGTGGGATGAGGGAAGGAATCGAACCAATCGAACCGTTGGAGAAGACCCCTCATCTCATCAAGAAACTCGTATCGGTGCAGAAGGCAGAAGACCTTGCTGATTTCTTCGGAAAGCCAGAATATTCCATCCTAGTCCATGAGAAGATAGTTGCTCTCATATTCCGCGTTGGAAGGAGATTCGCGCTGATTACAGCGAACCGCAAACTCCCCGTGAAGAAAGTCTCTAAGCTGCAGGGTCTCGTTTCGAAGAAATAATGAGGATCCGGCGTAGTGTAAACTGGTTTTAAGATTCTTCCAGGGTCTGTTCACAGAAGCATTTGATGGCTAAGTAGGGGCTGCCGCCTGAAGTTCGACCAGCTTACGGGCCGGTTCACGTTCCTTTAGCGTGTCACGCTTTCGGAACAACTGTCTGAGATACAGCACGGGCAGTTCCCAGAGCATGACTCTCTTACTATGCCTCATAGAATCATACATGAAGCAGATGTGGGTGCAAAAGCACTCATCGAGCTCCACCTGCTTCACTTCGCGCTGTCGTTCCATTGAGTCCCAGAACTTCGCAAAGTCCATTCCATACTTTCGTAGATTTTCAATTGGTTTGCGGAGTTCGCAGACTCTCATGTCGCCGTTGTAGTCTATCACTATTGATGTCTGGCCAGCCGTGCAAGGCATTTTCCACTTGGTTCTATTAGCGTAGTTTGAATGCTGGGTTTCATAGGTGAAGATGTACCCGGCTTTCCAGAATGCTGTTCTAAATCTATCAAGGGCGGACTTCTTTCGAGGTGGTTTCGACAGATAGTCGAAGTTCAAGGGCAACACTTCTTGGTAGATGGCTTTGAGTTTCTCGGGACTCACGGACTGTAGACTGGGATCCATGGGGTCGCCTCGGATTATCTGGAAATAATGACCATCTAAGTCTGCGCTACGTCTAAAGTAGCGGCCGAGCTTTGGTATCTCGTCCTGGTTTTCATGCGTAATGACCGAGTTGACGTACAGGCTGAAGTTTGGGTATTGTGCTCGTAAAGCTTGAAGCCTAGAGAGGGTCACTAGTGCTTTGCTGAAATTGCCGGGCACGCCTCTGATCCTGTCATGCGTGTCTCCAAATCCGTCAATCGAAAGATCGACCTCAAGTTGTAGGCCCGGGCAATTGCTGAGGACTTCTTGGACAACCGAAATCGTTTGTTCGGTGGGAAGGCCATTTGTGGGAACACGCACGTCGCGAACATGATTGTTACGATAGAATAGCTGTATCACACTACCCAAATCCTTCCGCAGGAAGGGCTCCCCGCCCGACAGCCACAGGTCATGAAACTCGGGCATCGTGTATGAGAGCCTGGAGAGTTCCTCGAAGGTCAAATCGCCCTTCTTGTTCAATTCAAGCCAGTAGAAGCAAGTTCTGCAGCGGGCATTGCAGACGGAAGTTACAAACAGGATGACGAGGTCCAGTCTCTTCATGAAAAGGGGTTTGAGGAAAGCTTCACGATGGGGCAATCGGGGTCATTCCAGTCAGCTTGTAAGTCCGGCCTCGCCATTCGATTTCGTGCGTTACAGCCGACTTGATTATGCAGCATGTCATAACCCAAGGGACAATAAGGCTTGCCATAGCCTGGGAGGCACGATTCCTTTCAAATTCCTCCTTGAAGTACGGCATTGCACGTTCGAACGCCTTGCACCTCTGGTGACTTCGGATCATGCCAAGGAATTCCGGGGAGAGCAGTAGAATCGAGGGTACGAACCAAATTTGGTCTGACACAAGGCCCAGAATAAGACTAACAAGGCCCAGCATGAAGACCAGGTCGAAGAAGCCGTAGGCGGCCAATGCATAGTTCCAGAGACCTCGATTGAATGTCCTGGTCAGCGCAGTCTGGCGTGTAGCCCACTTGGTCATACTGTGTAGCGTTGCGTGGTTGAAAGTTGCGACAGTACACTGAGGAAGGAAAGCAATCCGGTATCTGTGTCTCCTCAGAGCCAGGTTTAGTGTCATGTCATCGCTGATCGCATCCGCCCAGATTTGCGTAATCTGTACCCTTTCGAGAGTCTCAGCGCGAATCGCCATTGCTCCTCCCCAAGGAAAATTGAAACGGTCGTCGAACAGTAGGTTCGTTCCCGAGGCGTTCCATGCAGCTTCAACATGCGACCAGAAGTTTCCCTCCGCTGGGAAGTACCATCGAAACGCCGTCGTCGCACCTATGCTTTCATCATGAAGCGGATCCACCAGTTCCTGCAACCAACCTGGCGGCATGAAAGAATCACTGTCAACAAACGCGAAGACTTCGGTATCTCGTTCACTCTTCCCTACCGCCGTCAATAGCGCTGCAACTTTGCCACTGCATGCACCCGCTGCATCTGAAAGCAGAAGCCTGACGTTTCTAAGCGGGTACTTCGGCAGAACTGATCGGGCTATTTCGTATGCAGGGTCATCCGAGCCGTCTGCCACAAGTAAGGTTTGATAATCATCATAGTTTTGCTGGAGCGCTGCCTCTATGTTTCTCTCTAGGCCAGGGACTTCTCCTTTTATTGGCATGATGAGGCATACTCGCGGATGATATCCGTGCTTCGGCCGAGTGATTGAATGTGCCGTAGCTCGCTCGAATTTTCGACCCAAATACAGGGAGTAGAGTGAGGCAAGAACGGTCAGAATTCCAATGAACAACAGCGAATTGAAGGCAATCTCTTCTTGGTACAGAGAACTGCCTCAATTTGTAATAAGATGCCTAGCAAGTCAGGCTTCTATGACTTCGCACTTGATCTGTTTCAAAACTTCAGCGGCCTTGTCGGGATCCACCCGCATCGTGTAGAGTTGCCCAGATGTCCGCAGCTTTAACTTGACCACATCTTTCAATCGTTTTACTCTGCACTCGCGGGCTCGCTCCGATATGCGCAGGAACTCCTCCGTATCTGAGATCTCCGTGGGCATCTTTGGTCGAGCTCTCTCTCGGCGTGTACAGAATTGGAGGGAAATATAAACCTGAGAGCCTTTTCAGTCTGAGAACACAAGCAGTTCCTCTTCATACCGCCGCCCATCTACGACTGAGCCGGGCGGCTTTCTGTCAACATGTCCTTTGGAAAGTAATTCACCGATTTTTCTGTTGGCCTCGTTCTGCGAGAGATTCACGTCCGCGAGCACCTCAAGCGGAACGTTCACGTGCAGGGGGCGTGAGGGAATAACGTGGCGTGTTACCTTGTGCGGTGCAAGGAGCCCTTTCGTCCCAAACTCGCGAATCTGTTCTTTTGTGAAGATCGGCAACGAGATCACAAAGTTAGCTTGCCCAGACCTGATGTGTTCGATGGCCGCAGTCTCGGAAAGGTACTCGACGTGATAACCCATGTTCACTAAGGCTTTCTCCAGCCGCACTGCTGCTCTTGCTGCCTGAAGTTGGTCCAAGCTGCCTGAAAGAATGAACTCAGATCCATTTGCGGTAAGAACTATTGCGTGAGGGCTGTAATGGAGCTGACCGGGCTCCAGTTTTCGCGTCGAGTACTTCAGGCCATTTTCCAACAACAGCTTTGGAGCAAGAGAATCAGCCTCTCTGACCAGAAACAGCCTGAACCAGGAGCCAACCCTAATCTTCGGGCTATCATAATCGACGAGGCAGCATGGAACGAATCGGCATCTCAACAGCTTGAGCGAGCTGAAACGGTGCATTCCATCTAAAATGACAAAGTTCTTTTCGTCAACAATGAGAGGGTCCCGAATTGCGCCCTCCGCGGCCATTTCACCAGCCAAGGACTTGACGATGCTATCGACCACCTCTTCATGAGGTCTCAGCATCTCGATATCGACGAGAGAAATTCGAAAGCTGAGGCCTGAAGAAGAGATTTCCAAATCAGTTGAACCTGGTCTTAATGGGTGGTTTGAACGCTGTAGGCTCTAAGGCTTACTGACAGCTATTTGCGTTGAAAAGTGCGGGGAGGGTCTTCCGAAGAAGACCGAAGAGGGTTGAAGACAGGTTGGTCTTTGTAGTCAGGAACGGAGCGCGACTACTTCGTGAATTTTGTCATCTTGGTGCCGCAAACAGGGCAGGTCCCACGTAGCATGTTGCGCCCCTTCGCGGTCTTCTCCATAGTCGTCTGATCATCCGGTACGGTCCTCTTTTCCTTGCACTTCACGCAGAACATTTCAACCAATGAGCATTCCCTCCCCTTTCTGAATCGAGTGGGTGTACCGCATTGTGAAGCCATAAAAGCCTTTGGTAACCGAACGAGAAATTCGCAACAATTCTTGACGAGTTAGTCCAAGATTGATTAGTGGATATCAAATTTTTCCTCTTATTGAGGAACAAAATGCTTGTCGCGAATTGGTTTTCTTCGAAAAACGATTAGACCATATGCAAGTGTTTGTCATTAGGGGTCGGTATGATTATTGCCTGCGCGTAGACTCATTTCGATAATTGGGACGGGGAAACTAGGAAGTGCTGTTGCACTTCAAGTCGCGAGTAGGGAGCTGGGTGACCTCAGGCTTATCGACATAATACAAGGACTACCACAAGGGGAAGCGCTAGACATTGGTCAAATGGCCGCTGAGCAGGGAACTGACATAGATGTCGTGGGTTCGAACGATTACAAAGACATTGCCGGGTCGGACCTTGTTGTAGTTATCGGTGGATTGGGTAGAAAACCCGGAATGACGCGCCTTGATCTCCAAGAAAAGAATGAAGAGATTATTCACGGAATCTGTGAGAAGATCGTAGAATACTCACCGAAATCTTTGGTCCTGATGGTCACTAACCCTGTTGACGTTATGACGTACCTCGCGTGGAAGGTTACGGGTTTCCAACCCTCACGCGTTTTCGGCCAGAGCGGGATGCTTGACACTATGCGGTTCAAGTATTTCATCGCAAGGGCTCTTCGCGTTTCGATGGGGTCAGTTCAGGCGGTGGTGATTGGTGAGCATGGGGATTCGATGGTTCCTCTACCAAGATTCTCTACTGTCAATGGGGTCCCAATCACAGAACTGCTCTCTCCAACCCAGGTGCAGGAAGCAGTCGAACGCACAAGGAAAGTGGCTGCTGAAGTTATCGCGCTCAAGGGCGCGACCATCTACGCCCCAGCGCACGGAATTACACGAATGGTTGAAAGTGTGATCAAAGACAAGAAAATGGTTCTGTGCATGACCGTCCACTTGAATGGGGAGTACGGCTTCAAGGACATCTACGTGGACGTCCCAGCCGTGTTAGGAGCGGGCGGCATAGAACGTGTAATAGAATTAAAGCTAAACGACGAAGAGAAAGCAGACTTCCAGAAGTCGGTCGATGTTGTGAAGACTGCGGTTGGTCACCTGAAATCCGTCAAACATTGACACGAAGCTTCGTTACTGGGCCGACTTCCGTGCCTTGGCCACCCGATTTGCAATCTGAGCCGCGACCACGCCGGCAGCGATTCCCGAATCAATGTTGACGACAGCCAGCCCCAGCGAGCATGCCTGCAGCATGGCCATCAGCGCAGCCTGCCCCTGCCCACCATAGCCATACCCCGAAGATGTTGGCACAGCCACAATGGGTACATCAACCAGCCCTGCCACCACGGTGGGTAATGCACCTTCACGCCCCGCGACTACAATCAGGCTGTCCACGTCGCGTTCAATTAGCCGACTCAGGGGTTGTGCCAACCTGTGAATGCCAGCGACCCCCGCGTCAGGCTCCAGGAAAGTTTCGCAACCCATTTCCCCAGCGATCATTGCAGCTTCCTCGGCAACGGGCAGGTCGACGGTGCCTGCAGTCAGAATACCGATTCTTCCCCCCGTCGTAATCTTCCGATAATCGCGTCTCTGAATGACCAAGGACCTTGCGCGTGGGAAGTGCTGCGCGTTGTAGTCCTTTCCAAAAACCTCCACGACGCGCGCTAGTTGGACATGACTGATTCGACTGACGATAGCTCTGCCAGACGCCTCAGCCATCCGCCTGCAGGTTTCAATCAAATCGTCATCACTTTTTCCCTCGGCCAGAATGATCTCGGGCACTCCGCGTCGATGCTCTCTGCCCACATCAAGACGGGCAATGTCAGATACCTTCTCGATCGCGTCAAGCTTCAATGCTTTCTCGGCTTCATCAACAGTGATCTTTCCTTGGGCCAACTTCTCGAGAATTTCACGCAAACTTCCGCCAGCTTGGAAATGCCTAAGTACCAAAAGGCATGTGAGCTACAATAAAATGTTAACAGAAAATCCTGAAGAACCTTCAAGCGAATTTTCGCGAGTGTTGCGCGAGGTTTCGCGCGAATTACTGAACAAGGCCGAAAGGATTGTGGCTGAGTTAGAGAGTTTCGGGAAAGTCATTGTTGCCTTCTCCGGAGGAGTGGACAGCACGCTCGTAGCTTATCTTGCCAAGTTTGCTCTCGGTCAGAATGCTATCGCGGTGACTGCTGATTCGCCCAGCCTACCATCTTCTGAGTTGGAGGAGGCGAAAAGGCTCGCCAACGAGATTGGAATCAGGCACATGATAATCCGCACCGAGGAGCTGGAGGATCCGAAATACGCTGCCAACCCGTCGAACCGATGTTATTTCTGCAAGAAAGAGCTGAGTCAGAAGCTATGTGATTTAGCAAACGAGTTTGGCGTTCAGGTTGTAGTTGATGGCACTAACGCGGACGACTTAAAGGGACATAGGCCGGGTGCGGGGGCGCTTGCGGAGCATGGCGTTAGGAGGCCTTTGTTTGAAATTGGGCTGACGAAGACGGAGGTGAGGGAACTGGCACGGCATTTCGGATTACCGAATTTCGATAAGCCTTCTAATCCCTGCCTCTCATCCAGGGTTCGATACGGCGAAAAGATTACCCCCGAGAAGCTGCGCAGGATCGAGCGGTCTGAGAACTTCATTCGATCTGTGACTGGCGTCAAGGAGCTTCGGGTTCGGGACCACGGCGACCTGGCAAGGATCGAAGCCGGCAGAAATGAGAGGCACTTGTTCTTCAACGAGGAATTGCTTGACAGGGTAGCCGATGCACTTCGCGGCTTCGGTTTCAGTTACGTCTCCTTTGATCTACTGGGATACAGGAGCGGAAGCATGAACGAGTCTCTCATCCGCGAAATCCGGCCCACAGTCGAGTCGAGCCCTCCCTGAATGACTCAGCCACCATGCGCAATCGGCAGAAGTGTCAG
>CAZYOZ010000051.1:0-9460 GCA_964649235.1 uncultured Candidatus Bathyarchaeia archaeon
GTCGACAGGAGTATTGAATTCTACGAGAAATTTCATGTCCCGAATGCAGGTGTACTATCTATAAGGTGTGTGCGCACCACCAGACCAACGCACGCGAGAATCACGATGAGAGCGGAATTGAGCCTTCTATACGCTTGAGTACAGTCAAGGCTGTCAGCGTAATCATTTTGCTAGGCGCACCAGCGCTTTCCAATGCGAAGGGTTCAGGAGGCCTTTTCTTGTACCAGTTAGCGTAGGAGCCCTCAAGGTCCGGATGAACTGCATCTAAATTCCATCTCCCATCAGGTCTTCTCCTTTCTTTAAGCAATCTTGTAGCATACCCGAGTCTTCGGTCATCTCCGAATCCTAGTGCTGTCAGGAAGTCCAGTCCCACGAGCAGATCATAGTAATAATGAATGGGACAGTGAAAACGGAACCATGGGCCGTAGCGTGCGCCCTGCTTGTACAGCTCTCTTTCTAAGTAGAACTCGGCGCCTCTCTCCACGGCTCGCTTAATGCTTCTCGTCCACTTTTGTTTGGGGTAGGCGGCGAAGGCGCTCATTCCTTCCCATGCGTCAAGAACACCGTTCTTGCCCCAGCAATGCCATCCCCCGTTCTCTTTTTGCGCCTTAACTAACCAAGCAAACGCACTCCTCACTTTAGGATGTTCGGCATAACCGAACTGGACGAGGGCACGTGCTGTGTTTCCCACCAAGCATAACTCACTCTTCCTCATGTTCTCGGTAGCGAAACCGCCGTCAGGCTTTGCAAAACGTTCAATCCATAGTTCACACGCTTTCTTGACCCGGGGTTCCGTTCGGGTTAACTCCAAGTCTGCGAGTGTCAGGAGCATCCAGTTAGTGGCCGTGTACTTCGGCCGGTAGAGGCTTTCGTCAGTTACCCACCAGCCACCATCCGACTGTCCGCTCAGAATATCAGCGGCCCACCCTTTCTTCGCAATCATGGAACGGGCCGACTTAACATTAGGGTCGCTCTCAGGCCTGTCAAGAAGCCGCGTCAGCGTATGGTACCGGACGGAAGGTTGGTCTTCCTCGAGCAACCAATCCAGAACGTCTTTCATAGGGGATCATGTCCTTGGGTCGAGCCAACAACCTTCTGAGTGCCTAGTGAACAATAAGAGTAAGCATTTGAAGACGTATTTTGGCGCATGCGCACGACTAAACCCAGAGGCAGAAATCGTCACACAAACGATGCCCCGCGCAAGATGACGAGCTAGGGGAACCTTCCATGGGTTTGCAAAAGCGATATTATCTCTGCATGCGAGGTGTTTCATATGAGGCGCTTTCAGTCAGAATATTCCTTTGAGCGATTTTCATCGCGAAGGCTGTACTATGCGTTCGATTTTCTTCCTAGGAGTCACGACGTGATCTATTCGGCAAACACGAGCGGCCAATTCAACATTTGGCGTCAAACCCAACCGGTTGGCGCTAACCCTGGGCCATTCCGACAGTTGACTGGCTTCGACGATTGGTCAGTTCGATACATAGCCCCTCATCCTAGCGGGCGTTCCATCGTAGCGTTTGCGGACAAGGATGGGAACGAGAACTACCAAATTTTCATGGTTGACGCGAACGAGGGGTGGCAGCAGCCCCTCGTACTGAAACCTGAAGTTCGACACACCTTTGGAATCGAATGTTTTTCCCCGAGCGGGAAGTTCGCGGCTTATTCGTCGAACGAACGAGCAGGGCAAGACATGGACATTATGAATACGGAAGTATCATCTCGGGAAAGCCGTCGAGTCTTGGGAGATGGCGGGATATACAGCTTCGGGTATTGGTCTCCAGACGGAATTCGGGCAACCGTTGGTGAGGACACAGGCGCAGACGACACCAATATTCACTTGCTTAACATGAGAACTGGAGAGAAGAAGAATCTCACTCCGCACAAGGACAGGACCGTCTACATTCCAGGCCCTTGGACTCCCAGAGGCGACGGCTTCTTTCTGATCAGCGACAGTGACCGAGAGTTCTTTGGGCTCGCCTACTTGCCCGTCAGGGACACGCCTAAACTGAAATGGTTCGAGACTCCGCTTTGCGATATCGAAGATGTCGCCCTATCCCCGAACGGCCGAATACTCGCATGGTCGAGTAACCAACAGGGTTACTCGTACATTCATTTCCGTGACGTACGAACCGGCCATACACTAGGACGACCGGTAAGTACCGGGGGAGCCCTAACTCCGGGGTGGTTCGAGAATAGAAAGCTGATCAAGTTCTCCTCAGACGGCAGACGATTGATCTGGCTTCTATCCACGCCTACTAGACCTCCAGAGGTCTACGTACTCAAAGTTCCCGAACTCAAGATTGCCAAGTACACGGATGGGTTCATCGGAAACATCCCCGAGAAGCACATGGCTAGGCCGAAACTGGTAGAGTTTCAATCTTACGACAGAAGCATCCCCGCTTTCCTGTACAAACCGCAGATCGCGGAGAATCAGCGAGCTCCTGTTGTCCTATTCATTCATGGTGGACCTGAGGCGCAGGAGCGGCCTTGGTACTCGTACGTGGGCTTATACCAATACCTACAGAGCCGCGGCGTAGGAGTTTTAGCTCCGAACATTCGCGGAAGCACAGGCTATGGAAAGAGCTACCGGCGACTCATCTACCACGATTGGGGCGGAGGCGAACTCAGAGACATCGAGCACGCGGCCAAATATCTGAAAGGCCTGGACTGGGTTGACCCCGCCCGCATTGGGGTCTTCGGAGGAAGCTTTGGAGGGTTCGCAACTCTTTCTGCCGTAACTCGCCTGCCCGAATATTGGGCCGTGGCCGTAGACATATTTGGACCCGGCAACCTCATAACATTCCTCAAGGCGGTCCCCGCGTTCTGGAAACGGTTCATGCCCGAGTTGGTAGGCGACCCGAATACAGAAGCAGATTTTCTCCTCAGTCGATCGCCGATAACATACATTGATGACCTGAAGTGCCCAATTCTAATAATTCAGGGCGCTAACGACCCCAGAGTTGTCAAGGCAGAATCTGATCAGATCGTTGAGAAACTCCGTTCGAAGGGCCGGGAAGTCGAATACATAATATTCCAAGACGAAGGACACGGATTCACGAAAAGAAAGAACGAATTCAACGCTTGGAAGAGGGCCTCCGAGTTTCTCCTAGAACACCTCTTGAACAAGCAGTACTCTACGCCGCAAAGATAGCTGCAGAATTCTTGGCGGACTCGACTCAATAGATGCGCAAGAAATGCATACCGAAGAACTTCAAGCAATCATCGACCGCTCATACAGACAGGCAACACGGTTCACGAGAAGCATACTTGGTAAACCTATGACGGCTTCAGAAGTGATTGAATTCGTGAACAGGAAGAAAGACGGAATATTGGCCAGCGTCAAAGCTTCGGGGAAACCGCATGTCTCATGGGTGCTGCTCGCCTACTTGGACTGTAGACTGTACACAACGCAGAGCCCTCTGTCCGTTGCTTATCGTAATCTTCTGGAACGCCCTCGGGTAGCCATTGCCATTACAGTCTCTTCAACGGGCGTATTCATAGAAGGAAGGGCAAGATCTTTAGGAACCGCGGATAAACTTCGCTCAACTGGCCTCGCCAGAATCGAAGTCTGGTCTGAGGCCCATAGACGCACGGGCAGATGGCTTCCCAGCGACTACGAAGGCTACGTGTTCGAGATCACAATCCAGAGAATTCTTACTTACAACCCAACGTAGAGAGATCAAACGCAAGAAAAAGGCGACTGCATTCGTCGGCGACATGAAGGGGGACATAATCGCTGTGCACAATGCAGGTTATTGGGATTTGCAGAAAGAGCGGCAGTTACCAGACAGAGGACATGTTATTCGAAGCTAATCAAGACTGGATAATCGGGAGTCTGAATGAATTGATCCTGCCCATTGGATGATGTTCCGATTCCAGCCTAGGTCACACTAGGGCGATTGCAACGTAGCTTGGAAAATGGGAGATGTGTGCGGGGTTTACTGGCAGATCATTAGACAGTTGCCGATTCGGTATTCTCCACGCGGATATTGTGGCATCACAGTCCCATAGACTGCACCCGGCGTTGTGTAAGCATAGCCCAGTGGGAGGCCGTAGTAGGGTGCTGCATAACCATAGGCTGGGTAAACGTATGGCGAGTAGTAGACGTAAGGATAGTAACCGTAATAGTAGCACATGATTGCTTGCCTAGCCAAGCGGCAGCAGGATTCGGGAAATTAAGCCTATCCAGAGGCAGACAACCGCGTGCAAATTCCCGTGCCCAACAGCTGTCCGCCGATGCTTCCATTTTGCGCCCAATGCTGCAAAATACCTTGCCCCTACAGAACTGTAGGAATAAAATAAAAAACCCAGCTCAAAACGCGCTTGCAAGCTTTGTTTTCTGCTTTTTGTTTTCGTTTTGCGGCTAGACGCAACCCCCCAACGCCGCCTGAATTGCAGCTCTCAGTTGTCCCAGTCCTTTTGCAGGACTGGCACGCAAATTTCAGCTCTCTCGCAAAGAGAAAAAAATGGGGATGAAATCGGTTGAACTTTCAACAGACACGACCTTTCTTCTGTAGAGGCTTGTGGTTCTGTACGAGTGTCTACTTTCCGGGTCGTATGGGCTTGGGAACAACTGGCGACGGGCCCCACAGTTCACTAGTCACGTTAAGGGCCAAAGTGTGCAGTTCATCCAGAACTTTCTTCACATCCGCGTTGTCACGCCAGGCCGCCCATGCTGCGAGATCTGCAAACTCGTAGGTGATGACTACTTGGCGGTCGCCAACGGCGAATCGGTACGCTCGAAACTCCACGACGCCCGGAGCGCCTAGGGCGCGCTTGATCGCTCCCTCGGTCCACTTCAGGTAGGCTTCAACTTTGTCTGGGTGTACGTCCCATTTCATGACAGCCATCACTGCCAACGCAAATCACCTTCTTTGAGATTGGGTATTGTTTCATTGCGCCCCTCCTCGGCGCTCTCTCGGATCAACAGCAATTAGAGAATGTAGCACACTGAATCAGTGTACTTCAGCAGGCGGCTTGCATTGCACAGGTCTTGAAATATTAGATTTTCGATTTCGTGCTGGCCATGGATCGTTTCAAAATCAAGCGTTTCTCTAATTGGTCCTACGGAACTGCAGGATGAAAATACTGCGCTAGCTACCTGATGCCCCAGCCCACCTTCTTTTTTGGGATGATTCTGATGAAAGGTGCTTCACCTTCCTTCCAGGGACTGGCCCTGACCCAGCTCAACTTCTTGTAGAAGATCTCGTACGCCTGCTTGAATTCTGGGCCTCGCTCAAAGATCTCCGCCTCTCCTTGGACGAGTATGCCTCTGTTCGGCTTGACCACGTCTATGACTAATGCCACTCTTCTATTCGACTGGAGATTGCGATACTTCTTCGTTTCATAGTCCACCGCGACCCAGAAACCGCCGTCTTGGTACACGTAGCTAACGGGGACAACATGGGGCATGCCATCAGGTGAAATTGTTGCAAGTCTTCCGAACTCATTCTTCGCCAAGAACCGCTCTTCGGCCTTGCTAAACTTCATTTTCCATGACTCTCCATCTTTGGCACTCGTTTGATCTTCCCATTCAAGGAGACGAAGACCCAAGATTTCTGTTCTTGCTTGCATGTTCCAGCATACAAGAGAGGGGCATACCGGGAGAAATCCCAGTAATCTGTGAACTCTTCGCTAGCACAAGAAGCCACCACTTCGCCCACCAGAAGCTAATGCGCCTCTTTCCCTCTGTCCCCATCTCTCCATTTCAAGAAAAACGTCCTCAAGCTTAAAGCAAGTCAGCGAACTATAAGCGGTTGCCTAAGCAACCCACTCGGAAGACATCCGTTTGAAAATCAATGCCATAGTAATGGACATGGATGGCACAATAACAAACTTCAACCTAGACTACATCGGCGCCCGACGCCGCGCGCTCGAAGAACTTGACAAGCTCAAGCTTCGAACGCCTGACATGACAGAGAAGGTCAGCCTTTACGTGACGCTCAAGAAACTCAGGGATAGCTTGGATCACGAGACGTTCATGATGCTTCGCAGCAAGTTCTACCAACTCTTGCAGGAAATGGAGGTCAGAGCAGCCCAGCAAGTCACGCTCTATCCAGGAGTCCTCGACACATTGCGAAAATTGCGAAGTATGTCTCTGAAAATCGGCATGGTCACAAACAATGGGCGAAAGGGGACCGAGATCACTTTCAGACGGTATGGATTGGAAGCTTTCTTCGACGCAGTAGTCACAAGGGATGATTGTGAAGAAATGAAACCTGACCCTGCCCCCGTTCTTCAGGCTTTGAGGGAGATGCAAGCGTCTCGTCAGGACGCAATTCTAATCGGGGACGGAATCATGGACATAACAGCTGCAAAAGCCGCGGGCTTGCCCTCCGTAGCAGTTCCAACGGGGCCCTTCGGCCATGAGCGCCTCATCGAATCTGAGCCTGACTACGTAATTGCTTCAATAAACGACCTGCCCGCACTTGTGGAGTCGTTAAGGAAATCTCACAGTCCGTGAAAGAACCAGCAAGAATGTATCAAAGGCTATCACAACTGAACGGCATCCGCAACGAAAACAAAGCCGTAGTAGACCAAGATCAGACCAAATGCAATCAGCATGAGTCTGTAGTAACGCGACCCGACAATGCTTGTGCCTTTTTTTGCCAAGTGAGCCATCGCGGTCAGGAACGCGTAATCCATCCACACGTGCGACACGTACATTAGCAGCACGCCGACTATTGCGGCGAAAGCTAGGGCTTGAATGATCAGCACCGAACCTATCGTCAGCCACCATAGAAGGAAGTATGGATTGAGACCGGTAAGAGCCAGACCCAGCACAAAGGAGTTTGCCGGCAGTCTACCAGTTTTCTCTGCTCCGCTGGGTCCCGTCTTCCGTTTGACCGTGTCGTAGATCTGCAGAAGGCCGAATCCGATCAGGCCAACACCTCCAACCAAGCCGATCGCGCTTTTGATGAATGGTTGGCTAGCTGCGGCCAGCAATCCTAGCGCCAGCGCTATGACTAGGGGAAACTCCACAAGCGTATGTCCAATCGCGGATGAAAATCCGGCGCGTCCCCCCTCTCTTGTTCCGTGCATGAGCGTGCCGAAGAACAGTGGCCCGGGAGCGAGTGCGCCTGAAGCTGTAACAACTACGACCGTGGCAACGAAATCTAGCAGGTTCATGCGGTAAGGCCTACGTCTTATCCTTCGACATGCGGCTTTCGAGCGTGTCGATTCTTTCGCGTAGCCTACGATTCTCCTGTTTCAGTTGTTCAATTTCATCTTGCAGTTTTCGCCATTCCACACTCTTTTCTAAGTGTTCGCGAATCTTGAAGATCGCATGCCTAGCCGCCCTCTTGACCCCGCCATCAAGCTCATGTTCAACGACCCAGTCTAGGTCTGCGAGTGCCCTTGGTTCGCGAATTTCTTCCAAGGCTTCAATAGCGGCCGTTCTAACGTAGTGGTTCTTGTCCTTGAGAAGTTCAGTCAGTCTCTCGAAGGCCTTTCCATCCGAATGCCCGAATTTCGCCAATGCCTTCGTGGCTGATTGCCGAATCCTGAAATGCTGACCGTACTTTGTTGCTGTCAGCAGGATTGGCAGTGCACGTTCATCTTTTAGTTCCCCAAATCCTTCCAAGATTCGGGCCTTGATTACTTCCCTGAACGAATCCTTCGTCCTGAATGCGTCTTGGAGAGTGTCGAATGACTTAGAGGATTTTGTTTTGCCCAACGATTTGGCGGCTTCGGCCTCCACAAAGTAGCTCTCGTCCTTCGCGAGAACTCGTAGCAACGCTTCGGCCGCCTTTTCTGTCTTGAACTCACCTAGAGCTTTCACCACGGCGCGGCGCGCCTTAGGATGTTTGACACTGGCCCCCTGAACCAAGGCATCTAGGGCGGCTTCGGTATTGATGGATCCCAGAGCTTTCGCCACCTCGGCCTGAACCTTCCAGAAGGGATCATTCGCCATCGACTCCTTGAGCGCCAAGACTACGTCGCCGTTCCTGAAGTTTGCTAAGGTTTGGGCTGCCCAGATCCTAGTCATTATGGACTTTCCGTTCTTCAACTCGAAGAGAAGCATCTGCTGAGGCTTTTCGTACTTCACCGTCTTCAGCATCCAGTTGTCTGGATCGAGTACCACCGAGAGCGGCTTCCGGTCCAACGGTATTTGGAAGACGTGGCTCTTGTCGGTGATGTTGAGTTTCAGTAGATTCTCGCCATCTTCATCCACCACGAGAAGCTCAGCTTCGAACTGAAAGATGGGTGTGCCATCTGACGTATCCTGCGTCTGGTCTACATGGAGTTCGAGTATGCCTTGCTCAGCTTTCCATTCGGGTTTGATCGTCAGTTCTGGGTGGCCGGGTTTGAGCAACCACTGTTCAAAGAACAAGTCCGTGCTTCTGCCTGTGATTTCCTCGATCGTTGTCTTGAAGTCAGCAGTCTCAACGACCTTGTCTCGGAATTTTCCAACATATGTTCTGATCACCTTCCAGAACATGTCGTCGCCGAGCGTGTACCGTAATGTGTGGAGGACTAAGCCGCCTTTGGGGTAAGTGTGCCTATCAAAGAGCTCATCAGGATCGTGGTATGTCCGTGTTACAATTGGACGGCGGTATTTCTCTCTGGCTTCCTCTAGGTACGAGTCATAGTATTCGAGCAGGCGGGCTTGGAACTCTTCTCGGCCTAGGTCGTATTCTGTGAAGGTGGCATCGAAATAGGTTGCGAAGGATTCATTCAGCCAGATATGTGACCAGTCCTTGCAGGTTAGCAGGTCCCCGAACCATTGGTGCGACAGCTCATGCGCGACAATCGGGTCACTTGAATAATCTAGGTGCGCCCGTTCATCATGCAGTATTTCCTGCGTGAAGGTCGTTGCGGATATGTTCTCTTCTCCGCCTATGAGAAAGTCCTCAACCGTCAATTGAGCGTACTTAGGATATGGGTACTTCACGCCCGTCACGTCTGAAAAGAACTTCATCATCTTTGGTGTCTTTTCGAAAGAGCGAAGAGCATCCTTCTCGTGCTCTTTGGGTACATAGTTCGTGATCGGTATGCCCTCCCATTCAGTTCGAATTTCGGCAAATTCGCCAGCAACTATTGAGAGAAGGTAGCTGACGTGGGGCACTTCTTGCGACCAATGATAGGTTCGAGTTCGATTCGCCTTGTCCTCCAACACGTCCAAGAGTCTGCCATTTGATATTACGACAAACTTGTCGGGAACGGTTGCAATGACTTCTGATGTCATTCGGTCATTGGGATAGTCGTAGCATGGGAACCAATAACGAGCGTCTTCCGGTTCTCCATGCGACCAGACCTGCAGATGCTTATTGGGGTAAGCTTCGTCGGGCGCTATGAAGTAAAGGCCCCTTCTAGGAGTCGCCTCATATTCAATTCTCAGCGTCACCTTTTCCCCTATTGCCAGTGGACGATCAAAGTAAGCCTGCAGTGTTCTGCCTGTGTAGTCGTAGGCGAGACTTTTTCTCGCTTGGTCTTTGACCGACTTTATGCTCATCTC
>CAZYOZ010000052.1:0-8901 GCA_964649235.1 uncultured Candidatus Bathyarchaeia archaeon
CACTCACGCGGCAAAACCTTAACCGCTGGCCGACTCGATTCCTTCCGAGGCGCGTCTGGCGCCATGATTGACCCTCGCACCAAGCAGAGGATCACACGCGTATCAAGGCAAATGAAGGCTCGCCGCAACGATGTCTACAAGGCGTTAGTAGACCAGGACATGGTCGCATCGTGGTTGGCGCCCGGCACCATGCGGTGCGTTGTCCATGAGTTTGAACCCCACGATGGAGGACGGTTCCGGATGTCTCTGATCTACAAGGATCCCGCCGAGGGCCCAGGAGGCAAGACCACCGAGGACACCGACACGTTTCACAGACGTTTCGTCCGACTCGTCCCCTATGAACGCGTAGTGCAGCTCGTCGAGTTCGAGTCGGAGCAGCCCGGCATGTCCGGCAAGATGAAGGTCACATGGGACCTGGCGGATGCCGAGGGCGGAGCCAACGTGACCGTGGTATGCGAGGACATACCCCAAGGCATACGCCTAGAGGACAACGAAGCAGGATCGGCCTCATCGCTCCAGAAACTGGCGCGGCTAGTGGAAAGGTCGGCTTTGTAACGGCTCCTAACCTTTTGTTTAGGGCCCGCCCGAGGCTCCTAGGTTCTAGGTTCAGTGTTGCGATATCCACGATTTCAACACGTGCGTGCCAGGGTGTGAGTTATGCGACTTGATTCACTCGGAGCGTCTCTTTGGAGCGTTGTTCTGACGGGGTAGACTAACGTGGAGTCTGGTTCGAGTTTGCGGAATGGACATATATGTGCATGCATATGCATAAGCACTCATGACAAAAGTAATCTCACTGTCTGAGAGAGCATATGGTACTCTTAAGAAACTCAAAAGGCCCAATGAGTCATTTTCCGACTTGGTGTTGCGGATTACCGGCCAGCAGGGCAGAAAGTCCATTCTTGAGTTTGCTGGTTCATGGCAGGGCGACGACATTGAGGAGGTATTCTCGCAGGTCATGAAAGATAGGGAGCGCTCAGCTTCCAGAAAGATCGAGATCTGACATGCCGTCACTTGACACAGACATACTGGTTTCTTTGCTAAAAGGTGAGCATGACGCCGTCGAAAGAATAAGAACGCTCCAAGGACGTGGAGACCCGATTTCGACCACGATAATCAACGCCTATGAGCTGATGAAAGGCGCATACATTTCTTCGAAAGCAGAAGAGAATCTGACGAAAGTTAGGGACGTCATCGCGAACCTGCAGGTCCTTGAACTCTCGTTCGGAGCCGCTGAAGAAGCCTCAAGGATTCTCAAACAACTCCGAGACAGCGGCAAACTGGTCGGCGAATTCGACGTACTCATCGCGGGAATTATCAAATACCACGACGAATCGCTCGTAACAAGAGACGAGCATTTCAAAGCAATTCGCGGAATACGCCTAGTCAAATGGTAGGAAAACGCAACTTTGAACCCTTTATCCAAGGCCCGCCCCAAGCCCTAACTCTTGTTTCGTTGCATAACAGAGCTGATCTTAGAGGACGTCAAGTTTCTTTCCGTCAAGTCTGATGACGAGTGAGTTCAGTATCTTCCTCCCAACGATAGCCACATCTGAGAGATCCTCTGCGCGAGTGGGGACCATTGCCTCTATAGCTCCAAGCTTCAAGAACCTCCTTCGGCTCAGCGGGGCTGCAAGATACGCCCTGAGCCGAAACACCTCGCACTCTATCTCTCGGTCCCCGACCGTGTACAAGTAGTCCTTTCGGAGTGCTGAGAGATCTTCCAAAAGGAGGGCTAAGTCGGCGCTGGCATATAGGGCTCCGTCAAAAGACGGCGCAGAATAGGAGCCGAACTCCCTATCCCCATTGCGTTCAAGCTGGAATTGGGCCAATAACTCTGATAGTAGATAGAGAGCTGGCGAAGCAAAGAATCATTTATGCCCATGTGGATTCCAAGTTTCAGCTAACAGCCACCAAGCTCCGTACAAGAAGTTGGGACCTGGATTGCGCGAAAGATCTGAATTGAAGATCGGCTCCGTTGTCATCGATTGCATTAACTTCGATGGGATGCTGGCGTTCTGGCAGGAGGCGCTCCACTACATTCCGAAAGCGCCAGCTAAGGACGGCTGGGTGATTCTTCAGGACCCTGCTAGAAGGAACACGAATGTGTCTTTGAACCAGGTTTCAGTTTCAGAGAAGCTCATGGGCAGGAACTGGTTACACTTTGACCTATACACCAACGACCAGGAGGGCGAGGTGGAACGGCTGCTCAAGCTTGGGGCTGCGCGTCATCCCCAGACCTACGATCCGGATGACGACTTCATCGTCCTTGAAGACCCAGACGGCAACCTATTTTGCGTGGTCGACAAAAGTGAGCCTTGATATTCAGGCCGCTCAGGCATTATCATGCGTTACGTAGAGCAATCCGAATAGCCTTGTGCACTCGCGGTAATCACAGCACCTAACGTAGTCATTCCGGTTCAGGTCCCGCTCATGGCTCCATAACCAATCTCCTAGTAGTTGCTCAACACTCGAGGGGAGCATCGTTCCGTGCTAAGCTAGACAATACGATGTTTCACAGAATCGTCTGACTAGAGTAGCTGCTTCATCTTCGCAACAAAATCCTTCACAACAATCATGCCGCGGGCGATGTATCCACTTGACAGCCAGTTCTCGTAGAAGTTCGTGTGAAGGTTGCCTGCGTACGAGAACTTCTCTATCAGACCTAAAGTCGGGTTCTGGCGATCGAGCTCTTCAACAAATGCCCAGAGGCTGGCATGAGTTCCCAGTTCTACTCCTCTCTTGGCAGCCACCGCCTTAACCATCTCAGCGGCTGCCCCCCAAAGCTTCTCTGAGGCTTGCGGGAGATCGTTCTTCTTGAGGAACTCTTCGGCTTCAAGTAGGTATTCGCTGTCGAGCTTGAGATACTCCTCGGGCCTAGTTTCCGTCACCACGATGACTCGACGTATGAAAACTAGCTCCGCTACTTAAGTGAATCATGGTAAATTGCACGAGAAACCAACCCCCGACGGTCATATTCCCTTCACGTGGCCACTGTGATACAACTTTGGAAACTGGAAGGTCAATCCAGTCGACTGCAGCCGTCAATTCCCTTCACTGACTGGTGAATTCGTTCCCAATGTTCTTCGATTGAAAGGTGTTGAACCTTTAGTTCAGTTCCCTCTCCCGGCGCCATTCCAACTCATGTTTAGTGTCCGTTGAGGCTCGAAGAAACCTTCGGGAGTTTGCGGGGAGACAGACTTCTTCAGGACAGCTTCTTTCGTCTTTCGGCTGTCGACCGGCATGACGTTTTGGGATGATATCATTGCAACGCGAGTCGTACCAGTTATGGCGCTTTGGCCAAGGCTCAAATCTGTGAGGTTGTGCCTCAGGTCGATTGGGAGGATCGAGGTCGGCTGCCTTTTCCATACATTGCTGCTTCTGTTAACGGTGTAGCCATTCGTCTGAGTGAGGAACGATGGTTTCACATCACTAAACATCATCCAGAATTGAAGGGCCTCCAAGAATTGGTACTGCGAGCAGTTGCGAAACCGAAACGCCTGTACTGTTTCGCACAGAGTGCTGATTATGCTGCGGTTGGAGAGTTCGCGGAACTAGAGGCCCGTGGCTTGTCAGTGAACTTAGTTGTGCACTACAAACAGGCCAGAGGACGAGATGGGTTTATAGTCACCGCCTTCCCAGTCTCTCATAAGCGAATGTTGAGGAAGTTCAGAAATTGGCAAAGGCTCAGATAAGGATGGCTTTGGATCCGTTCAAAGTACTCACTGCAGCCATCAGCAAAGCGGGTAAGCGGCTTCATTTAGCTAGAGTAGTTTCAGTTGATTACGATGAAGAAGCAGACGTGCTATATGCGAGATTCGGACATGAGAGGATAGTGGATTCGAAGCCACTGGATCGGGACGGAATGATAATGGGTTCATTGTCGCCCGAGGGCAAATTGGTGGGACTGGTGGTCATGCACGCTTCCGAATTCTCCTAAGTCGCGACACAATGCGTCACCTCCAACGAACTTGATGTGTAGGCGCTGAAACTCGACTTCAAATCCCTCTCCCGGCGCCATTCCGAGCCCTCTATTCAGTGGCCGCCCGAGACTCCAAACTTTGAAAAATTGATAGACCCTGCTTGTTTTTCCCTCTCTAGCTTGTTAAGCCGACGGTTCTTTGAGTCTCTTGGGCTCCAATCTCATTCCCAGCACTTGCGAAATGGCTTATTAGCTCAGGTATACATGTGTACATTAGGTAATCGCATTGTCGAAGCAGGTTGCGGCCAAACTCTCGAAGGTGGAGTATGATCAGATCAGGCGGCTTGTGACAACCGGTCTGTACATCAACTCCAGCGACTTTGTTCGCGATGCGGTGAGGCGGCGCCTTGCCGAGATTAATGCCGTTGCGAAGACCAAATCTGGAAACTTGAAGGAGGAGCTGTACCGCTACATGAAGGAACGCGGCGGGCTCATCTGGCCAGACGAAGCCGCAAGGGAACTCGGCTACTCAGTTCTGGACATACTTGAGGCTCTACGCAAGCTGGAGAAGGAAGGCCGAGCGGTAGAATCGCAAGGCATCTCAATCGAGGCCTAGTTCATGTCGATGCGAAACGAAATCATCGGAGAGAAGATCGTATGCTACTGCAGAAAGAAAGTAGCAGAACGCGTCGTCCCCTACACTGGCGGTCACAGAGCGCTTGAAATTGTTATCGAAGGCCGCGGCATGACACCTGCCCGATGCATTGTAGTGAAGCCCTGGAGATTAGCTAGCAGATAAGGCACACCCACAGGGAACATGTAACCCGATTCTACTGGGCGCTAAGGATTTCGAAACTTGCTTTTCCGGCCAAGGGTCTAGACCCATCGACTGCGTATTTCTTTCATCTTTGCAAAATGTGGGTCGTTGGTAACGGCGTGAGAGAAGGGTGGGTTCAGAATATTGTTTCTTTGGGGAAGACGCTGATGCCGTTCTGGTCGATTTTGTAGGGCCTGGGTTGGCGGTCGACGTCGCATTCTCGCATCTTCTGCACCTGTATACTGCGCACTAAGCTCTTTCCGACTCGAACGGACATCATGATGATGGTGCCGTGGCCCACATACTCCTCCATCTGCACATCCCTCGTCCCAACTGAGCCGGTTTTGCGGAGCTCCGACGCGAGCATAATAGTCGCCCTCGTCTCAACCAACCCCTCCACCAAATCCAGCAAAGCCCCCCGCAACTCGGCCAAGTCAGGGTACTGGAAGATCAGGTACGATAATGGGTCGATGGTTAGCCGCTTGGCCTCGATGGATGCAGCCGCCCGCTTGACTGTGTCAAGCAGCGACACTAATGAGAATTCCTTCTTACCGATAGTCATCGTTCCCGCCTTGACAATGTTTGGAACATGCCGAATCGGTGAAGCATCCACGAAGGCAAACTGCTTCTCCTTCTCGGCCTTAGTGAAGTCAATGCCAAAACGTCCCATCTCCTTGAATAGGTGCTCACGGCTTTCTTCTAGGCTGACGTAGACGCCCCGCTCACCATAATGCGCGTAACCATTGGCAAGAAATTGCGAGCAAAGCGTCGTCTTCCCCGCCCCCGGCTCGCCGAGCACAAGCACAACGCGGCCTGTGGGAATCCCGCCGCCCAGAAGCTCATCGAGGCCAGGAATGCCCGTGGCCGTCAGTCCCGCCGGCATACTCCTTCTACAAAGGCTCCGTCACTCTTGACAAAAGATAAAGCCCTTGTTACAGCGCTGAAACCAAGAACGTAACCAAATGCTCGACCCCAAATCGGCAGACGGGAATTGGCCGCGACGCGTTTGTTCCTTTCCGCAAATACTCGCGTGTTCCAGTTAATCCCTATCAGGAGTCTTGAGGTGTGGGTGCGGCGACCACGCGAAAGAACTGAGGCAACATTGGAGCGTGCTGCCCTCGCGTGGTCGAGTCGCGCGAACCTATTCTAAGCAAACCACACGACTTTCAGCCTGCCGTAACTAGCCGCGCGGACAACAGGTAACAGGAATCTGTTTTGAAAATTTCAACCGGCGGCCTTATTACTTTTCAACGCAAACGGTCTGTGGCCTGGATTTGCTTCCTCTCCAACTCGGCGACCAAAACTCCTCACTTGTGCTGTTGGTTGGCGTAGCCTTCGCTGGAATAGCAGTAGTTGTAATCATACTCGCCCTCCGCCGGACAGCAGCCATGTCCGACGAACTATCCGAACAGGCACGGGAGAAACTCGCAGCAATCAAACCCTCCCCCGAACGCGAAGCAGCAACCCGGCCAGCAGGCGGAAGCCAGGCTCCAATCAGCCGAGACATCCGAACCCCCGACGCAGGCACCTACACAACCCTCAGAACCACCCAGCCCGACTTCTCTGGCCAGGTGGACCGGTTCGCGCGTGAAGTCACATCACTGAAAGAGAAACAGAATGCTCTCCGGAACGACATGGACGCGGTCAAAACTGAAGTCCGCGCGTTGAAGGAACGAATCTCCGGAACCACTATGGAAATTCACAAGCTAAGAACAATGTTAGAGGATGAGAAGACTAGCATCCAGAAGCAGATTCAAGAACTGAGAACTCCGCCTCCACCGGCCCCCCAGCCACCGCCGCAAGCACCTCCAACCCCGGCCTACGCTGAACCTAGGCCTCCAGAGCAGCCAAGAGTGCTGGAATGGCAACCCCCACCACCAGCCCCGACCAGTTTTGTTCCTTTCCAAAAGAGAACCTGCGCCCGATGTGGCCGCGAACTCGGGCCCGAAGCACGATTCTGCGACAACTGTGGCTCCAGGGCGCTATAGCCCAGGCTGCCAGCCGTTTCCATGCTTATTAACGGTCAGTATGGGGCCAGTTTAGAGATTTCGACTCCCGCCGCTGTTTGTTGCATATCGGTAAATATCCAGCCGTCCTCACAGTTGCTGCCCCTAAAGAGTGTCCAAAGGGTTGCGTGGCTTGCAGTTCGGCGAACGGTCAACCATTCTCGAAGACAGCATACTCAGTGCTGTGAGCCAAGGGCGGGAATCCTTGAGCAGCCTACTCATCGAGTCCGTCGACGAAGCCCTACGGAACATCTTCAGCCCGAACACCATGAAGGCCGTCTACTTCTACCTAGAAGAGAACCGCCAGATACGCCGCGACCAATTGCACGACAAGCTCGGGGAGTTCGTGGATAGCTGCAAGCAGATCTTCGGGGCAGGCAGCCAAACCCTCGAGAGAGCCATCGCGAAGAAACTCTATTCGAAGCTTGGCTGGGAGTTCTGGGAAGTCCCAAACTTCGGCCTGCTGGAGTACGTGGAGAAGGCAAAGCAGAGGCTGGCTAGGGAAAGCGGAAAGAGAGTGGCAACGCTCCAACTGGACGAATTCGAAGACCTGTCAGAACCAAACAGAATGTAGACTCTTTTCCCCACACTCGCCCCTGCAAGAAAGGAGGGTGCGGGGCGTTGGAAATCAACAGAACTGGCTCTACAACGCTTCATATTCGAGGAAAATGATTATCACTGTAGGTTTTACAACAAGAGCACGCCTTGTGATAATCATTGACGACACGTGAGCCAACGGGCATCTCGACCCTGGACCTGATGATTGAGGGCGGTGTGCCGCGTGGAAGCCTAATTCTCGTGGCCGGCAACCCTGGGTCCGGGAAGACGGTCTTCTGCGCCCACTTCCTTCACCACGGCGCAGAGAAACTCGGCGAGACAGGCATCTATGTATCCTTCTCCGAAGCCCGCGATACCTTCCTAACGGAAATGAAGGGTTTCGGGTTCGACTTTGAGAAACTGCAGAACGAAGGGAAATTCAGGTTTCTCGACTTCCCGGCCATGGGCGAGCACGGGGTCGAGACAACCGTAGAAGTCATCCTGAAACACATGCGTGAAACGAAAGCGCAGAGGCTCGTCATCGACTCTTTCTCTGCCATGGCTCAGGCATTCAGGAACCGGAATGACGCACGAATAATCCTTCACACAATTCTGTCGAAGATGACACGCCAAGCCGGCTGCACGACCTTCCTGATCACGGAGGTGCCCACAGGCGACAACCGCCTGGGTATATCGATGGAAGAATTCGTCGCGGACGGCGTGCTGATACTGAAACGGGAAAAAGAGTTCGGCATAAGGGAGCTTGAGATCCAGAAGATGCGTGGCACGAGGGTTCCGCAGTTCCATCAAATGTTCACGCTGGACGGAGGCTTCCAGCTGATCGCAAGCTTCTCCATGCCCAAACCCACCACCACCGCGACATGGGAACCCATTCCAGACTCGGACACGCACTTCTCTACTGGCAGTAGGGACTTGGACAGGATGCTGGACGGCGGCTACCGGAGGGGCGCCTACGTGCTGCTTGAGGCCGAGCCCAGCGTCCCGCTCGAAGCCACACAGCTGGTGAGCTTCTCCACAGCCTGGAACTTCCTATCAAAAAGGCGGGGTGTCTTCATACTGCCCAGCAGCGGCATCGTCCAAGAGGAGTACCGCCGATCCCTATCACCCTACGTTGGCGATGCCTACGACAAGTGCGTCACTGTCTACTCAGCCGCCAAACCCGATAAGTCGGGCGCCGAACCCTGGAGACAACCCCAAGTCGAACTCAGAAAAAGAACCGGCGGGTCCCTACTCACAATGATAGGCTACGACCTGCTCGAAAGCAACTACGCAGACCACTTAGACGAACTCTTCAACCTCCTCGGCCATTCCATAATGGAATGCAAACTGCAAGGCGAATTGGCATTGGCCATCGCGGGCCCAGGCTTGGAGGTGACCCGTCGGGCCGTTTACCTGAGCGACTACCACCTCCGTCTGATCGAAAGGAACGGCTCCGTATTCCTTCACGGCGTCAAACCCAGAACCCCACCCTACGCACTCATCTGCGACGTGTCAAGGGGCTATCCGGCCGCGGCTCTCAAACCCAGCATATGAACCCAGGCACAGCAAAATGGCATACAAAACTAGCCCCTCGGAAGCCGCATGCAGCAACCGGGCCC
>CAZYOZ010000053.1:0-2376 GCA_964649235.1 uncultured Candidatus Bathyarchaeia archaeon
GTCCTAGACCAGGCTAGACTACGGCCGCACAAACGCACGAACATGGTTCTATTGCAGATAAGTGTTAGCAGAATCGAACCGGCTTACATCTTAGTCGAGAACGAAAACGTCTTTGACCAGTAGGAACAATGCTTCGCTGGTCAGATTGAGCTCAGGCGTTCACACTACACGGGTAGCGAAAAAATTCGAGTGGTTTGGTCTTGCAATCATCAAGCGATATCTGGAGCAGACATCAACTGTGAGAGACGTGCATGCAAATCCGGATTTCTATCCGCGCGGAATCGATCTAGTGGTCGAAGGGCCAGAAGTATTCTCGATAGACCTCAAAGTTGATTCATACATTGGATCTGATCCTAAGCGTAAGATTAGGGGATTGTGCAACCCGGACTCGGGCATGATACTCATAGAAACCTTAAGTCAGCTGCAGTACGACCGAACCAGACCCGACGTGGACGGCTGGTTCTTCACCAGTGAAGCAGACCAAGTGTACTATTACTATCTTGCATTGCTGAACGACCCCCGCGAACTCGTTATCCCTTATTCCCGATTCAAAGCCGCGGTCAAAGAAAACCGTGACACGAAGGAAATCGAGGATAGGTTGATACGGTCACTCAAGGTCGATAACGACCTGCTAATCGCATACGACCTGAAACAGGCTCGAAAATGGTATGTTGATGTTGGATCACATTTGCCTGTCTCGTGGAGCGCTGCTCCTAACCCTACCTACGTAACCGTCTCCAGGAGAATTCCAAGAGAATTATTCGTCAAGCCAAAGGGCCCCGGACGGAGCCTGGGTAGAATTCACCCAAGAGTGCAATGATTCCCTACATCCACCATTTTGAGCTAAGCTTCAGAGCTTTTCGTTCTGACTCCTCGCCTGGCTTTCTGAATATGAACAGATGCTCATGCGCAATCCTATAGAAGTCAAGTTTTGAGCTTCGCCATCGTTCACGTGTGGTCTTTGTTTTCCACTGGAGCTTGATTACGTCTTCACGCAGTACGAACCCAGCGTCCAGGAACTGTTGAAGGACTCGTGTAGAGATGGGCACATAGTGTCTGTGTTTCCTTGTATCTCCAATCAGAATGGCACAGTGTTTATCTCTCTTGAGAACCCTGAAGCATTCGTCTGCAACTTCTCTCATTGCCTTTAGGTAGTCGTCCAGCTTACGCAGACCCGAGAGGTCTCCTTCGATTCGTTCCGCGTATGGGATTATGTAGGCGTAAGGAGGGTGAGTCGCTATCAGATCTACCGAGCCATCGGGTATGGCTTCGAGTCTCCTTGCGTCCCCTATGTATGTCCGGATGGAGAGGTCTGAGGGGTAGTTCGGATCTACAGGTCTAAATCCGAAGTTGAGACGATCCAGCGTTACCATGATTGCATCTCTGTTGATGTCCACACCAATGCAGTTCCTGCCTAGAAGCTTGCACTCGATCAGAGTTGTACCACCGCCGCACATCTGATCTAGAACTAGGTCACCGGGGCGCGTGTAGCGCAAGGTCAAGTTTCTAGGAATGTATGGAGACCAATTACCGCGATAGTTTCCCACATGTGTAGCCCAATCTCCGCGCTCAGGGAAGCTCCAAACCGTTTCAGTTTCCAAACTGTAATCCTTCGGAGGACCGAAACTTTCGATCTCCCAAGACGCTCCGATATCAATGCGCACCTTCTCGATTTGGACGAAACTGGTTTTTTTCAAGAATTCGTGATAGTCAAGCTTGCTAACGATTTCCATGGTTCGGTACGGGTGTTTTGTCTGAAGCATATGTTCCAAGATTCTCCGCGTCACACTTGTCATAGGCATTTTTAACGTTCGTCCCTTTAGTAGCACTAACGCTCGCAAGTGTGAAATAACGGGTGCTTGATTCACTACCGGCGTCCGAGTTGTCTGAGCGGCGGCTGCGTTTTAGAATTAGGCGAGGTAACTTCGAAGTCGAGCTAGAGGGTGATTTCGACTACGTTCGGGGTAAGTTTGAGGAGCTTTTGCAGCCCCAGCCTGCAATACAACCTACGGCTCAGGCAGTAGGAGGGGAGCAGCCATTTGAGACGTTGGTCCCCTCGGAAGAGCTAGCAGGAATCTTGGAAACAAGCCCAGAAGGTAAGCTGCATTTCACAATACCGTTTGATAGGATTTCTGCGAAGGAGGCCATCGGCCTCATACTATACAGTGTCAGTCCTTCACCTTTGGAGGATGCGAAGCTGATTGCGTTGCTTGGGACGAGTTGGAAGGCCGTGAAGGACAATGTGGTCCGCGCCCGCGTCAGCGAGCTCAGAAAAGAAGGCAAGCTCATCGCCGAGCAGGGCCGCTACAGCCTCTCCGGCGCGGGCCTACAGTGGATTGGTCAAGAGGTTCTGCCAAAACTCAAGCCGCCCGCAAC
>CAZYOZ010000053.1:2476-8838 GCA_964649235.1 uncultured Candidatus Bathyarchaeia archaeon
CGGGCCTACAGTGGATTGGTCAAGAGGTTCTGCCAAAACTCAAGCCGCCCGCAACACCCGCAAATCCCTAATTAGTACGAACAGCATGCGGAGTCCCCGCAACTGTCCGACGCAACCCGTGTGGAGTTGTGTGACAAAAAGATGCGTTTTTGTCACACATGCTTAGACAATGTAACGTACTACTCATTCGCATACCTGGGATTCGAGCCAAGAGGTTCTGGCGAAACTCAGGCCGCCCGCAGCGCCCCGCAGGTTCCTAGTTAGCATGGATGCCCCGGAGTCTCAGCAAGTGTCCGACGCAACGCGTGTCAAGTTGTACGACTGTACCACAGAAAACATGCTTTTCTTGTGATATGCTCTGAGAATGTAACGCATGGTCAGCCACCCACATTCTTGGGTCGCGGCTGGAATAGATTGTTACAGTTAGTGGGGTAGAGGTCAAACTAGGTGACTATGGTAGCTCTCTGGGCGGTGTGGAACGTTCTCGCTGTTGGGCAATGTACGCTTGTACAGCGCTTCTGGGTACCATCCACTTTCTACCGATCTTTATCGCGGGGATTCTTCGGGTGCGTGCCAGAAGGCTGAGATACTCCGGACTGAAAGGTGTCCCTCTACTGGCTTCTGATACTGGGAGAAGAGGATCGGCTGCGGGGTCGATGGCTCTCAAGTAAGTGTCAATGGTTTGTTCTACCGCAGATGCGATGAAATTCGCGAAGGGTGCTAGATTCCCTTTATCGGCTTTCCGGAGAGTGTCATAGTACTTCTTCCTATCCACTCGAAGTATTACGGTCATAGGGTAACCGTAGTGTAGCAATGTTAGGTTCATGAGTAGTCTTGCAACTCTGCCATTTCCGTCATGGAATGGGTGGATCTGAACTAATCTGTGGTGCAGCCACGCAGCAAGTTCAATCGGCGCCAATTCGTCGGGATTGCGGTTGTACGTTTTGATCATATCGCGGATATGAAACGGGATATCGTAAGCTGGGGAAGGAATGTAATCCGTGCCGGTAATTCTAACCTCTCCTGTACGATATCGTCCAGCATCTTCGATGATGTCTTTCACGATGATTTGGTGGATAGACAGGATCTGTTCTTCCTTCAACTCACCACTCGTGGCAACCTTCTCGATGAAATCAATGGCCCCTGGGTGGTTCCGGACTTCCAAGATTTCGCGTAATGGTTTTCCACCAACCGTGATACCCTCCTCTAGGATGAGCTGAGTCTCTCTCAAGCTGAGAGTGTTGCCCTCAATTGCGTTCGAGTTGTAAATGTACTCAACTTGCATCTGCTGTTGAATTTTGCGTACAACTCCTGG
Organism: uncultured Candidatus Bathyarchaeia archaeon; assembly: GCA_964649235.1. Lineage (GTDB taxonomy): Archaea > Thermoproteota > Bathyarchaeia > 40CM-2-53-6 > 40CM-2-53-6 > FEN-987. The sequence goes on from CAZYOZ010000053.1 coordinate 3,792, forward strand.
AGGAAACGGACGCAGGCCGTCGAGTCTCCTCTTTTTTTGCAGTATTCTCTCGTGAAGTCTGCTCGCTAGAAGGCGCACCGCAATCCAACCTCTGCTGATACTAAGGGGTATCGGATAGCTTAGAAATAAGGCTATCCGATATGATTGCGTATTGTATAAAGCCATTGACGAGCAATCCGATATGCAATCATTCTCCTATCTGGGAGTCTAGCCACCGGAGACGCTGACGGCCTTTCTCCGTGATTCCGTAAAGGAACCTGACGCCGGACCGTTCCCGTCTCAATATGCCCTGCTTGTGGTATCGCATGAGTGCCATTCGCAAAGCGTGAATGTCAAGGGGTAAGCCTCTTGACGCGAGTTCATGTTTTATGGTGACGCTATCTGCCTCTGTTATCTTCGTAAGAAGTCGGAGGATCTGCACTTTCAACTGGTTATAGTCCAAATCTGGAGGCTGGTAGTGCCCATTGAACTTTAAAGACTTCCTATGGTCGAGCCGATGCACTTTCGAGCCGAAGCCAAGTAACATCTAGCCGTTTTCTCAATTCTGACACGGACATGCTCGATTGTCCAGGTCTGGTTTGCACAGAAGTGAGTAACATCTTGATGGAGTCGTTGTCACTTCAAACCTTTTATAGCGTATGATTGTGAATGTGAAGTGAAAGTAATTTGTTCGGAGGCGACCAAGAGGTTTCCACCGTAGGCCAGCCCCTAGAAGTCACTATCCGCTACGGTAGCCTCGAGAAGAAAGTCACCGGAGCACCTGATGTCGTCGCGAAAGAAGTGTTCTCGTTTCTCGCAAAATCAATCCCCGAAATCGAACTCGCGTCGCGCCTCGTTCTTTCGGTTGATGCCAAGGAGCTAGCGGAGGCCGTTGAGGGAGTCCTCGCGGTTACTCCTGAAGGAATCGTTGTAACCGTCCCGACCGAGGCGCTTGCGGATCGAGAGCTCATACTGCTCCACCTATCGAAAGCAAGGATCGCCAAGATGCTGGGCAAGTCTGAAAAAGACTTGGTTCAGTCCTCGGAGCTGATCGCGGCTACAAAACGGACTTCAGGAACCGTGGCAGGGCGACTGAGTGAACTCTGCGCAGAAGGGCTGGCGGAACGTAAAGGGAAGGGCGAGTACCGCGCGACAACCCTCGGGCTGAAAGTTTTTCGCGAACAAGTCTTGCCGAAATTGAAAGCCAAGTAGAGTGAGCTTGTCTTGACTGAAACAGAAACAGCGCAAATCCAGGTTCAGATTGAGGTCAGCGGGATGCGTTACGAGGGTAGCGGCCGAATCGAAGAAATGATTCCGCAGATTCTCAAGTTTCTTTCGCAAGCTGTCCCAACGTACAACCTAGCGAGAAGGCTCATCTATGTTCCAGACCTGGCCGGTCTGGCGGACAGGGTCTCGGAATTTGCTAAGATGACGAACACTGGCCAATTGCTACTGGCCAGGAATGACATTCCAGCTGACAGGGCTGTTTCAATCGTCCTGTTCATGGCCCACCTCGCAGGCAAGATGGGCAAACGTGAAACCGATTTGCTGACCATCGAAGAGATCGCAACAGGCGTAGGAAAGGCGCCCAAGACCATCCGCAATGTCATAGTCGACCTTCAAAAGTCAGCGCTCATCGAACGCGCGGACAGAGGCCAGTATCGAATAACCACAAAGGGTCTCATGAATCTCGAAAGTTCACTCGCTAACGGAAACCAGGAAGGAGGCCGGTCCACCTAGACGGGGGCGGTCTATCAGGTTATGCCGTCGAGTTACGTGCGGGTGCGGCGGTGCGGGAGACTCGGGGGAGAACTCCCGCGAAGGGGGCGAGAGTAACATGAACCACCGCACCCACCAGACTTCAACTGCGCAGCAGAAGATAAGTAACTTTCTCTACCCAGACCCCACGCTCGAGTCGGGTCAGCTGCCGAAACCCCTCCTTGAATTCTGCAGAAACTCCATAGAAGGCAGCAAGGGCAACCTCCTCTACACCGAACCAAGTTTCTTCTCTGTCCCGGCCTTCACAGAGTTTGACGGCGGCGAAGGCAGCACCCTAGAACTCAACGGGTTCAATGCACAACAAGTCATTCCCTTGAAACCTCTCAATTCCAGCCGGCCAGTCATTGCCATCGACACGTCCACAATAAAATTAGGGGAATTCACCGACGGCTCACTATGTGCCCTGCGAGGCTCCGTCGTAATCCTTCAAGATGGGCGTTACAGTTATGTCAGGTATGGGCCGCTGGTCTTCTCGCTGGGGGGCAACAGCCTTGTCGACTTGCAGAGCTTTGCTAACATAGGGCTGACGCCGTTACATGGCGAGCTGAACGTGGACGGTCTCTTGAAACGTGTGCGGAACTTCCTTGAGAGATGGCTGCAATTCAACGTGGCCAAGTCAGTAAGGAACGCCCTAGTCCTGATTGACGGTTCACTGACGGCTGGGACGCCCGACAACCCTTCAAAAGAACTTGAACGAACACTCCAGTCAGCTCGAAGCGCACACAGCATAGTAGTCGCGATATCGAAGAAGACGAAGCTACGAATCAGGAATCAATCCATAACCAACCTACTCGAACGGAAATCCGAACCTTGCCTTCTGGATGTGGACGCGGAGATTACTGACCAGTTCCCTCCCTACCCAGTACGCTTCCTTGGCCGTGTCTTTGTAGGCAAGCTGGCGAGAAACGGCTACCCATTCAGGATAGATGTCGACCGGGAAATCCTGCCTGAAGATGCGGTGACTGGAATCCGCCAACTGCTCGGGTCCGACATCGTCGACCAAGGCTACCCGGAGACTCTACGAATAGCGCACATACTCGCAACCTTCACAGCGACCGACGTGTTGGCCATCCAAGCCTTCGCGGCAGCCTCCTTCGGGATCCAGTTGATTCCGAAGCTCGCTCTACGCCGTTCACTTTTCGGGCCTTTTGGAACCGCATCGGAGGCATGGCATTGAAGATTCTCAGAAAGGAAGCCGACGACATGCAGCTCCTGTCCTTCCCAGAGGACGAAGTGGAGAAAGGCGATTACCTACTGATCACTGACAGGACAAGGGACAACTCTCTGATAGTCCAGGTAATCGATATTCAGTACGCCAACATCCCCGGCATTCTGGAGGACCTGCTCCGAGACGGCATTTCCGAAGGCACACTGTCTGGGGAGGAGGTTGACCCATTCAAGGTAGCGTCCCAAATCGCCGTCCTCAAGGACACCCACCTGCTGATGGGAAAGATACGTGGAGCCATCGAAGGCGGGCGGCTAAGCCGAGATGTGGCTTGGCTGCCGTCCAGAAACCACTCTCAAATCGAGGCCATGCCGCCCAGCTTCCTCATTGCAGCGCTCGGATCGAAGCACCCCTTCGAACTCGGCTCGACCCGCCGTGTTCCACGAATTTCCGCTGACCTGGGCGCCTTGGATGGCCGACTGAACATAGTGACGGGCAGAAAGGGTACTGGAAAATCCCATCTCACCAAGCTCCTCGTCATGAGCCTAGTCAAGGAAGGCGCTCCCGTCGTAGTGCTAGACGTGAACGGCGAATACGCCAACCTAGGTCGCGGCTTGGACGGCCGCCAAATGCACCTGTCCCCCAAAATCATCTCCCTGATTCCTGGCCTAAACCTCAGGTTCACGCTAAGCCAAGTTGGCCTAGGCACACTCCTTGGCACGCTCATCTACGCACTATCCCTCCCCGACAACTCGGCTCGTGTCTTCGCCAGGATATGGCGTGAACTAGAAGAGCAGAATCAATTGACAATGAACTCCTTGGGCTCGGCGATAGCGAATTTCGACTGCCACGAGAGCATAAAGGACGCTCTGCTTGCAAGGTTCAACACGCTCGATGACTCAGGAATATTCACGGATGATTTCCGCACGGCGCTAAACTTGGAGGAAGTCTTCCGTAACCACTCATCAGGTTGCGCTCTCATCGTCAACATGAAGAACCAGTACTCGGCTTTGAGGCGGATTGTCGTTGAACTTCTCATCAGCAAGCTTACTGACCTGCTGGCGTCACAGAAGTTGAGGTCACTCTTTCTCTTCGCGGAAGAGGCGCACCTCTACTTGCGCGAAACCTACTGGGACGATGTCGTCACACGCATGCGCCACCTGGGGCTCTTCGCCACATTCGTAACAAACCAGCCGGACACAATTCAAAGTAGCATCTACCGTCAGGCCGACAATGTCTTCCTGTTCAACTTCAGTAATGAGCACGATCTAGAAATCGTTTCGAAGCTGGCAAAAGTTGACGCCGACACGATTAGGATGATTGTCCGGGACCTGCCACCTCACCGGTGCCTAGTAGTCGGCGATATAGTAGGAAACTTTCCGCTCGTAGTAAACGTACGGCCGCTTGAAGTTCAAACCCTAGGAGCGACGCGTTACTTCTTTCAAGACCAGGTTGCAGTAGTCTAAACAAGGATCCTATGCGCTGACTGCCAATTCCTGTTCTGGACCGGCATGTTGCGCGTGTCCGTGCGTCGTTGCATGAAAGAAACAGTACGCGTGGCCGCACTCAGTGCAGGTCCACTGCGCGGGACTTACACAAATGAAAGATGTACAACGACTCAAACAAACACCAGAGCTTTCCGCTCGTCTGGGATCGGATATAAGAGTTTGCGGGATGGTCGCAGTTCGGCGCAACCAAGAAAAACTCAGCGGAATCTGGCACGTTTTCTTTGCGTTAGACAAATCATATGTATTTGGAGCACGAGAAACGCTAGCAGTCTTAGGTGATACCGCTGCCCGATTTCACGGCAGAAGACATTTTCCGAATTCATCCGAAAATTCGATGGGCCGCGCTGGCGAATGAGAAAGGTGAAGTTCTCTTCATGCAAATGCGGCCGGGCCTCGAAAGTCTTTCACCGCCCGACCAAGATCGCGTCTTCATGCAGATAGGGCCGCTCATGTTGGTCGGGGTTTCAGAAAGACTGGCCGCTTGGGCAGGCGCAGTCGAAAGCGTCGTGATTACTTTCGAGAAGGTTGGTATGGTCATCGCGAGGGTGTCGGGCAAGTATCTTGCGCTGACTGTGGAAAGAAGCGACGTTTCGGCACTACCGGAGATCATGACAAC
>CAZYOZ010000054.1:0-6596 GCA_964649235.1 uncultured Candidatus Bathyarchaeia archaeon
TTGACGTTTAGACTGTTAGTGAGTCCATGCGGGAGATTCAGGCTGTTGACGAGGTCGATTAGGTTCTGCGTGGCCTGAGCGGGTGTCACTACCGTCAAAGATGAAGTACCGCTGCTTCCGTCGTGGCCAGAGTCGCCGCCGTAGGTTGCCGTAATGATGACAGAACGAGAGCTGCTTGGTGGAGTGTAATCTATGGTGCAGGAGGCAGATGATGAATCCAGTGTGACTAGCGTACATGAACCGGAGTTGCTGAAGCTGCCGCCGGCGCTACCATCACTCCAGCTCACAGTACCAGTGGGAGTCGTTGGACTTGCCGATGTATCGGTAACGGTTGCGGTGTATGTTATCGTGTTACCTATGGTCACGGTAGACGGGTCTGGCGCCACCGTGGTCGTTGTTGTATTTTGTGAGTATGCAGGCCTCACAGCAAGCGCGCCCATGAGGAGCAACGTGATGAACAGCACTGGGGCCAATTTGCACGTTAAACCGAAGGATTTTGTTGCTATTTTCTTCATCATTTTCTTCTCCGCTTTTCTGTTTGGCCAGTTAGCATGTGAACAGTATATCAATGTTCTGTTCTCTGAACAGTGATGTCCCACGTATCTACGCGAGGTACAAGTTCACCTTGGGCGCCCATCAACCTCACAGCCTTAGCTGCGCGGAGCCTCAAAGAAGATTCCGCTCATAACGAGCCGAAATGAGCGAGACTCAAACAAGCAGGCGCCAAGGCCGGTGACTCGGCTTGGGTCCCAGATCTTGGTGAGTCGGGAAAGGGCCCTTGTCATCAGGACTGGCCGACTTCTATGGGAAGGTGCGATGTCTTGCCATTCCGTACGACATGAGAGGCCATAAGTAGAGTCACGACTCTATGTAGATACTTTGAGATCCATGTCCGCAAATATTGGTATGAGTTTTGTGAAAGTCTCACTGGTCTACTTCTTGGTCGGCGCCTTCTGGATGGGGTTCTTCGGTTTCCTCCCCGAACCTGAGCAGCTTCTGGCGCATGAAATATACAATTCTGCAAGAGGGCATGTCATGTTGCTTGGGTGGGCAAGCTTTGCCATCATCGGCTTGATCTATTACTTTGTTCCGAAGGCAGTTGAGGGAAACCTGTACAGCGAAAGACTGGCACGGATCCATTTCTGGATAACGAACGTCGTGGTTCCTATCGGCATTCTGATCCAGACTTATGCTAGCTTTGCGATAGATTCCCTGCTCGCGGGAGGTCTCTCAGAAGGAGAGGTGTTTGGACACCCAACCATTGCACCATTGTTCTTCACGTATATGGCCTTGTTCATCATAGGCTTCGCAGCCCAGATAGTCTTCGTCTACAACATCTACAAGACAATCAGAAAGTAACTTACGGAGTTCTTCGTCTGGAAGCGAAGAGCTCATCATTTTTCTCATGAGGTTTTTCTATGAACTCGGATACAGGTATCTCCAAATAACTTGGGACATCAGCCCACGACGAGAGCTCGTCGATTTGGTGGAGAGCGGACTCATCGCTCCCTGTCGGGCAATCGATCTCGGCAACGGAACCGCGACCACTGTCATCTTCCTCGCACAACATGGCTTCGACGTAAACGGATTGCTGGCAAAATTGACTATTCACGTTGGCCGCCAGGCTACGCGGTGTACTGATGACAAGAAACGGAAGGAGAAACCAATTATGGTTGGAAGCAATCCCTAAGCGGAGCTATGGCGCACACAGCCATTACCGAACGGCTTGTGGCAATAATCATCTCACTGATTATGATCATCCTGTCATGCATCAACGTGCCCTGGCTGAACATTCGAGGTTCAAAGATTTGAATTATCGTCGACCGGAAATTCGTGATATTTCCACGGTTTCAACGGTATGGGCGACGGCTGAAAATGAGCTGCATCGGAGGCATGGGATCAGCGGCGACCCTCTCAACCCGTTTCCGCCAAGTCCATTGTACACCTTTTCCTTGAAGGAACAACCTGAGGGATTCTGGGTAGCTGAGGAAGACAATCGAATCCTTCGATTCACAATAAGTTGGGTGAGAGGTAGTTTCTGGTTTCTGTCTGCATTGTTCGTCTTGCCGGACTATCAGAGCAAGGGGGTGGGGCGAGCCCTGATTGAAAAGGCGCTGGAATACAGCCGCGGGCAGATAACGAATCGCGCCGTCATTACCCCCGCATACAATCGCGTGTCGATATCGCTCTACATTCGCAATGGAATGTATCCTCGTCAGCCACTGTACTGGATGACTGGATCGAGTAGGGGCGTGCTCTCTGTAATAGGAGATGTGCGGTGGAATGATTACGAGGAGCTTGAAGGACCTATCCTCTCTAGATCGTCAGGTGTTGGGCTTCTCGTTGGAAAAGCACCACAGGTTCTTCCTCGATCTCCAAGGAGCCAAATGCTTTCTGTTCCAAAAGCAAGACTCACCCGAAGCATATGCCTACATCCAGCCGGATGGCCGGATAGGCCCACTAGCAGTCAGGTCGCCCGGTTCATTCAAGCGAGTGTTCGATACGGCTCTTGAGTTCGCCGCGAGTCAAACGGAACACGTTGGCATAATCACGGCCGGTTCGAATGAACACGCCCTTTCGATGGCCATGAAGTGCGGTATGCGGATTGATGGACTGTCTCTGCTAATGGCTTCGAAGCCGTTTGGGAATTGGGCATCTTACCCCTTTCATTCTCCAGGGCTTATGTAACTAGGAACCAATCGCGGACAACAACCTCTCGCCCGCCGGGCTGTCATTGCTGCGTGGGCAAGATTACTTGCTCAGGTTTCCTAGTCATAGTAGAGCAGTCACACGTCAGTGCATGGAAATTGATGTCTAGATGGTGCGGCCGCCGGGATTTGAACCCGGGCATCTTCTCGCCCAGTTCATGGGCGAACAGAAGCGTGGCAGGCAACCGGCAGCAGTAAACTGTCCGCTGATCCCGTCCTAGACCAGGCTAGACTACGGCCGCAACTTGAGCCGAGATGCAGGCATTGCCGTATAAAACTGTAGCAGCCGAGCATTCCCCCGTCAGATATAATATGCCTCCAGCGGAATGGCTTCCAGCTTGTATTACGTCAACACCCTGATATACGATACGAATGGTAGCCGGCGGATAATACCGCTAGCATCCGCAGATGCGAGAAGTAAAAGCGAGAAATTTGGGAAGTCGTATGAACGCGCTGGACATTGCACAGACTGAGCCAACCCACGAAATCTTCGCTGCAAGAAAGGCCGTTGCGGAATTCGCCAGGTGAACAGTATGGGCGCTTATGTCAAATCATTCGGCCAGATAGGAATGCGTGATGTACCATCTGTAGGGGGCAAGAATGCCTCCCTCGGCGAACTAACCAGAATAGGAATGCCTGTCCCTAGCGGATTCGCATTGACAGTGGAATTCTACAGGGAATTCCTGAACTGCAACGGATTGAGGCAGTACATCAGCGAACGACTATCAAGTTTGGACATTGGTGATGTCGAGAGCCTACAGAAAGTTGGTAACGACATCAGGTCAAGAATCCTGGCATCCAAGTTTCCGGCAAATCTTCTCCAGGAAGTAATACAGGGCTACGCGTCGTTGTGCAACGGAAAAGATGTTCCAGTCGCAGTCAGAAGCAGCGCGACTGCGGAGGACTTAGCCGAGGCATCGTTCGCGGGCCAGCAGGATACCTACCTGAACGTGGTCGGTGATGAGCAGGTTTTGGATAGCGTGAAGCGATGCATTGCCTCGCTCTTCTCTGACAGAGCCATTAGCTACCGCACCAAGAAAGGTTTTGACCACATGGACGTAGGCCTCAGCGTCGGAATCCAGGAGATGGTCAACAGCGACGCGGCTGGAGTGATGTTCACCATCGACCCGGATTCCGGGAATGAGAACGTCATGGTGATAGACTCGAACTGGGGTTTGGGAGAGTCCGTTGTGGCTGGGAAAGTAATCCCGGACAAGTTCTTCATATTCAAGAAAAACGCGGATGTTGTTGGGAGACGACTGGGGCAGAAGGAACTCACCGCGAAGTATCATAGTGGCGGAACGACCTTCGTGAACACTCCTCAGGAGAAACGCGCCCGATTCTCGCTCAGCCAAGAACAGGCAAGATCGATCGCTGAGTTCGGAAAGAAGATCGAGGAGCACTACCAGAAGAATATGGACATTGAGTGGGCAATTGAGGCAGGCAAGATCCACATCCTGCAAGCTAGGCCTGAAACCGTTCAATCCACAAAAGGTACCGTGGAGGAGATCTATCACCTCAAGGGTGAAGGCCAACTCATCGTCGCCGGAATCGCCGTCGGAGGAAAAATCGGACAAGGAAAACCAAGGGTAATGTCCGACGTAACCGAGATGAAGAACTTCCAACCTGGCGAGATTCTTGTCACGAAGGAGACGACGCCTGCATGGGAGCCCATAATGGAGAGGTCGGCTGCAATTGTCACAGAGCAAGGAGGGACCACGTCCCACGCGGCAATCGTCTCTAGGGAACTTGGAAAGCCATGCGTAGTCGGTGCCCGCAGGGTAACCCAGCTGCTACAGAACCACGAGAACTCCATCACAGTAGACTGCAGTGCTGGAGAAGGCAGAATCTACGAAGGAATGGTTCCATATGAGATCGAAACATTCGACCTGAGCACGCTGCCGCAGACCAGAACGAGAATCATGATGAACATGGCGGTGCCTGAGGGCGCGCTCGTGCACGCAAAAAAGGCTGATGGAGTCGGGTTACTGAGAATTGAATTTGTGTATGGTAACAACGTGGGGATTCACCCCGCAGCCTTGCTAAACTACGAGAACCTGAAACGGGACCCGGAGAGATTTCTGCGAGCCCCTCCGAAAACAAAGGACCTACATTACTTCAAACGCACAATCATGGAAATTGACAATCGGACACGAGGGTACGATGACAAACCCCAGTTCCTGGTCGAGAAGCTGAGGGAGGGAATAGCGGTCGTTGCGGCATCCGCCTATCCCAAACCCGTCATCGTCAGATTTTCCGACTTCAAGTCAAACGAGTATGCTGCATTGGTCGGAGGCGAGATATTCGAAAAGGGAGAGAACAACCCAATGCTCGGCTGGAGAGGCGCATCGAGGTATCCGCACGAGGATTTTGCGGAGGCCTTCAGGCTAGAATGCCGGGCATTAAGGGAAGCAAGGGAACTGGGACTCGATAACATAATTCCGATGATACCCTTCGTCAGAACACTGGAAGAAGCCAAGGCTGTCTTGGACTTGATGAGAACAGAAGGCCTGGAAAGAGGAAGAAATGGGCTTCAGGTCTATATGATGGCAGAGATTCCGTCAAACGTGTTCTTGGCAGAGGAATTCTGCAGACTCTTCGATGGCTTCAGCATCGGCTCGAACGATCTGGCGTCGCTTGTTCTCGGCGTTGATAGGGACAATGCGAAACTCGCAAAAAGCGTCTTCGACGAAAGAAACCCGGCAGTCAGGACGGCAATCGCGCACCTGATCAAGACAGCGCACGAGCACGGAGTCAAGATCGGGATATGTGGGCAGGCGCCGAGCGACTATCCTGAGATCGTTGAGTTCTTGGTGGAAAACGGAATAGACAGCATCTCACTCAACCCCGATGTTATTGGCCGAATGAAACAGATCGTTGCTGAAGTCGAACAGAGGCTTCTGAAAGTTGCTCCGCTGAGCGCCGCCTCTGAACGCAGATCTTTAGCTGAAGATGGATTACGCCATACCTAATTTCGCGAGCTTCTCAAAGTCCGTCAGCGTTTGAACCAGGTCGGTCTGGCTAACAATCCCAATTATCTTGTCGTGTTCCGTTACAACTAGCCTTTTGACCTGTTTCTCAACCATTTTCCTAGCCGCATCGATAAGGTTCGCAGAACCGTCTATTGTTGCCAACGGAGCAACCATAACGTCCCCGACGCTCACCTTCGATGGGTCCGAGCCCTGCGCCACGATCTTCTCCATTAAGTCTCGTTCGGTGACTATGCCGAAAGGCAGGCCGTCGCGGTTCGCGATCAGCGAACCAATCCCCTTCTCGACCATCAGCCTCGCGGCGTCCTTAGCCTTCGCCTTCGAATCGATGGAGATTATCGTCCTCATAATCTGCCTGACAGTAATGTCAGAACTCATTAGGCGCCCTCACGCCTTACTGGCCGAAATCAATTAAATGCTTATCGGGCATGCGGTTTCGTCAGCGTGTGTACGCTTTCGGAACTCTATCTTTCAGCACATGATTCCGAGGCGTGACATACTTGTCGCGGGCAGCTGATAGGTCGATTTCTATGACCGTGCACTCCTCTGTCGTCCTGGAGGCGCGGTACAGGATCTGCCCTTGCGGACTAACGATCTGGGATTGCCCGATGAACCGCAGGCCTCGCTCGGTTCCAGTACGGTCAGCGGTTGCAGCGTAGACCCTGTTCTCCAAAGCACGGGTCTTCATTGCTTCCGGGCAGTGAGGAAGCACCAGGTTTGCGGGGTGGGCTATGACTTGAGCGCCTTTCAGCATTAGCGTTCGGGTTGATTCGGGAAAGAACCAGTCGAAGCAAATCATCACGCCGACCTTGCCGAAGACTTTGAACTCCCCGCCGGGTTTGAAGTACTTCTTCTCGTTGTAGAAGAGATGGATCTTCCGGTAGGTGCCAAGGTAGTT
>CAZYOZ010000054.1:6696-8629 GCA_964649235.1 uncultured Candidatus Bathyarchaeia archaeon
ACAGAGCAGGCTCACCGTATTAATCGCTAACGCTCAGAGAAGCAGTGCCGTAACACTTGCCCCTGCGGCTGCCGCGATCAGAATTGGGAATATCACAAGAAGCCCGAAAATCGACGCGAAATACGCCGCGCCGTATGAAACAGCTGAGCCAGCGATCAGTGACAAGCTCAGGTTTGTTGCATACGCCAAGCCCAAACGTTTGGGAGGGGCCTTTGTCCCGACCATTCCATACATAACTGGAAAAGTGACGAAGTATGGAATCCCGCTGAGAACCAACAACATTAGGCCGGCATACCAGTATTCAGGCCTGAGAAGTAACACCGCAGCCGATACCATAAGGAAAGTTACGGAGCCGAAGCAGATTTTGAGCGTCCTCTCTTCATCTCTAAAGAAACGTACAAAGCTCCCCGCGTTGAAGCTTGAGGTAACGCCGATCGCGAGCCAAAGCGCAACTATGAGAGAACTCAAACCAGGGCTCAACTTCAACTGGATGTTGACGAAAAGAGGTACGAAACCTGTGAATGTTGCATACAGGCATTGCAGGAACACAGAACTGAATTGCAAAATCACGTAATGTCTGGTTGCTCCTCCGGCTCGTTCTCCGGCCGCCAACTCGCCAGTAGGCACCTCAGCATTCGCGAACTTCCCCCGATAACCGACCAAGAGCACGAAGACGAAGAAAGCAAAAAAGGCAGCAAGTCCCCACGCGAGAAAAGGAAACTGCCAACCGAAGCTTTCTGCAACGAAACCTGTGGAGAACATAGCGAATGCCAAGCTGCCGTCGCCGAAGGCGCTCTGGAAACCCATGGCTGAATGCCTGTTCTTGGCCGTTTGGACGATTGTGGAGAAGCTAACCGGATGGTAGACGCCAACAGCAGCTCTGAGTAGGATGTAAAACAGCAGGACGTGCACATAGTTCCCGGCGGCCACAAAAGCCAAGTCGGTCACGACCAAGCTGGCTAGCCCGGCCACAAGCAACGTGTGTGCATGCCCCATGTCAGAAACATAGCCAAATATCATCTGCATCACCACGGTGACAAGCAACCCAGCACTCAGAATTGACCCGATCTGAATCAAAGACAAGTCGAGTGCGACCCGCATAACTGGCAAAGACGCCAAGAATACCGCCAAAGAACCGTCATTCACCGCATGGAAAATACTCAAACCGAGAAGATTTCGATCTCGAAGCTGCAGGACCACGAATGAAATCTCCACAAGGACCTGAAGCGTGTCGGATTTTTTGGTGCCGAGGGCCGGATTTGAACCAGCGATTGGGCCGGTCGTTGGACCGTCAGCCCGGTCTTCAGCCTCACCTATCACTGAAGATATCGGGTGCTCTCCTTAGTCCCTCTTTTGTGTGAGAGGTCAGGCTGAGCTTTCGAGGTAATTTTCCTACCTCGGCGTCCTCGGCACAGCAGAGCTGTGGCAGACGACTTTCAATTAAGAGTTTCCCATTAAGTTGCGCAGCGGCGACGTTATGAACCAAGGTTTTTAGGCCTAGATTGGAAAGCGTGCTGAAGGTGGGCCGGTAGATCAGTCTGGTATGAGCATCGCTGACGAAGCGACGCGACCAAATCGTCCGCTTGGCATGCTTCGACAGCCCGCAATGCGGAAAGATTTCCAATCCCGCAAGGTCGCGGGTTCAAGTCCCGCCCGGTCCACCATCTTCATCTATCATGTATGCATGCGATGGGCTGTCAGTCGGCCCAATATGTAGACGCTCGAATGAAGAGGCTCATGCTTTGACTTCAACGTACTATCGAGGGACCAAAATCACCGCGATTCTCGGAGACATCACAAAACAAGACACTGATGCAATTGTGAATCCAGCCAACAGTAAACTCATAATGGGCGGAGGAGTCGCGGGAGCCATCAAGAGAGCAGGTGGACCCGAAATAGAAAGAGAAGCCATCATCAAAGCTCCGATTCCAAT
>CAZYOZ010000055.1:0-7878 GCA_964649235.1 uncultured Candidatus Bathyarchaeia archaeon
ACACAACAGAGCTGCCCGTTAAGGATGCCAAGATTTCTCCTTTGGATTATCTGACCGCAATGTACCAAAGGGCAATCTCGAAATCTAGGGCAGAAGCTTCTTCGACCCACGAGTACGAATACGACGCATTCAGGATCGATGTGTTTGGATTTCGAGAAGGATCCGCAGCCACAATCGTGTATCACATAATTACATGGAACGACCCTGCTAGGGGAATCTCTTCAGCCAGGGACACCGCTGTTCCGCCTTCGGTTGTCTCAGAGTGGCAGGCTACAGAGAAGATCAAAAGGGCTGGCGTCTTTCCCCCAGAGGCCACCGTCAACCCCGTGCCTTTCTTCTTTGAAGTCGGAAAGAGGAAAATTAGAGTGGAAGAACGCTTCACAGAGACAAAGAAGTTCTACTAGCCTTTGCTTCTTTCCTTGAGGCAGGATTTTGCTGCCTGAAAACTCAAAAATCTGAAAGTGTTAAACCAGCCTGTTCTGTAATTAGCCGTGAGATATATTCATGTCAAAATCCTCCAGACGTGATTTCATAAAAGTGGCTGCGTCGGGTGTGCTCGGTGCTGTTATTGGTGGTGTAGCGGGGAACCAGATCGCTACCTCAAGTTTCAGCGCGGAGAAGACACAACTTCAGGCGCAGATCGATGAACTTCGAAAGAAGGTTGGCAAGAGCTACTCGGGAACTGTGAAGGTCTACAACTGGAGCGAGTACATCGCTGAAGGTCTTCTGACAACGTTCACAGACGAATACGGGGTTGACGTGGTATACGATACTTTTGAGAGCATGGATGAAGCACGGTCCAAGATCTTCGTAGGAAACAGCGGATACGACGTAGTGGTTTTCACGGACTATGTCATCCCTGACGCCATAGCTGGTGGGTTCATTGAAGAGCTCGACTACGATAACATACCTAACGTTAAGCATGTGGATGATAAGTTCAGGAACCCCCCTTACGACCCGGGAAACAAGTACACTCTTCCGTACATGTGGGGCACAACCGGATTAGGATATAACACGGCCGAAGTTACCGAAGGCGTCACTGGATGGAGCAACGTGTTCGACGAGAGCTTTCTTGAGAAATACGACAAAAGAGTGACTATGATGACGGAAGCGAGGGAGCTCATAGGCGCGGCGCTTAAGTACACTGGGCATTCGCTAAACTCGGTCGATGACAGCGAGCTTGAGGACGCGAAACAAGCTCTCCTGAAGCAGAAACCTCACCTAGCCAAATATGCGGACGCAACGGACTATATTCCTGGATTGGCAGGTGGCCAGTTCCTGGTCTCCCACGCATATGGCGGAGATGTCTACGTTGCGCAGGAGGACAACCCTGACGTCAAGTACGTCATACCCGAAGAAGGAGCAACGCTGTGGACTGACAATATGTGCATTGCAAAGGGAGCTCCGAACAAGGCTGCAGGCGAGGCGTTCATCAATTACATTCTAACCCCCGAAGTGGACGCCCTGATAACGAATTTCAGGTATTACGCAAACCCGAACAAGGACGCCACAGAACTTGTCTTGCCCTCGATCCGGGATGACCCGGGAGTCTACCCGCCTCCGGAAGTCATGGCGAACTTGGAGATTGAGCGAGCTTTCACAGCTGAAGAGAAGGAGAAGTGGGACAAGATTTACACTGAAGTCATCTCAGCTTAGCTACAGACACTGGCACAGTTAGATGACGGATGACTGCGGATGTAGAGGTTAGGGACCTCTGTAAGGCCTACGCGGAAACAGTCGCGGTAGACCATGTGAGCTTCCAGGTTGAGCAGAAACAATTCTTTTCGTTGCTCGGGCCGAGTGGATGCGGGAAGACAACAACGCTAAGGATGATTGCGGGTTTCGTCGAACCCACCAGCGGCGAGGTCCGTCTGAAAGGCGAAGTCGTGAATGACTTGCCTCCTTTCAAGAGAAGCATCGGCATGGTCTTCCAGAACCTAGCCCTCTTCCCGCACATGAATGTCAGGGACAATCTGGCCTTTGGGCTTAGGATGAAGAAGTTCCCCAAAGAGGAGATTGAACCTCGAACAAGGAAAATGCTGGATCTCGTTGAACTTCCCGGATTTGAGGACAGAAGGATCAATCAGCTGAGCGGCGGCCAAATGCAGCGGGTGGCATTGGCCCGCGCCTTAATCGCAGATCCCGCGGTTCTCCTCCTAGACGAGCCCCTAGGCGCCCTTGACCTGAAACTGCGCCTGCAATTGCAGGTGGAGCTGAAGGAACTCCAAAAGCGCATCGGAACCACCTTCATCTACGTAACCCACGATCAAGGCGAAGCACTCACAATGTCGGACACAATCGCAGTGATGACCGGGGGACGCGTGATGCAGATTGGCGACCCCCTAGAGATCTACGAAAGCCCCGCGAACAAGTTCGTGGCGGATTTCATTGGCGAAACTAACCTGCTAGAAGGGGAATGCCTCTCGCGAGAGCGCGTGAACTGTAAGACATTTGATGTTGCCGTCGCAACCAAGGACGAACTCGTGGGAAAGAAAGTACGGGTTTCGATTAGGCCTGAGAAGATATTTGCGAGCAGAAAGCCGCCTCATGAGGTCGAGAACAAATTCGAAGGAAAGGTCGAGGAGCGGTTCTTCAAGGGCTCAGTCATGATGTACAAGATCCGTATCGCCGAACATGCACTCCTGACAGTCAACGTTCCGAATGTCGACGCTGACTCCAGATTCCAGCCAGGGGACAACATTCATGTTGGCTGGGACCGTGACGCCAGCGTGGTCGTCCCAGGGTGAGTTGAAACTACTTACTTGAGCTGAATTTCTGCCACAGTATTGCCATCACGATGGAGACGGACAGCGCTATAGTAGCCAGAGCGTTGAGTTCTGGGGAAACGCCTCCTCTTCGTGCGAGATTGTAGATTGTGGTCGGAAGCATATCCACACCTGGCCCTCGAGTGAAGGCAGTCTTGATGAAATCATCATAGGACTGGGTGAAAGCCAACAGCGCACCCGCGATAACGCCCGGAGAAATGATTGGAAGCGTCACTCGAAGGAAGGTATGAATCTCATTCGCACCCAAGCTCTGAGCAGCCTCTTCTACCGAACGGTCGAAGCCAGCCATCCTAGACCGGATGACCAAGGCGGCGAACGGGATCGCGAAGGTCAGGTGGCCAAGGACAATTGTCATCAGCCCAAGCGGTACGCCCGCCCAGACGTAAAGCAGAAGCAGGGACAACGCCTCCGTTATCTCGGGAATAATTATCGGAATGTAGAGGTAGCCATCCAACGTGCTCTTCCCCCTGAAGTTGTACCGGGACATCGCAAGGGCAGTCGCTGTACCCAGGATGACCGATACTGCGGTTACGACAAGCGCAACGAAAATTGTGTTGTAGAAGGCGGTCCAAATATCCGAGCCGTTGAAAAGTTCGATGTACCAACGTACTGTGAAGCCACGCCAGGCAGCCGTTAAACGGGAGTCGTTGAACGAGAAGACTACCATTGAGAAGATAGGCATGTAGAGAAACGCGAGCACGAATACTGAATAGCTCTTCAGGATCTTGTCGCCGAATTTTCTCAAATTGTGAACGCCTCCCCTTTTGTCACGTAGCGGAGGAACAGTGTCATCAAGCCGAGCACTAGAGCCACAACCAAGATAGACACAGCCGAGCCGAAAGTCCAACTTCCCGTGTATGATTGGAACTGGTTCCAGATCAGTTGCCCCACCATTACACTCGTCGTGCCTCCGAGAAGCTGAGGAACAACGAACTCGCCGACGGCTGGAACAAAGACAAGAATCGAGCCTGCCAATATTCCGGGACGAGTCAGGGGCAGGGTGACTTTCAAGAACGCCTTGACATGATTGGCGCCTAGGCTCTGCGCTGCCTCCAGCAACGACAAGTCAAGTTTTTCGGTAGATGCATAGAGCGGCAGAATCATGTACGGTAAGTAGTTGTAGACCATTCCGAGCATTACTGAGAATGGATTGTAAAGAAGGTCGAGGGGCTCGCGGATTAAGTTCATCTGAAGAAGAATCTGGTTTATCACCCCGCCTCGGTAGAGCAGGCTCATCATGGCATAGGTTCTGATGAGAAAGCTACTCCAGAAAGGAATGATGACCAAGAGCATCGCGAGGTTTTTCATCTTCCCCGATTTGACGCCAATCCAGTAGGCAGCCGGATAACCAAGCACGAGACATAGAACTGTAGTAGCTAAGGCGATCCATAGGGACCGCAGAAAGATGTTAAAGTACAAACCTTCAAACGCAGAAACAAAATTGGAAATCGTGAAGCCGCCTGCGATCAACCTGTTGAATTGATCTGTGACACCGATGCTGTACTGGACAGTGATTAGGAATGGAAAGGCAAAGAAGACTCCCAAGAAAACCAGCGTCGGGACTATCAGTAGCAATGCCTTGAGAGGGTCTTGATGTCTTATTCTCGACAGAATGCCAGCCAAATGCTACCGGGAAATACTCGCGGTCACTTCTCAATTAATGCTTGCGATGCAAGATTTCTGGCCCGGTAGCCAAGAAAATGGTATATTTTCATCGCTGGAAGAGTATGCGCGTGCGATATCTTGACTAGGTCGACGGATGTCGTTGAGGCTTACAAGGAATATGTTGTGACAAGTTGCGTCAGCCGGGTTGAGCCTGTTGTTGTGACAAGTGGCAGCGGGGCTGTAGTGACGGACGCGGACGGAAGGCAATATGTGGATTGTTTTTCAGGGATTTCGGTTGTGAATACCGGCCACTGCAATCCAAAGGTTGTTGAGGCCGCGAAGAAGCAGCTCGACCAGTTGCTTCATGCCTGCGCCTACGTCTACTACTTGGAACCAGTCGCTAAACTCGCTGAGAAACTCGCGCAAATAGCTCCCAAGGGACTGAAGAAGACGTTCTTCTCGAACAGCGGAGCCGAAGCTGTTGAATGCGGCATTAAGCTTGCGAGAAAATTCACGAAGAAACATGAGATACTAGCTCTGCAGCGCTCATTCCACGGACGCACGTTTGGCACGCTAAGTGTCACTGGACAGGCAGGTAGAAGGAGCTACTCTATGGGCCCGTATCTCGGATCCATAGCCTTCGCACCGACCCCCTACTGTTACAGATGCCCGCTGGGGTGTGAGTACCCAAACTGCGGAATTCAATGCGCCAAGATGATAGAGGACACGATCCGCTATTCTACTTCGAACGATGTTGCTGGCTTCATCGCTGAGCCTCTTTTAGGCGAAGGAGGAATAATCGTCCCGCCGGAAGAATACTTCCGGGAAGCGAAGAAGATACTTGACGAGTATGGGATTCTCTTCGTGGCGGACGAGGTTCAAACCGGCTTCGCCCGAACGGGCAAGCTGTTCGGCATAGAGCATTACGATGTGACGCCTGACGCCATGTGTTTTGCGAAGGCAATCGCCGGCGGACTGCCGCTAGGAGCTTGCACTGCAACGGAAGAGATCGCGAATTCTTTCCAACCTGGCGACCACCTCTCAACCTTCGGCGGAAATCCAGTAAGTTGTGCCGCGGCAGTGGCGAACATAGACTTCATTCTGGAAGAAGACTTGCCTTCCCGCGCGTCAAAAAGTGGTGAGTATGTAATGCAGAGGCTCGAAGAGCTGAAGGATAGGCATGAACTGATCGGCGAGGTCAGAGGAAAAGGTCTGATGATTGGAATGGAACTTGTGAAAGACCGCGAAACAAAGGAACCAGCATCGAGGGAGACCGCAAGAATCCGAGAGCTGTGCCGCCAAAAAGGCGTCCTGGTGGGGCACGGTGGAGTCCTCGGCAACGTGTTGCGGATTCAACCGCCCTTGATCATATCACAAGAGCAGCTTGACACAGCAATCGACTCCGTCGACCAATCCTTCAAGGAAGTCGCAGAAAGGTAAGGGTGCCTGCCTGATGACTCTTCTTTCCGAAGTACCCTACCGACCTGCCAGCCTCCAATTGCTGATCAACGGCCAATGGATAGAATCCAAGTCTGTAGACTCCCTGCCAGTTATGAATCCAGCCACTGGCAGCCAGATGTCCAGAGTTCCATTCGCGTCGAGAGAGGAGGTTGACAGTGCCGTTGTCTCGTCTCATCACGCATTCGAGAAGTGGAAGGAAGTCCCGCTGTCTGAAAGGGTACAGTACCTGTTCAGGATGAAGTATGCATTTGAAGACCATTTCGAGGAGTTGGCACGAGTCAACACGCAGAACCATGGCAAGACAATAGTTGAGAGCAGGGGCGACGTTAGACGGACAATTGAGAATATCGAGGCCGCGATAGCTGCCGCTTACACGCTGTCAAAGGGTGAGCAGGTTGACCTGGTTTCAGAGGGAATTGACGAGGGAACCGTCAAAGAGCCTCTCGGCGTCTTTGGGGTGATTTGCCCATTCAACTTTCCCGTTATGGTGCCGTTCTGGTTTGTCCCATTCGCCATCGTATTGGGATGCACCGTTGTCGTCAAACCCAGCGAGATTACACCCCTGCCGATGACGTTTGCGGCCGAGCTTCTCCAGAAAGAGGCCAAGCTCCCTTCTGGCGTCCTGAACGTGGTTCACGGAAGCAAGGAAACGGTAGAGGCCTTGATCTCACATCCGCTCATAAGAGGGGTAACCTTTGTTGGCTCGACAACCGTCGGAAGGCACGTCTACAGGCTGGCAGGAGAATATGGCAAGAGGGCGATAGTCCAAGCTGGAGCAAAGAACTCCATCGTTGTCATGCCCGACGCTGATTTGGCTGAAACCGTGGAGTCCTGTGTTTCGTCCTTTTTCGGCAACACTGGCCAGCGTTGCCTCGCGGGCGCCAACCTCATGGTGGCGGGCGACATTCACAACGACCTGCTCGAGAAGTTCACAAGGCGATCCGAGGCCATTAGGTTAGGGTATGGTCTGGATGAGGCGACTGAGATGGGTCCGCTGGTTTCCAAGAAAGCGAGAGAACGGACTTCGCAGTATGTTGACAAAGGCGAATCCGAAGGAGCAAAGCTTGTCTTGGATGGAAGAAAGACTCGCGTGCCCGGCTATGAGAACGGATACTTCTTGGGTGCAACGATCTTTGACGAGGTCGACTCCGACATGGCCATCGCCAAGGATGAAATTTTCGGCCCAGTCGCAAGCGTGATACAAGTTACGAACTTAGATGAGGCGATAGAATTCATTAACAAACGTACAAACTATGGCAATGCGGCAAGCATATTCACGGGCAGTGGGCGCCATGCAAGAGAATTTAGAAGACGAGTCCAAGCAGGGAACATCGGCATAAACGTAGGCGTTGCTGCACCCGTCGCCTATTTTCCCTTCGGCGGCATGAGAGATTCCTTTCTTGGAGTATTGCACGGCCAGATGGACTCAGTTGATTTCTTCACAGACAGGAAAGTCGTGATTACCCGGTGGGGAGGACGTTGAAGAGCAGCCACAGTCAACAAGTTGTTGATGACCAACGCTCTCTCCCGACCTGCCCCAAACGGTAAACTGTCGCAACGCCACGACTTTTTGCCGAATCAAAACTCGATGGAAGCAGTCCAGGTCGATTCCATCATCAGGAAGCTCCGTTTTGCAGGTTGTTTTGTGCGACAAATCTAAGTAGAAAGAAGCATGAGCGTCATCCTGTGGTGTTCTGGGCTGACGGCTCTCCAAGAATTAAGCTTCGAAGAAGCGCCTCGGGTCGTGGTTAAGCCACCCGGGCCGAAAGCAAAGGAACTTCTCGCGAAGCAATCGGCGCTCGAAACCCGCGCTGTGATCTACAGCAAGGCCTTCCCTTTCGCAATTGACTCAGCGCGTGGCGCCACCATAAGAGATGTTGATGGGAATCTCTACATCGACTGGGTTAGTGGAATATCTGTTCTCAACCTAGGTCATAACAATCCGTATGTTTCCGCGGCCGTCAGGTCGCAAATGGACCGAATCTGGCATTCTCTCGAAATCCCGACGGAAATCCGAATCAAGTTC
>CAZYOZ010000056.1:0-7522 GCA_964649235.1 uncultured Candidatus Bathyarchaeia archaeon
TCGGATGCCGCCTGGGTTAGTGTAGTGCCGCCCAGCTTGGATATCGCCGGGGAGCAACTGGCGGTTGACAATTATGTTGGCGTACTCCAGGGCTTTCTCCATGTCTCCACCTAACCCATACTTTGTGATGTCCACGGCGACTTGATGAGATTGCGTGAAACCCTTCTCCTCACCGAGAACACGCAATCCTCGCTCATGCAAGGCCTGCCCTAGCGCCTTGGCGTTCGCTATCACTTGCTCAGCATATTCCTTTCCGAACTCCATCATTTCTGCGAAGGCGATTGCCTTTCCGGCTAAAGTGTGCAAATGGTGGTTGCTCGTGTTCGACGGGAATGTTGCTTTCTTAATCTGCTCGGCGTACTTTTCGAAAGATATGACCGTTCCCCCCTGCGGGCCAAAAAGTGTCTTGTGTGTGCTGAGCGTTACGGCGTCGGCGCCCTCTCGCAGAGGGTCTTGGAATTGGCCTCCGGCAATCAGCCCTGCAACGTGGGCCGCGTCGTAGGCCACCATTGCACCGACATTATGAAAGGCCTCAGCAAGTTCCTTCACGGGATGCGGGAAAAGAAAGAGGCTTCCCCCGAACATCGCCAGCTTGGGCGCCTTATTCTCCTCTTTGACCATCTTCTCAATTTTCTGCTTCGTCTTGGCGACATCGATGTTCATCTCTTTCCTGTCAAAAGCAAAGTATTCCACTTCGAGGCCGTGAACTGCGCCAGCTGTACCCGAGAAGTCTCTCCTTCCAGTTGAGATGTGTCCACCGTTCGGTATCGCCAAAGCAAGCATCCGGTCGCCTGGGCTCGTGAACGCTGTGTAGACCACCAGATTCGCACAGACGCCGGAGACCGGTCTGACGTCAGCGAACTCCGCGCTGAAGAGCTGTTTCGCTAGGTCGATGCAGAGCCTTTCAACTTGGTCGATGTATACGCAGCCCGCGTAGACTCGTTCCCCCACCCATCCCTGCGGAGGCTGAGGCCGGTTGGCCTGGGCCTATTCCGCGTAGCGGTTGCCGAAGTCAGATATGATCGCTTCACGAACCGCCGGGCTGGGAACGTTCTCCGACGCGATCAGCGGAATCGATTCAGAGAACCACTTGTGGTGCTCCTGCAGAAGTTGGAGCACTCTATCGTGGGTTCCTCTTGCAGACGTTAAACCAGACACCTCGCGTAAGCAAGAATGGTTTGTTGCTAAATTCCTTTCTTCCTCCGCCCAGCGTGGAGAGCCAGTTCTTGCCCAACAAGTCTAGGCTGGCGTGAAGTGTCCACATGACCGAAATTGATGCTTGCCGGGAGGATCATGAATACTGTCACCGTTCCGAAAACAACCTTACGGTCACGGTAATCGGAACCAAGTCTCACGTCGCGCAATCAGGACGCTACCCCTGGGGTTCCTGTAGCTAAGGCTCTCTCTGGGAACCAGTATGTGACAAGGCCGTCGTTGTCAAGAATTGATACGTTTCGCTCGGGGTTAGATGGCGTCGAAGTGTCCGAAGATCAGTCGGTTCGTCGACATCGAAGGAGATGCTTGGAAGTTTCAGGACTCTGTACCGAAGCTTGTCCCTTTCAGCGAGCTGCAGGTGACGCTGGAAGCTTCCCCTGCCGAAGGCCGGCCGGATGACGCTAGGAGGTTTCAGGAGTAGGGCGTTTGTTCCTATGCCATCCTTGGAGGGCACAATTGCAACATGATAATTTTGACCGATTTTCAGCAACCGGTCTACTTCCCTAGGCTTGATGAGTGGAATGTCTGCGTGTACTACGAGAACGGCGGCCGCCCCGTTTTGCTGAGTTTTCCTAATGGCAAGCCTAAGGCCTTTGTTTAGGCCTCGCCTCGGTCCTTCCCACACAAAGTCAACATGAAACTTCTTGGCGGTCTTCGTAACATCTCTATCTGCGCAGACTATAGTAATCCTCGAAAGCCTGCGGACCCTTTTTAGGGCCGCGAGCACGTCGCGAAGCATTGCAATTGTTAGCTGGGCTCTCTCCTTGGGACTGAGCAGACTGGACAGTCGGAATTTGGATTTCGTCGGGATGTTTACCGGAACAATTGCGTGTGTCCGTTCCAAGCGCTTAGATTGCTTGAGTCTCATCTGTTAAGTTCACTGACTGCGACCTTCGCGAGCCGCACCTTGTCGGTCATTGTTTTCATGAGTGTATTGGTTACGACCGGTTTGATTCCTAGCCTTTCGATTCGAGGGGAAAGCTTGCTGTCCACGCGGTCTATTATCAAGGTGTCAATAAAGTCGCGATAGCACTCGGCCACGCCCACGGCCGTCGCATCGAACCCCACAGCCCTCATTAGCTTATCTGCGGGGCCCTTGACGGTCTTTCCGCCAATTATCGCACTTATAGCAACGATCCTTGCTTTGCAACGTCGAAGTGCTGCACGGATTCCTGGAACGGCTAGGATGGCGCCAATACTGACAATCGGGTTGCTTGGGGCCACGATTATTCCTTTTGAGCGTTTAATGGATTCAAGAACCTGTCTTGAGGGTTTTGCAGACCTTGCGCCTCTGAAGCTTACGGCAAGCACTCCTGGTCTGGTTTCCTTCTTCACCATGTATTCTTGGAAGTGCATGATATGATTCTTCGTTCGAACATAGGTATGAATGGGATCATCGCTTGCTGGCAGTAGATTGACAGCCAAACGCAATTGTCTGGTCAGTTTCCGCGTGACCTCAGCCAGTCGCCTTCCATTGCGGAGCTCCTTGGTCCGGTATATGTGCGTGGCCAGGTCCCTGTCGCCGAGATTAAACCAAGTTTCGTAGCCAAATCTCTTGAGCCATTGTTGGCAATGGAATGTGTCTCCTCTTATGCCCCACCCTCTGCGCGGATCCACGATCCCTGCTAGGGTATAGCTTACGATGTCAAGGTCGGGCGAGATGTGAAGCCCGTGGATCTCTATGTCATCCCCGATGTTGCCAATTATCGTAAGGGAACTCTGCGGAACTACGCGGATAAGGCCCTGTAGGAATCTTGCCGCTCCAACGCCCCCTGCCAAGCTGACGATCAAGAATAGGCCCGGGCTGGCAGCTGCGTAAGGCTAGGCCTTCTCAATTACTGGCTCCTAGTCAACCTGCTGATCCATGGATCCCCGGACGCTATCTGGGGAACCTTCAAGCTCATAGGCGTGAAGATCATGTACGGGATTGTAACCGAGAAGACTGTGTGCAACCCGTTGTAGATGCTGGTGTAGAACAACATGGCCCACAGGACTTCCCAGGGTCCCGCAAATTTCAGCCCCAGCGTCGCCTGCAGCGTTTGCTTGCTGAAACCTAGGTAGTCGATGCCGAAGATTACGGGGCCGATGTAGCTGAATACGAAAAAGTTCACGACCAGTAGTATGCCGATGCGAGCCAAGATTGCAAAGGCTAGCATCGAACCCAACGCGGTCGATGAATGCCAAAACCTCTTGTTTAGGCGTCCGTAGATTTTGCTTCCCATCAACAAGCCCAAGATTGTTGAGATGACCGCCACGAACTTGACGGCCGGGCCGAGAGGCCCGCTCGTCCCGGTGGCGGTTAGGAATATCCAGTGAAATGTCGCTGCTATGAGCGCCGGAATCGGGCCGAAGACGAGGAATGCGAAGACCGAGAAGAGCTCTGCTGGATCGAACCTTAGGAATGGCAGTAACGGGAACGATGGTTGAATTCTAGCGGGGATTATGACTGTTGAGAGTGCGGCGAGACTCCCGAAAACCGCCGCCCCCGTGAGACCCACGCTTCTTCTCGCGAAGAGAGCCTGCGTCAATCAAAACCACTGAAGGCACCCAAAATATGTGACAACTACTTAATTTTTTCAGAACAATATTACTGCTCTTAAGCCTTAATATACCGGCTCCAGCGTACTAAGATCATCGCTTCTTTATGATACTTTTAGCTTTCGTGATGAGCTCGCTGACGACATCGCCGTTTAGGGGCGAGAGGACCCTTGACCTGCCCACATCGTACACTTGGATGAGGCCAGCACCCTTCAGGACTTCAACATGGCCGCGTACAACTCCGTAATCCATCTTCAGGTTGCTTGCCACTGCTGTTATGTGTAGAGGTTTCTCGCTCTCCATAAGCATAAGCAAGATACGCAGTCTGACCGGATTGCCCAGCGCTTCGAAGACCGTCGACGCAGACTTCAGATCTTCTGGTATGGACATAAAATAGCCCGGCGCAAGCCGCCACCAATCGTATCTGACAGAAGTTAACCCTTGCCCAATGGCATACCTTTTCTTCGGGCGACCTCATCCATGTGCTCATCGGAACAGAAATGGTAGGTTTTCAGCCGACCCTCTTCTTCAACCGCGATTGAACGGGAAAACATCACGTTCAAGATCTTGCCGCACTGGTTGCACATGACCTTCATTGCGAGACCCTGAGCAGAGGGTTAACTAACGTAAGGTAGCTCTCGCTCTCCGCCCTTTCTTGGCTCGTGCGCAAAAGGAGTGCGTGCTAGGTCTTTCGCCCTTTGGAATGCCTCGGAGTTCTCCTTCGCCTGTTTCTCTAGTAGGGCGAGATCGACGGTTACGTTGAGGAACTTTGAGAAGAGTTGCAGTGCTGCTTTGGCTGCGTTAGCATCAAGCGATAGATAGCCGGGCGTTTCCGCAAGCAGGCAGACAGCAGGTATCTTCCGTGGCTTTGCAAGGCCGAATATGAGGCCGTTTGCGCCTGTTATGGCTCCACCAGCCAACTTGACGGCGCCATAGCCCTCCATTTCATTCACAAGTTCAACGTCTGTGGCACCCACGTAGACATTTGGTTGTTCTGTGAACTTGTCGGTTGCCATCCCACCCATCGTTATCACTCTAGTCACGCCGAATTTCTCCGCCAAGTCCAGAACAACATCAGCCAGCTCATACTGGCCTTCTGGAGAGTAGGGTTGCTCGTTTGCAGTGAAAATTACTAGGTCGGAGCCGGCGTTACGGTTTCGCCAGAAGTGGAATTCCCCCTTCATGAGCTTCACAACTCCGTCATCGCTTAACCAGACCTTGGGCGAGAAGGTCGGGGAGAAGACCTCTGCGAACAGCGCAGCCTTGAGCTCTTTTTGTAGATGATTCGCAGCCAACCATGCAACCGAGCCGATTCCGGGCAGCCCACAAACCATTACGGGCTTGTTCATCGGAGGCTCCGAATAATACCGGATTTGAGTTTGCATTGGCTGTCCACTTCGAGTTGCTTGGAAATTAGGAAACGTATGGTGTCGAAGGTAATTAGCATGTTGTGCAAAGCCTATGTACATGGAGCCTGGCCGAGCCATTAAACGAGCATCTGGGTCTTCTGGCTTGGCTTGCTATTCAGTTGGCAGTTTCTGCTGGCCGAAGGGCGTTAGGTCCCAAGCGAACGGCCTAGTTTTCGAAACTCGGTCCACCAGGCGTTCTTTTCTCATAGTCTTGAGATGGTATGAAACGCATTCGTAAGAGACCGCTGCCTCCCTAGCAATTTCAGTGGCACTCTTCCGGCCCTTCTCCAAGACCAAGAGAATCTTCGTGCGAGCGACAAGCCCGGCTTTAACATTCCGTTTAGAGGTCAGGTAAGCCTTAGGGTGAAGCAGTCCGATCCTGGGCATCCTACCATCTCAAACAAACTGAGCTAGGGAAGGCTGTTTCTTCCTTTCCTCCTGTTCGCGGAATAATGAGTTGATCTCATCCTGAAGTAAGAGCAGCCGCTGTTCGTGGTATCTTCCGAGCCTGTACTTCTTGATTAAGTCCTGGGCTACAGTGAGGTACTTCTCTACTCCCCCTCGGTACACAGTCAGTGACAGTTTGCCCCCGCACCTTGGACAGACGCCCTTCAGCGGGACCCGCCTGAATTTTGAGTTACATTTGGTACACCTGAACCGTTGTCCGGCGAAGGCCTTCAGGTTTCCTGTAAGGTCGCGCATGAAGTGCGTGGAGAGAACCCGCTTAGCTACCTCTCCTGCATCCACGGCCTTGATGGATTCGGCTAGCTTCAGCTGTTCAGTCACCTTTTCCAGCATGGTTCCTAATTCCCTGTAGGCGCTGGCCAAGTTTCCAGCATTCAGGTCGCTTACGTCATAAGTAAAGCCGAGAGATTCGAAGACCGATTCTGAACCAAGCCGTTGCTGTACGGTTTCAATGATGTCCGTCAACCCTTTCGAGTCCGAGCGCCTCAAGGTTTCCTCGAAGAAACGGAGAGGCAGACGGTTGATTGTTTCGATGTTGAATGCTTGACGGGCGATCTCCTGCGGGTTTATGGCTACTGTAAGGAGCAGAGGAGCATCCATGATTCCTCCAATCCGAGACGGAAGAAATTCCTTTGAAAAATTCAGCAGCACATCGAGCGCGAGGCTGACTGAATCTTCGTCCCCATCACAGTCTCGCCTCTTGGCCGCATGCCAAAATGGGTGCGCGAAACAGACGTTTGCGCGAGTGAAGCCGATGATCCGTCCTATTACGCCAACTGAAGTGTGCGGGGACAGCCCTATTACAAGCTGTCCCACCAAATCCTTCCTCGTATTCACTTTGTAGAAGGGAGGCAACCCATAGAAGGTTTCCAGAAGTTCGTCTACAAACTGGGCAACTTTGACGAAATATTCGCCGCAAGTTTCCGGTATGATGATATCGTGAACCTTTAGGTTACAGCACTGGGCCCCATCCTTTAAGGCGTCCCAGTTCACGTCGAATTCGTACCCCAATCTCCGTATGTTTTCGATGCTGATACCTAGCTCCCCTGCCCTGAAATGGGTCAGCGGAGCATTCGTAGCGTCAAATCTAATTGTACCGTCCTTGAAGAGAGAGACACTGTGTTTTGCACGAAGCAGACCCTTCTCCAACGGTTCAGGGGTTCGCGATTCGTTTGTCAGTCCTCGAACTCCCTTAACGACCTCAGGCACCACCGTTAGGGCCAGACCTCTCGTCGCCTGCGCCAAGGTCTCCCGGATTGGGACGCTTCTCTTACTGTATGACTGCGTGCGGACTTTACATGTCGGGCATACTTCTTCGGGAGTTTCTCTCTCGCACTTTGGGCAGACGAACATCTTCTCGGTCTTTGCGTTGCACTGCTCGCACAGCATCCGGAAGGTCAGGTTTCCGCATGTGGTACACTTGCGGTAAGCAATCTCAACATCCACGAAAGAGCGCTCGGCGGTTGCTTCAATTATGTTTCTTCTTGCCCCACCGGCTAATCCCACGGGGAAGAGACAGTGGACCAAAGGACGCATCTCACGACGTTTCGCCTTCTCTGGGCGCCCCATCCGAGCCCCTACGTAAACTGGCGCCTTTCGCATAACCTGGATTCCCGACGCGTCCTCGATTTTCGCGAACGCGTCGCTGCCTTCGACCGCCTTCCCTGCTGAGCCCAGTCCAAGGATTTCGTACAGAATGGGCGCATTCTCAGTGATTAGAATGGATTCGCCCTCTACATTATGGGGTAGACAGAGGCTTTCGAGGATGGCTTTGGTTCGCGGATCCTTCTTCGTAGCGATTCGCCCTCTACTAAGCTGTGTGATCGCGCTATCAAGAAGGTTGGTCCGTAGATCATCGAAATCTTGAGCTGAGATATTTTCCCAGAAAAACGTGT